>JAFYPP010000041.1 GCA_017559995.1 Clostridia bacterium | reverse complement strand
GGTCATCGAACTACCTAAATGCAAATACATCATGTTCCAGGGCGAACCTTTTGAAGAGGAAAACTTTGGTGAGGCAATTCAGCAGGTATGGGATGCAATCAAGAAATACAACCCTCAAAGCATTGGATATGCTTGGGATGACAGCAATCCCCGTATTCAATTGGAGCCTGTCGGCACAAGGGGATACATTGAACTGCACCCGGTAAAGAGTATTTGACCAAGTTGGCCAACGGATAAAGAGCGCGCCTCTGTACAAGCGATTTATCGCATTGACCGCGCCGCAGGATTGCGAAACAAAAAATCCTCCCTGTGAGAGCTCTCATAGGGAGGATTCACTGGTTTATGGAGCCTCACGGAACGGCCGTGGGGTTTTCTTTACGCGTCCTGGGGTTCGTCCTCGTCGCTGTCATCCGCTTCAAACACTTCCCGCACCGGGGGATAACCCACACCGTGGCAGAGTACCAGGCCGGAGGCCATCATCATCACCAGGGTGCCCAGAGAGAAGCCGGGGATGTTGAAGACCGTTACGGGCATCAGCAGGGAAGCGCAGCCTTCCTGCATCAGCAGGCAGATGCCGACGGAACACAGGATCACGCGGAACAGCGGGCGGGGCTTTTCAAACCGGCCGGCAACGGCACCGTAGACGCCCAACAGGGTCACCAGCAGAACAGCCATCTCGTATCCAAAGGTGGACAGATAGGGATTGTCGCCGTTGGTGCGGTAGAAGATCAGCAGATAAAAGCTCAAGGCGAAAATGGGGATCAGGGAGAAGACCGCCGCAAGCTTTCCGCTGTCACGCTGGGTGAGGCGAAGCAGGGTGGCGACGCCGGAAAACCCGAAGAGTGCCGCGACGATCAGACTCATAGAAGAGGAAAACTCCTGCTGCAGCAGGAAAAGCACCGCGGAAAGCAGAAACAGGAAACCGGCGGCGGCCAGCAGGGAAAAGGCCAGCTTGTCGGGGCACGCGGCCTTGAGCTGCAGTTTCTTACGGGTCTTTTCGGTGGCGGCAGAGGTGGCTGCAAGGATCAAAGCGGCGGCCAGAGCCACCAGGAACATCTCACCGCCGGAGGCGGCTCTCTGCCGGTGAAAGGCCAAGACCAGGCCGAACAGGACGGCGAGAAGGATCTGCAGTGCCGAGAGTTTATGATTGGTTTTCATTTGTATCGCATCCTAACATAAAAGACAGTGTTCTTTCGTATGATGGACCATGGCATGTCCATAAGCTTTTTCAGTATAACATAAATCGTGGAAAAAGGGAATGATAAATCATGAAGAAACTGTTGAGTTTTGTGCTGCTGCTGACGGTTTGCGCGGTGAGTTCTCCGCTGCTGACGGTGGGTCTCGCTGCGGAAACGTCGGAAAAGGTGTTTGAACCCGATGCTGTGGTGGCGGAAAACACGCTTGCGCTGCCGGAGCGAACGTCCTATGACGAAAATACGACGGTGTGCCTTTCCGTTGGCGGACAGACGCGTACGCTGGCGCTGAAAGAGTACCTGGTGGGCGTTCTGGCGGCGGAGATGCCGGCCGGATTCCCGGTAGAAGCGCTGAAGGCGCAGGCGGTTGCCGCGCGAACGTATACCCTCTACAAAATGGCGCTGTACAGCGGCGAAGAGGTGCTGCCCGAAGGCCATAACGGTGCCGACCTGTGCGACGATCCCGGGCATTGCGAGGCTTTTTTGGATCTTGCTGTGGAGGCGGATGCCCTTTGGGGCGAAAGCGCGGAGGTCTATCGACAGCGGCTGGAAACTGCGGTGGCCGAAACCGACGGGATGGTCCTGGTCTACGAGGACGAGCCCATCGCCGCCGTGTTTTGCGCTGCCTCCGCGGAAAAAACCGAAAGCGCCGCAGACGTTTGGGGAAGGGCGCTGCCCTATCTCACCAGCGTGGACAGCCCCGGCGGCAGCGATTGCAGCCAATATGAGGGCACCGTGACCCTGCGGCAGAGCGATTTCCGCGACGCCGTCCTGGCCATAGCGCCGGAGGCGGATTTCTCGGGCGCGCCCGGTACCTGGTTCCGGGATTCCCATCGCTCGGAAGCCGGCAGCGTCATCGACGTGCTGGTAGGGGAGGTGCGCCTCACCGGCAGCCAGGTACGGCAGGCCGCGGGCCTGAACTCCGCTAATTTCAAAGTGAAGGTGGATGGGGAAAATCTGGTGTTCACCACGGTGGGATACGGCCACGGCGTGGGACTCAGCCAGTACGGCGCGCGGTATTTGGCCATGGACGGGCAGACCTACGACCAGATCCTGTATCACTATTACCCCGGTACGCAGCTTCGGCTGGAGGGATGAGTGCATAAACTCTGCGCACCACGGCGATACTAATGCCGGAGGTGCACGATATGCAGAAAGGAAACTTTATTCAGCGCGCGCTGCAATTTGCCGAAAGCAAAGGATTTTACATGATCCTGAGCCTTTGCGTGATGGCGATCGGCGTTTCGACCTATGTTTTGTTTTTTACCGCCCCCCGGGAAGTCGCGGTGGACGGTGAGTTGATCAATCAGCAGGCCACCCAGCCCAAGGCCGGTGTGTCCAATCCGGTGACAGATCTGGAGATCCCCACGGAGAAGCCGACCCAGCCCAAGGTCACCGAAAAACCGACCCAACCCAAACAGCAGGTGCAGGCTGAGGCTCCTGCCCAGATAACGGTACAGGAGAGCAAACCTGCGGCACGGACCGAACCGCCCGCCAACGCGGTGCAGGTCAGCGGCGTGGCACAGGTAAAGACACCGGTGTTCACCTATCCCGTCAGGGAAAGTCAGGTGGTTCGGGAGTACTCGGGAGAAACCTTGGTGTTTGATCCCACCATGGGTGACTGGCGGACCCACGGCGGAACGGACTTTGCCTGCGACGAAGGCGACGCGGTGCTGGCGGTGCTGGACGGCGTGGTGGTCGAGATCTATGAAGATGCCATGATGGGACATTGCCTGCGGATTGACCACGGCGCGCGGCTGGAGAGCCTGTACTGCGGCGTGCTGCCCCAGGACGGGCTGAAAGCAGGCTCCACCGTTGCCGCGGGACAGACCATCGGCCGTGCGGGCAACAACGTTTTGGCGGAGAGCGCCCAGGAGTGTCACGTGCATTTGGAAATGACCGACGAGGGCATCCCCGTGGATCCCCTCAGTGTTTTGAAATAACAAAAAGTCAGCTCATTGAGCTGACTTTTTTCTTATTTCAATAAGGGAGTCCTTCCAGACTTTCGCCGGGACGGACGATCTGGCGGATCCATTCTTCGCGGATTTCCCAAATGTTGCCGCAGACGTTAAAAATGGTCCAGTTGTCGATCTGGAAAACCCGCTTCCAGCTTTCCCGGATGCGTTCGGTCTCCTGGGGATACATTCCTTTGTATCGACCCTGGAAGAACTCAAAGCCGTTCTGCACACCCAGGGCCTTCAGGTGTTTTTTGTAGGCAAGCCGGTCCTCTTCATCGGCGGGGAGGTAGATGCGGTTGAGGACGTAGTCCCACTTTCCTTCATCGAAATAGATGACCTGTTCTTTGGGCACTTCCAGCACATAGACGACCGTTCCCGGTATGGGCTTGAGACAGTTGTTGGCACTGATGGAGCACCAGATGGAAGCGTTGACATCATCCGGCTTGGGCACCCGTTTGGATGCTTCCGCGGTGAACCAGTCGTAGCTTTCCAGATAGTGGTCGGCCATGTCACCGAAATGCAGGCGCACATAGGCACGCTGATTGATGATCCTGCCGTCCCGCTCCAATTGGGCAAGGGTCTTGTCGTTCTGACGGGTATACAGCTTTACAGTGCCGTTATCCAAAGGGAAAACTCCTTTCAGCGGGAGGCCTTCCGGGCCTCATATCTGTCCAAAAAGGTTTCCATATACCATGCGCGGGGGGTGACCACGTGAAGGCTCAATTCGGGGCGCTTGGCCACGAACTCTGCCAGCATCTCCTTGAGGTTTGCAGCGGTGATCAGGTAATTGTCCACGATCTCCTGACGGGAGGCGCCCATACGGCGCAGCAACAGGGCGGACAGAACGCCGGTGCGGTCTTTGCCGGCGTTGCAGAAATACAGCACGTTGGTGGGGGCGTTTTCCACCAGCTCGATGATCTCTTCCATCTTTTCGTCGGCCATGGCCATATAGGAACGGGGGACATCCTCCACGCACAGGGGGACGATGTCGCCGGTGCTCACAGGTCTGTGATAATAGGTAAAGTCGGGGTGCCGCTCCAGCGGACAGGGCCGCTTTTCGGCCTCGTTGAGGGCGCGGAGATCCACCACGGTGCGCACGTCATGCTCCAGCAGCCAGCGGATATCCGCTTCGGAGAGCCGGTCGGGCACATCGCTGCGGACGTAGCGGAAGGATCCCTCACGCAGAAACCGGGTGTTCAGGGTATGGGTCAGTAAGCTTGCCATAGTTACCTCAGTTCAGGTACTGCACCAGCTTGCAGACGTCGCCGGCACCCATGGTAAAGATCAGATCGCCGGGCTGGATCTGCTCGCCCAGCAGCTGGGCGGCGTGGCGCAGGTCGACGGCCACTTCGGCGCCGGGGATGCGCTTGGCCAGATCCTCGGAAGAAACGCCGTAGGTGTTGACTTCACGGGCGGCATAGATGGGGCAGAGGATGACCTTGTCGGCGTGGGACAGGGCCAGAGCGAACTCATCCAGCAGAGAAACCGTACGGGAATAGGTATGGGGCTGGAAGATGCAAACCACCCGGTTGGGAGAGAGGGTCTTGGCTGCCTTGAGGGCGGCTTCGATCTCGGTGGGATGGTGGGAATAGTCGTCGTAGATATTTGCCTCGCGCCAGGCACGCTTGAACTCAAAGCGGCGGCCCACGCCGTTGTAGGCGCCGATGCCCTTGGCGAACTCGTCGGAGGGCACACCCAGGCGAATGGCCACGGCGGCGGCGGAAAGGGCGTTCATCAGGTTGTGATCGCCGGGCACCTTCAGGGCGATACGGCAGAATAGGTCACCCTTGTACAGCACGTCGCAGCAGTTGAGACCGTTGCGGAAGGTACGGTTGACGGCACGGACGTCGCAGTTTTCACCGAAGCCGAAGGTGATGACCTCACGGTCCAGATCACGGGCCATGCGGAGGCAGTTTTCGTCATCGCCGTTGAGGATGACGGCACCGTCGGTGGGGGTCAGCCGGGCAAAGGTACGGAACGAGTGGATGATGTCATCGGTATCCTTGAAAAAGTCCAGGTGGTCCCGGTCGATATTCAAAATGACTGCCAGCGTGGGGTGGAAGGACAGGAAAGAGTTCTGATACTCGCAGGCTTCCGCCACGAACAGATCGCCGTGACCGATGCGCAGCGTGCCGCCGATGGAGGGCAGATCGCCGCCCACCATAACGGTTGGATCCAGGCTTGCCGCTTCAGCGAAGGTGGCGATCATGGCGGTGGTGGAGGTCTTGCCGTGGGTGCCGGCCACACAGACCACCTTGGCGTAATGCTCCATAATGGCACCCCAGGCCTCGGCACGGGAGATCACGGGGATCTTCTGGGCGCGGGCGGCCACCACTTCCGGGTTGTCGTCCTTGATGGCGGCGGTACGGATGACCAGACCGGCCTCACGCACGTTGTCAGGGCGGTGGCCGATGGCCACGGGAATGCCCTGTTCATCCAGCTGCAGGGTATAAATGGAGCTGTCCCGATCGCTGCCGCGAACATGGGCGCCCATATCTTTCAGCATTCGTGCCAGAGCACGCATGGAAACACCGCCCACACCGATGAGGTGGATGGGGGTGCCGGAACGCAGGATCTCATTAAAGTTCAGATCGTTCATGAAAAGACCTTCCTCGTTCAGAATGATTCTATCGTAAAAACAGATGAAAAGACCGATAATGCGAAATGGACAATACCATCCCAATTTAACTAATTCAGTTTACCACACTTTTCCGATTTTGCATAGTCTTTTTTGCACCCCTGATGGTGCCGAAACATAGACTAAAGCGAAAGAGGTGATGTGAAAATGCGTGAAAGTATGGATTTTGCGGTGATGCGTGGCGATCGACGGCAGAATTTGCTGTGCGATCTCCTGATCGCCGACGGGCACCGGGCACAGCTGCTGCCCGAACCGGAGCAGTGGGGGAAGGAAAACCTGTTTCCGCCGGGGGCGTTTCTGGTGACGGCAAAGGCCAACGACAGCCTGCGGCGGGCGGCGGAAGAACAGGGGTTTGCGGTGCTGGAATACGGCGGTCTACCGTCCTTTAAGGAAGAAAACGGCGCCGTTACGGCGGAAGGCGCCCTGCAGGTAGCCATGCGCCATCGGCTGCGCACCCTGAAGGGCAGCGATGTGCTGGTGATCGGATACGGAGGCATCGGCCGTCCGCTGGCGGCGCTGCTGAAGGCCATGGGGGCGGCATCGGTGAGCGTGGCGGTCCGCAGGGAAGCGCAACTTTGGATCCTGAAAGGGGAGGGCTACCGCCCGATGCTGTCCCGGGAACTGGAGGCGCGGGCAGGGGACTTTGACGTGATCTTCAATACGGCACCGGAGCTGCTGCTGACCGGCATGGTACTGGAGCGTCTGCGGCCCGGTGCGCTGGTGGTGGATCTGGCCTCCAAACCCGGCGGCGTAGATTGGGAACGCGCCAAAGCGCTGCAGATCAAGGCGGTGCACGCCCTGACGCTGCCCGGTCAGCTGACGCCGGTCTCCGGGGCGCTGGCCATTCGAAACGCGGTTTATGAACTTTGTAAGGAGGGTACCTATGCGTGATAAAAAGATCGGGGTGGCCATTACCGGCTCCTTTTGTACGTTTTCGCAGATCCTGCCGGTGCTGGAACGGCTGGCACGGGACAACGAAGTCACCGCCATTCTTTCTCCCGCGGCGGCGCAGACCGATACCCGTTTTTATCGGGCGAAGGATTTTGTGCAGGATGTGCAGCGCATTACCGGGCGGCCGCCCATGACCACCATCGCCGAAGCGGAGCAGGTGGGGCCGCAGAAGCTGTTTGACGTGCTGCTGGTGGCGCCCTGTACCGGCAATACTCTGGCAAAACTGCACCACGGCATCACCGATACCTCGGTGCTGATGGCCATCAAGGCGCAGGTGCGCAATGACCGGCCGGTGGTGCTGGCGCTTTCCACCAACGATGCGCTGGGGACAGCGGCAGTAAACATCGGCGGTCTGCTGAACCGGCGCAATCTGTACTTCGTTCCCTTCAGCCAGGACGATCACGAGAAGAAACCCCGGTCCATGGCCGCACGGTTCGGCCTTTGCGAGCAGACCATGGAGGCGGCGCTGGAGGGGCGGCAGACCCAACCCATCATTCTGTAAAAGGACTTTGACTTTTGCCGGGATTGCGGTATAATGAGGGCAGTACAACAGAAAGGATGAATCAAATGAATCAGAGTACGGTTTTTGTCCCGAAGGCACGGGAACTGCCCGAGGGTTTTGTTTATATCGATGAGTGGATCGAGGATTGCATCATCGACGCCAAATACGCCGGTACCGACAACTTCATGGGCCGCGCCGCCGACGGCTATGAACAGCCTCTGGTGGTTGCCGCCAAGGTGGTGGCCGAAGGCTGCGTCAAGGCTGCCGATATGCTCCGTGAGCAGGGCTATGTGCTGAAGTTCTTTGACGCCTACCGTCCCCAGCGGGCAGTGGATGATTTCTGCCGCTGGAGCGAAGTGGACGAGGATCAGCGCCGCAAGCCCATCCAGTACCCCAACATCGAGAAAAAGCGTATGTTTGAGGAGGGCTACATTGCCCGCCGTTCCGGCCATACCCGCGGCAAGGCCGTGGACCTGACGTTGGTGGACGTGAAGACCCAGCAGGAGCTGGATATGGGTTCCATCTTTGACTTTATGGATCCCCGCAGCTGGCCCGACTGTCCCGACGTGACGCCCGAGCAGCGCAAGAACCGTTATATCCTCCGGGATGCCATGGTGGCCGCCGGCTTCCAGCCCTACGAGTGCGAGTGGTGGCATTTCAGCATCGATCCCGAACCCTTCCCCGGTACATATTTTGATTTCCCCATCAAGTAATTATCACAGAGCAGAAGAAAAGCTCACGGAAGATCTCCGTGAGCTTTTTGTTATTTTTGAGTTTCTCGCCGTTCCAGATCTTCCCGCAGCAGGCGGTACAGGGCGGCGGCCAGAGGAACGCCCAGCAGCATACCGGTGATGCCCATAAGGCTTCCGCCCACCGTGATGGCGGCCAGCACCCACAGGGCCGGGAGCCCGATGGAGTTGCCCACCACCTTGGGGTAGATGAGATTGCCTTCCAGCTGCTGCAGCACCACGATGAAAAGCAGGAACAGCAGCGCTTTGACGGGGGACTGGGTGAGGATCATTACGGCGCCCACACCCGCGCCGATATAGGCGCCGGCGATGGGGATAAGGGCGGTAAACCCGATGAGGGTACTGATCATCATGGCGTAGGGGAAACGGAAGACCGTCATGCCAAGGATGCACAAACCGCCCAGGATCAGGGCCTCGGCACACTGTCCCACGATAAACTTGTGCATACACTCGTTGAGCACACGGAGGCAGTGGGTGAGCTTGCCGTTGACAGAGGCGGGCAGATAACCGTCCAACAGACGGCGGCCCTGCCGCCGGAGATGATCACGATCCAGCAGCAGGTAAATGGCGAAGATGATGCCGAGGAACAGATTCACCGTGGAGGAGATCACCGAGGAAACCGTGTTGAACACCGCGCCGGCGGCGTTGCCCAAGCCGGGGATCAGTACCTTAACGGCTTTGTCCAGGCCTTCGCTCCAGTTGAGGGCATTGAGCTTCTGCAGGATGTCGGCAGGAACCAGCTGGGCGGCCCACTGGCTGCGCAGCAGATGCTCCAGGGCGGGCTCCACTTCGTTCAGCAGCAGTTTGACGCAGGAAACCAGTTCCGGCACCACCAGACCGATCACCAAAGCGATGATGGCCAGCAAGGTGACCAGCGCCGCCACAAGGCAGACCGCCGTGCGGCTTTTGGCGACCCAGGGCTCACGCCGTTTGGGGAAATAGTACGCTTCGTAGAAGCTCATGAGAATGTTGAGCACATAGGCAACCACAAGTCCCAGCAGCAGGGGCGCGAGCGCGCTGACGAACGAGCCCAGCAGATTGGAAACACCTTCCCAATAATACACAAACAGATACAGAACGAACAGGCTGATACAGGCACGGAAACAGGTTTTCCAATCAAGCTTCACAGGGTCATTCCTCCAGGTTTTTCTTTGCGGTGGACAGCATCAACTTGATGCGGTTGAGCTGGTTGACCTCGGAGGCACCGGGATCGTAATCCACCGCCACAATGTTAGCACAGGGATAGGCTTTTTTCAACTGCTTGATGACGCCTTTGCCCACCACGTGATTGGGCAGACAGGCAAAGGGCTGGATGCAGACGATGTTGGGCGCGCCCTCTGTGAGCAGTTCGGCCATTTCACCGGTGAGGAACCAGCCTTCTCCGTACTGGTTGCCGATGGACAGGAAGGGCTTGGCCAGCTGCGCGACCTTGCCGATGGGCATGGGCGGGTCGAAGCGGCGGCTTTTCTCCAAAGCCCGCAAAGCAGGGGCGCGCAGCAGCCGGATGGCGGCCACAGCGATCCGCGCGATGGCAGCGGAGGTCCAGGGATGACCCAGATTTTGATACTGGTATTCTTTGTTGTAAACGCAGTAGTTGAGGAAGTCCATCAGGTCGGGGACCACGGCCTCGGCGCCTTCCTTTTCCAGCAGTTCCACCAGATGGTTGTTGGCAAGGGGCATATATTTCACCAGGATCTCTCCGACCACGCCCACACGGGGCTTTTTCAGCTTTTCGTCAATGGGGAGCGTGTCGAAGGCTTCCACGATGCCCCGGCACACGCTGCGGTAACTGCGGTCATGGCGCACAAGCTGACGGATGCAGATGTCTTTCCACTGCCGGTGAAGGGCATTGGCCGAACCGGCAACGGCTTCATAAGGTCGCACACGGTACAGGCAGCGCAGGAACAGATCGCCGTATACGATGGCGTGCGCGGCATCCAGCAGCAGCGCGGGGGACAGCCGGAAGCCTTCGTTTTTCTCCATACCGTTGGCGTTGAGGGAGATGACGGGAATGTGGGGCAGACCCGCTTTGTCCAGCGCGCGGCGAATAAAGGCCACGTAGTTGCTGGCGCGGCAGCAGCCGCCGGTTTGGGACATGATAATGGCCAGTTTGTTCAGGTCGTAGCGGCCGGAGAGAACGGCCTCCATGATTTGGCCAACCACCGTGATGGAAGGGAAACAGGCGTCGTTGTTGACGTATTTGAGACCCACGTCGATGGCGGTGCGGTTGTCGTTGTTCAGCACCTCAATGCGGTAGCCGTGCTTGAAGAATACCGGCTCCAGCAGTTCAAAGTGAATGGGACTCATCTGGGGACAGAGGATGGTGTAGCCGCTCTCCCGCATATCCTGTGTGAACTCCTTGCGCGGATAGGTCAGCGGTTTGACTGTCGGGAGGATACCGCTGTCCCGGCGCATATTCATGGCTGCCAGCAGGCTGCGGATGCGGATGCGGGCAGCGCCCAGATTGTTCACTTCGTCGATCTTGAGAATGGTGTAGAGCTTGCCGCAGCCCTCCAGGATCTCGCTGACCTGATCGGTGGTGACGGCATCCAGACCGCAGCCGAAGGAGTTCAGCTGGATCAGTTCCAGATCGTTACGGTGGGCGACAAACTCGGCGGCGGAATACAGTCTGGAATGATAGACCCACTGATCCACCACCCGGAGAGGCCGCTGGGGGTCAAAATCCAGGGGCAGACTGTCCTCTGTGAGCACTGCCAGATCGTACGACGCGATCAGTTCGGGGATGCCATGGTTGATCTCGGGATCTATGTGATAGGGGCGTCCGGTCAGAACGATGCCCCGCTTGCCGTTTTCGGCCATCCAGGAGAGGGCCTCTTCGCCGGCTTTGCGGATGTCGGCCTTGGCCTGCTGTTGCTCGGCCCAGGCCTTCCGGACCGCCGCGCGAACCTCCGCTTCGGGAATGTCCCACTGCTTTCGGCACTCGTTCACAAGACGGTCGGCGGTGACCTTTTCCGAGGTGAAGGCCATAAAGGGACGGATATAGCGGATCTGACCGTCTGTAACCGCCTCTACGTTATTCTTCAGGTTCTCGGGATAGGAGACCACGATAGGGCAGTTGAAGTGATTCTGGGCCGAGGGGGTCTCCTGCTTTTCATAGAAAACACAGGGGTGGAAAATGGTCGTAATGCCCCGGTCGATGAGCCACTGCACGTGACCGTGGGCCAATTTGGCGGGATAGCATTCCGATTCCGAGGGGATGGACTCCATACCACAGGCATAGAGTTCCCGGTCGGAGAAGGGGGAAAGCACCACACGGAAGCCCAGTTCCTGAAAAAAGGTTGCCCAGAAGGGGTAGTTTTCATACAGATTGAGCACCCGGGGAATGCCGATCACGCCGCGGGGCGCCTGTGCCGCTTCCAGCGGCGCATAGTTAAACAACCGCTGCCGCTTGTAGGCGAAAAGATTGGGGACACCCACGGCGGCGCCACGGCCGCCCAAACCTTTTTCACAGCGGTTTCCGGTAACGTGGCGGCGATTGCCGGGAAAGGTGTTGACGGTGAGCATACAGTTGTTGGAACAGCCGCCGCAACGCGCGGTGGCTGTGGTGTATGTAAGAGCGGTGATCTCATCCAGCGAAAGCATGGAGCTTTCCTGTCCGCGATACCGCTGCCGAGCCAGCAGCGCAGCGCCGAAAGCGCCCATAATGCCCGAAATGTCGGGGCAGGTGGCCTGAACGTCCGCAATGGTTTCAAAGGCACGGAGTACGGCTTGATTATAAAAGGTTCCGCCCTGTACCACGATATGCCTGCCCAGGTCGGAAGCGTCCGCCAGTTTGATGACCTTGAACAGGGCGTTTTTGATGACGGAGTAAGCCAGACCGGCGGAGATGTCGGAAACGGCGGCGCCTTCCTTTTGTGCCTGCTTCACGTTGGAGTTCATAAACACCGTACAGCGGGTGCCGAGATCCACGGGATGCCGGGCAAACAGCGCTTCCTGGGCAAAAGCTTCCGCGGTAAAGCCAAGGGAGTTGGCAAAGTTCTCAATGAAAGAGCCGCATCCGGAGGAGCAGGCTTCGTTCAGCAGGACGTTTTCCACTACGCCGTTTTTCAACTTGATGCACTTCATGTCCTGTCCGCCGATGTCCAGGACGCAATCCACTTGGGGATCAAAGAAAGCGGCGGCGGTGCAGTGGGCGATGGTTTCCACCTCGCCCTCATCCAGACGGAAGGCGGACTTCAGCAGGGCCTCACCGTAACCGGTGGAGCAGGAACGGACGATGCGTGCGTCCCTGGGCATGCGGTCCCGCAGCTGGGCCATGGCGTTCATAGCCGTTTTGATGGGATTGCCTTGGTTGTTGGCGTAAAAGGCGTGCAGCAATTGGCCGTCGCTGCCGATCAGGGCCATTTTCGTGGTGGTGGAACCGGCGTCAATGCCCAAAAAGCAGTCACCGTGATAGGTTTCCAGCGGCGCCTTTGCGACTACGGCCTTATCGTGGCGTGCGCGGAACGCGTCATATTGCGAGCGGTCGGCAAACAGCGGTTCCAAACGCTTGAGTTCGAAGGCCAGTTCCACGCCTTTTTCCAGACGCTGCTGCAGTTCGTGCAGCGGTACGGCGGCCTGCCCGTCGGCGGCCAGAGCGGCGCCCATGGCGGCAAACAGGTGAGCGTTTTCGGGATCCACCGTGGTTTCGGGGGTGAGTTTTAAGGTGCGGACGAAAGCCTTTTTCAGCTCGGGCAAAAAGTGCAGCGGGCCACCCAAAAAG
Organism: Clostridia bacterium; assembly: GCA_017559995.1. Classification (GTDB taxonomy): domain Bacteria; phylum Bacillota; class Clostridia; order Oscillospirales; family Butyricicoccaceae; genus UBA4644. Next base: position 72,727 of record JAFYPP010000041.1, on the reverse strand, counting down.
GCGACGCAGCCACGGATGGGCTTGCCGCAGGCCAGACCGGAAATGGTTTGCTGCACCACGGCCTGAAAGATGGAGGCGGCAAGGTCTGCCTTGGTGGCGCCCTCATTGATCAGCGGCTGGATATCGGTCTTGGCGAATACGCCGCACCGGGCGGCAATGGGATAGATCTCCCGATAATTCGCCGCTTCGGCGTTCAAACCCGCCGCGTCGGTCTGCAGAAGGGCAGCCATCTGATCGATGAACGCGCCGGTACCGCCGGCACAGACGCCGTTCATGCGCTCTTCCAGGCCGCCCTTAAAATAAATGATCTTGGCGTCCTCGCCGCCCAGTTCGATGGCAACATCGGTCTGGGGCGCCGCCTTTTGCAGGGCGGAGGCCACGGCGACTACCTCCTGTACAAAAGGGATGCCCAGGGCCTTGCCTAAATTGATGGAACCGGAACCGGTGATCCGCGGAATGACGGAACAATCGCCCACCTCTCGGCGGGCGTCCTGCAACAGGCCGGCCAGCGCTTCCTGGGTACGCGCGCCGTGACGGACATATTTTCCAAAGAGAAGCCGGTCTTGCGCATCCAGCAGCACCAGTTTGACGGTGGTGGAGCCGATGTCAATACCCGCGCGATAGAATTCCATGGAAATGCCTCCTGAATATACTTCAAAAAATGGAAACAATTAACGGTCGAATTTTAGCACTTTTTTGCGGCTCTGTACATACGGGAAACTGTTAAAAAACAATGACTAATATGTAAATTTACCAAATCTTAACCGGTATTTACCGGAGAAAAGTTCCGAAAATGAAGAAATGCAGAAGTGCCTTGTCCGCTGGGCAACCTTGTGGTATACTATGTGTGAGCCGTGCCCGGACACGGTGGGTTACAACAAGCGTATGCTGAACAACAAATAAGTTTGCGTTTTGATAAAAGGAGATAGCATGATGGATAACAAGGAAATTACCGAGCTGCTGGATTGTCCTCTGTGCCAGGGCCCCGCGCTGCTGGAAGAAGAAGAGGGTTGGTGTGTCTATGTGACCTGCCTGGATTGCGGCTGTCATACCGCCGAAGTTCCCTATAAAAACGAAGAGGAACGGCAGCTTGCCATGCAGCGTGCCACCAGCACCTGGAACATCGGCAAAGTCATCCCCATGAGTCCCGGCGAATAAACCAAAGAAACGGAAAAGCACCCCGGTTGGGGTGCTTTTTGTTTTAGGCTTTTTTTCCGATGGTGATCACCACGTGGTCGCCCATTTCGGAAACCTTTACCTGATTGTCATTGTACATCCAGCTGTTGGGATCGTCCTCGGCCTGGACAGCGCCCAAAATACCGGAAAGTTCCTGCCGCCATTCATCGGCCGAGTCGGGCTGGGTTTTGACGGTGACCTTGTTGATGATGTGATCGTCGTCAAACCCGTAGGAGATATCCGCGTCCATACCCAGCAATTTATGACGGTAGGTGGGTACGTCGTCGGTACCGCCTTCCGCCATCTCAAAGTCACGCATAGCGGTATCCAGATCGTCCCGGGTCAGGCCGATGGTGTCGAACAGATCGTCCACCGCCACTTCGGCGTCCATGGTGGCCAGCGAGTCGGGGAACACGGGATCCCGGTAATTGGGGTCATCGGGAGTGTCGGGGTAGTTGCCCAACTGATTTCCGGGAGCCATGTTGCCAGGGGTGTTGGTGTTGCTGCCAACGTTTTCCGTAGGGGTGGTCATTTCGTTGTTCGTGTCGTTATTCTGGGCGTTGCCGGCATCGTCTTTTCTGCCGCAGGCGGCTGCCAGCGACAGCAAAAGCACGCAGGCAAGCACCAGCGCGAACCATTTTCGATTCATCTTACATTCCTCCTGATTCAGGTATCGGTGATAGCATTTCCTGTTTCGGAGAAATCATGAACGGCCCGACTGAAAACAATCTGCCAATTTTAACAACGCTTTTTTTTCGATGCGGGATACATACGAACGGGAAATGCCGCACTGCAGGGCCACTTCCCGCTGGGCCATGGGCGCATGGCCGGACAGGCCGTACCGCAGCAAAAGGATCTGCCGCTCTCTGGCGTCCAGGGCCTGCCGGATGTATTGATGCAGCAGGTGATACCGATCGGACAGTTCCACCTGCTCCAGCAAATCGTCATCGCTGCTTAAAACGTCCAAAAGCGAGAGCGCGTCGCCGTCGCCCTCGCCGTCGATGGGATCGGAAAGGGAAACCTCCTGGCTCAGCTTTCGCTGGCTGCGGAAATACATCAGGATCTCGTTTTCGATGCATCGACAGGCGTAGGTGGCAAGCCGGATATTTTTGTCCGGCTTGAAGGTGGACACCGCCTTGATCAGGCCAATGGTGCCGATGGAAACCAGATCGTCCTGATCCTCACGGGCCGCGTAATATTTTTTGACCACGTGGGCGACCAGCCGCAGGTTGTGCTCGATGAGCCGATCCTTTGCGGAAAGATCACCGGCCTGCATGGCCTCCAGCGCCTCTTTTTCCTGTGCCGCGGAAAAGGGCGGCGGGAAGGAGCCGGATATGGGTGAGACCCGAAGCATCCAAAACAATCCTTCGCTGAACAGCAGGGAAGCGAATGACAGCATAATCTACCTCCTTTGTCACATGGGGCAGTGTATGCGGTGCGGGTTTGTCTGTTGCAAGTCCGGCCGAGCGCTATTTTCTTCGGAGAAGCATAAATATAAAACGAGGTGATGGGGACGATGCGGCGAAGAAGGAGGCCACTCCGTGTGCGGTGGGAGCGGATTTCGCGATGGATGTTGGCGGCGGCAATTTTCGTGGGCTTTTTGAACGGATACAGAGAGACGCGAAGTCTTGTGGCCATTTATGGGGAAAACAGATGCCGCAATCTTGTGGTGCGCTGCACGGCGGAAGCGGTTTCCAACGCCGAAACAGATGGAAAGCTAATTGACTTTACAGGTGCTGAAGGCGCAAATGCTTTCCAATTGGATAGTAAGGCGGCAAGAGCGTTTCAACAATCGGTTTCCGTGCAGCTTGCGGATCGGTTGGAACACCTGGGCGAACAAAGCCACCACGTACGGTTGGGTACGGTGCTGGACAGCCTTTTGCTGATGGACAGGGGGCCGGAAGTGGTCTTTCGGTTTGTTCCTGTCGGAGCGGCCCGCACGGCGGTGTCGTCCGACCTGCGATCCGCGGGGATCAATCAGGTGCTTTACCGGGCGATCCTGGAGGTCCAGGTGGAAATGACCGTTCTTCTCCCCGGCGGAAATAAAACCATTCTGTGCGAGCAAAGGATCCCTCTGGAGGAAGTGCTGATCCGGGGAGACGTGCCGTTGGTATACGGGGAAAATGTTGCTACAGAGTAAAAAGCATGGTATACTATCCACAACGGTATGAAGCGACAGGAGCGTGTAAACTATGAAGGAAATCCAACAGGAGATGCAGCGGCTGACCGAACAGCTGCTTTATCACGCACGGCGATACTACAACGAGGACGCGCCGGAAATTTCCGACTTTGAATATGATAAGATGCAGTGCAGACTGCGGGAACTGGAAACGGAATATCCCCAGTACGCCCGGCCGGATTCTCCTACCCAACGGGTGATCGGCGCCGTGCTGGAAGGCTTTGAAGAAGTGCGCCACCCGTATCCCATGGAGAGCCTGCAGGACGTGTTTTCCTTTGATGAGATCCGCGCTTTTGACCGCCGGATGAAGGAACGTTTCGCCCAGGTGGAGTATACCGCCGAATTGAAGATCGACGGTCTCTCCGTGTGTTTGGAATACGAAAACGGCAATTTCGTATTGGGCGCGACCCGAGGCGACGGACGGGTTGGCGAAAACGTCACGGAGAACATCAAGACGATTTTTGACGTTCCCATGACCATGGAGACCGAGCATCCCCATCTGTGGATCCGGGGTGAAGTCTATATGCCGAACAAGGTGTTTGACCGCATCAACGCCCAGCGGGAGGCTGCCGGGGAGCAGTTGTTTGCCAACCCCCGAAACGCAGCGGCCGGATCCCTGCGTCAGCTGGACAGCAGCATTTGCGCCCAACGAAAGTTGAGTATGTTCTGCTTCAATGTGCAGAACGCCCGGGAACTTGGGTTTAAGACCCATTCAGAGTCTCTGGAATACCTGAAAAATCACGGCTGTAAGGTAGTTGAACCTTACGTCGTCACGGGGGATATCGAAGCGGTTTTGGCCTATATTGAGAAGATGGGCGACCTGCGGGACACTTTGCCCTGCGGTATTGACGGCATCGTGATCAAGGTGAACGATCTTGCGCAACGGGAAGAACTGGGCTCCACTTCCAAGGTTCCCCGGTGGGCGGTGGCCTATAAATATCCTCCGGAGGAGAAACTGGCAAAACTGCTGGATATCGTCATCCAGGTGGGCCGCACCGGCGTGCTGACGCCCAACGCGGTGTTTGAACCGGTGCGTCTGGCCGGCACCACGGTGAGCCGCGCCACGCTGCACAATCTTGATTTTATCCGGCAGCGGGATATTCGCATCGGTGACACCATTCTGGTGCGCAAAGCGGGAGATATCATTCCCGAGGTTTTGGGCGTGGATCACAGCCGGCGTCAGGTGGACGCGCAGATGTTCACCATGCCCGAGGTCTGTCCTGTCTGCGGCGCGCCGGTGGTACAGGAAGAGGGCGAAGCGGCCTTCCGCTGTACCGGCGCCGAGTGCCCCGCGCAGCTTCTGCGCAGCATCACCCATTTCGCCAGCCGTGACGCCATGGACATCGAGGGCCTTGGCCCTGCTCTGGTGCAGCTGCTGGTGGAGGAAGGTCTTGTGGCGTCGCCAGCCGATCTGTACGAACTGCGGCTGCCCGACGTGGCGATGCTGGAGCGTATGGGCGAAAAGTCGGCCCAGAATCTGCTGAACGCCATTGAGAAGAGCAAGGAAAATCCGTTGGCAAAGCTTCTGTTTGCCTTTGGTATCCGACAGGTGGGTCAGAAGGCGGCACAGACGCTGGCCAAGCGGTTCGGCACCATGGACAGTTTGCTGGAAGCGCAGCCGGAGCAGCTCACCGAGGTGTTTGATATCGGCGTGATCACGGCGGAAAACCTTTATCGCTGGCTCCATAATGAGCAGAGCGCCCATCTGATCCTCCGTCTGCGTGAGGCCGGTGTGAACATGACCCAGCCGGATGAACAGGAAAGCCGCAAGCTGGAGGGCCTGACCTTCGTGCTTACCGGAACGTTGAGCCGTTACACCCGAAATGAGGCGTCTGAGCGCATCGTTCGAAACGGCGGAAAGGTCTCCGGCTCGGTATCAAAGAAAACTTCTTACGTTTTGGCCGGTGAGGACGCAGGCTCCAAGCTGACCAAGGCGGAATCCCTGGGGATCCCCGTTTTGGATGAGGATGCCTTCGATCGGCTGCTGGAACAGAACTAATCGTCATATTTGATAAAAAGTCGCGCGTTTTCCTGGACATAGTGCCGGAAACGCGCGATTTTTGACGAACGAAACAGCGCCGAATACAGGCGAAATGGGTTGAATCCTGTGGATTCCTGTGGTATCGTAGCAGTAACGAAGAGGGAAACGGAGGAGTGCGGTATGCGGATCGTCATTGCGGACAGCGACATGGATTTTTGTGAAATGCTGTGTGCGGAACTCGCACGGCGCATTCCCGCGGCACAGGTGGAATGTGTGACAGACGGACTGGAACTTCTGCAACGTGCCGAAGCAAAAATGCCGGAATTGATCGTCCTGAATGTGCTGCTGCCCGGACGGGACGGCCTTGCGGTCATGCAGACCATCCGTGTCATGGATCTGCCCTCCCAGCCGGAGTTTATCGTGCTCAGCGGCTATTTCAGCCAGCAGATCCGAGCCGATCTGTGCCGGATGCGTCCGGCCTATTATACGGCGCTGCCCTGTGACATCGGCTTGCTGGGTGAGCGGATCATGCGCTGCTGCAGCCATGCGGTGTATCGACAGACCTGTCGGGAAGCGGACGACGACGAGCGCATTACGCGGCTGCTGCGGGAAATGGGATTGAGTATGCGATGCAAGGGCTTCCGCTACGCGCGAGAAGCGGTGCGCCGTGCCGCGGATATGCCGGAAGAACAGGTCAGCGTGACCAAAGTGATCTATCCCGCCGTGGCGGCGATGTTCCGCACCACGGCGGTCAATGTAGAGCGTGCCATCCGTTCCGCCGTGCTGGCCGCGTGGCAGAAGGAGGGCTGCCTGCGGCAGCGGGAACTGTTCCGTGACAGACCCACCAACAGCGAGTTTCTGGCAGTACTTGCCGAAGTGCTGCGGCAGGAACGCCGACACAACGCGAAACGAGAAGAACTGGAAGGTTGACCAGTGCAGGACAGGCCCGGAAAGGGCCTGTCTTTTTTTATGTTCTGAATCGGGCGGGCGGCACATACTGTGTCAGCAGGAGGATGAGGAACATGCAGGATATGGATTTTTTGAAAAGCTTTCATACGGCGGCGCAGCTTCTGCCCGAACGGCTGTGGAAAGCCGCCTATTCGCTGGACGAGCAGCAGCGGCAGCAATGCGAGGAACTTCGGGTACGGCTGGGCAGACCGTTGGCAGCAACCGTTGCCGGCAGGACCGTGCTGCTGGGTGACGGCGCGGTGCTGCCGGTCAAGGAAGAGCTGGATCAGCTGCTGGCACGGGCGACAGAGTGTTCGGTACATACCTATCTTGAGCAGCTTTGGCAGGGGTATTTAACCACAAAACACGGACATCGGCTTGGCATCTGCAGCCAGATGGTATCGGGAGAGAGACAGGTGCTGCGTGGCCTTTCTTCGGTGAATATCCGGGTGGCACGGCAGATACGGGGACTGGATGAGGCCGTTCCCGTCTGCGGTAAAGACGGCTTTCAAAGCACTCTGATCCTCGCTCCACCGGGCGCCGGGAAAACCACGCTGCTGCGGGAATTGTGCCGACGGCTGTCCCTTGATTGGCGGGTGGCCATCGCCGATGAGCGTTACGAGATCGCAGCCTGTGCCGACGGAAAGCCACGGTTTTCCGTGGGCGCCTGTGACGTGCTTTCCGGCGGACACAAACGGGAGACCGTTCCCATGCTGCTGCGCTCCATGTCGCCGCAGATCCTGGCGGTGGACGAGATCACCCAGGAGGAGGATTGCCGGGTACTGCTGGATTGCGTGGGCTGCGGCTGCGGCCTTTTGGCAACGGCCCACGGGACCGGCGCGGACGATCTCAAACGACGGCCTGCTTATCGGCAGCTGCTGGAACATCAGGTGTTTCGCCAGGTCATCCGCATCGAACAGAAGGGTGGCGGGCGGCGTTACGAACTGTGTTCCCTGGAGGAAGTTCTGTGAAGGCAACAGGGGCGCTTTTGCTCATCGGGGCCTGCTTTTTGTTCGGTTTTGGGTGGACGGGCACTATGCGAAGAAAAATTGGTGTACTGGATCGGTTGTGCGAAGGCCTTCGGCAAATGGAATCGGAACTTTTGCAGCGGAGGGCACCGTTGACGGACATTCTGGAACGGCAGGGAATGGGGGATATTGCCGGAGAACTGCGGAAGGGGAGCCTCTTTTCGCAGGCGGCAGAGCCGCAGCTGAAACATCTGGAACGCCTGCTGGGGCCCGGCGATGCGGTCAGCGCCTTGTGGGAGCTGACGCGGAATCTGGGACGCTACGATGCGGAAACCCAGGCTTCTGCCTGTAGGCAGGCCTGTCTGCGCCTGGAAAACTGCAGGGGAAAGCTGGAACGGGAACTTTTTGAAAAGCAAAGGCTGTACCACACCGTTCCCGTGGCCACGGGCTGCATGGTGGTGCTGGTGATCTTATGATGAGGGCATATGCATGGATGTTGATTTGATTTTCAAGGTGGCCGCTATTGGGATCCTGGTGGCGGTCCTGAATCAGCTCTTGATCCGTTCAGGACGGGAGGAGCAGGCCATGATGACAACGCTGGCGGGATTGATCGTTGTCATGATGATTTTGATACAGGAGATCAGCGGGATGTTCCAGCTGATCAAGCGCACTTTTGGCCTATGAGCGGTCAGGTCGCGGTGAAGATCCTGCTGACGGCGGCCACGGCAGTGATCTGCGGACAGGTCATCAAAGGAAAGACACCTGCCCTTGCTTTGACGGTGAGTCTCGCGGCGATCGCTGTGCTGACGGGGTTGGTGTGGCCGCTGGCGCAAGCGCTATGGCGGCAGATCGGCGGCTTGCTGGAGGGAAGCGGTCTGGATAAAACGCTGCTGCTGCCGCTGGCGAAGGTTTTGGCCATCACCCAGATCACCCGCGTCACCGCGGAACTGTGCAGAGACGCCGGCGAGCGGGGGCTGGCGGCCAAACTGGAGTTTTGCGGTGCCGTGGCCTCGACGCTGTGTGTCCTGCCGCTGGCGGAACAAGCCCTGCGGCTGATCGGCACGTTGGGCGCATGAGGGCGCTGCTGATTGTGGCGCTGGTGGTGGCGCTTGCGGTCCCCTGCGGCGCGGTGGATGCGGAAGAACTGAAATACGCACTGCCGGAAGACGCGGCTGAAATCCTGCGGGAAGTCGAGCCGGACGTTACGGATATCAAAGGGGGATTTTCGGCGCTGGCGGAAGGGGCGATCCTGCGGCTTCGCCAGGAGATCAAAGGCTCGGTGCGGTCTGTCTTTGCCATGACGGCAGCGTGCCTGCTGGTATCCCTGCTGCACAACTTCGCCAAACAGGCCGGGCTGTCCGTTCCGGCAAAGGTGCCCGATTTGGCCGGCGCAACGGTGATCCTTACCCTCGCGTTGGGGGAGAACGGTGCGCTTTTGTCCATGTGCAGGGAGACAGTGGGCAACCTGGATCGCTTCACCAAAGTCTTTTGCGGCGTGTTCGCGGCGGCATCAGCCGCTGCTGGGAAACCGGCCAGCGCGGTGGCAGCTGCAGGGGCGTCGATGCTGTTTTCCGACCTGCTGTTTCAATTGGCATTACGGGTGTTTTTGCCGTGGGTGACGTTGTATTTGCTGCTGATCTACGGAAGTGTGATCGGCGAAAACGATATGCTGCGGCAGGCGGCCGGCCTGGGGAAATGGGCGATGACTACCTTTTTTCGAGTGTTTTTGACGGTCTATTTCACCTATCTGTCCTTTACCGGACTGGTCACCGGTGCCGCGGATGCCGCCGCGGTAAAAACCGCCCAAAGCCTGAGCAGTACGGTGCCGCTGGTGGGCAGCGTGATCGCCGGCGCGTCGGAGACCATTCTGTCCGGGGCGGCGATTTTGCGGAGCAGTGTGGGGCTGATGGGCTTTTTGGGCGCGGTGGCGATCTGCCTGACGCCGTTGATCAGAGGCGTTTGCCACATGGTGGCCTTTCGGATCCTGTCGGTGTTCGCTTCATCATTTTCGGAAGGGGGCTGTAAAGCCATGCTGGATGGATTGTCGGGGGTCTACTCCATGCTGATCGGGATGTTGACCGCCTGCTGCGCGGCACAGTTCATCACCATCGTGGTAGGGATGCTGGTGACGGGGACATGAGCGCCGTGATGGACGCGCTGTACCGGATCACCGCGCTGGGATTGGTGTGCGGCGGTTTGCTGGCGGTGGGCGGCGGCGGACAAAAAGAGATCCTTCGGCTGGGCTGTGCCTGCGTAACGGTGATCGTTCTGCTGACTACCCTGCAGCGGATGCCCATCCCTGCTCTTGATTTGAGCCGGTACGAGGAACAGGCCGGGCAGCGGGTAGCCGAAGCGCAGGAAGAAGCGCTTCTGGCGACCCTCCGGCAAACCGAGGCCGATTTGGAACGCCGTTTGGAGGAGGTGGCAGCCGATATGGGACTTCTTTGCAGGTTTTCGGTAACTTGCGCTGCCGATGGCGAGAACCGTGTAACGGTACGGCAGGTGGAAGTCGTGTATCAAAGCGGAACACGGGAAAAACTGACCGAACTGCGGGCAGTGATCTGCTCCCAACTGGCGATCGACGGTCAGCAGGTGACGGTACGGGAGGCAATGCCATGAAGCACGATCAAATCCAGACATATTTACACGATCTTTTCGATAAGTATAAGTACCTCCTGCTGATCTGCGCTGTGGGACTGGCGCTGCTGTTGTGGCCGCAGAGCGAAACGCCGGATGCACAGCCCGGCGAATCTGCACGGACAGAACAGGCCGATCTGGAACTGCGATTGCAGGCGATCCTGGAGGATATGGACGGGGTGGGAAAGGCAAGGGTTCTGCTGACGGTGGCGCGGGAAGGGGAGACCGAATACGCTTATGACCGAAGCGAAAGTCAGACGGTTTCACAAGAAAGCAGCAGTCAAAACCGCCAGCAGGAACTGGTCACCCTTTCCGAAAACGGAGGGCAGGTGCCTGTGCCCCTGCGGCGCCATGGGCCGGTTTATCGGGGGGCCGTGGTGGTTTGTGAAGGAGGCGACCGGGCTGCCGTGAAATTGGCGGTTACAGAGGTCATCCAATCGCTGACCGGTCTGTCGGCCGATCGGATCGTGATATCCAAAATGAAACAATAGGAGGCTGTACTGTGAAAAAACGAGGCGCGATTTATTCTGTGGTGGCACTGATGCTGTGTCTGGCCGTGTATCTCAACTGGTACTACACAAAAACTGACGGGGATTACGGAAATGCCACCGACTATCAGGCGGACGGGAAGGTTCTTGGAGAATCGATTTTGGTGAATGGCGCGGAAGAACGTGGCGCGGATACCCTTGCGGCACAGACGGAAAACGAGTATTTTTCCCAGGCCAGACTGTCTCGGCAGCAGGCTCGGGATGAAGCCGTGACCATTCTCACCCGCACGGCGGAAAGCGCGGCGTCCACCGAAGAGGCCCGAACGGCCGCCAGCACCGGCATCCAGGTGATGGCAGACAACGCGGTGGTGGAGTCCCGGATTGAAAATCTGGTGATCGCCAAAGGATACGAGGATTGTGTGACCTTTGTCAACGACAACGGGGTAAACGTGATCGTCGCCAAGACGGAAAACGGACTCACCGATACCGATGTGGCGAAGATCCGGGATATCGTGATCAGCGAAGCCAGCGTTACGGCGGACGCTATCAAAATCATGGAAAACGAAGCAGATTGACCGTTCACAGATTATTTCCTTGCCAAATGTGCCGGAATAGGGTAAAATAGGCACATACGAGGAAAGGGGCTGAGTCCAATGTCTGAGCAGAAGGAATATCTGGACATCCATGAAGAGGAGGGTGTCATCCGCGTTTCGTTTATCGCGGTAGGCGAGATCGCTGCCCAGGCTGCGCTGGCCGTGCCCGGCGTTTCGTCCCTGGCTACCGTGGCGCAGGCTGTGGTGAAAGGCGTTACCGTCAATTTGAGCGAGATCGGCATTTGCTCTATTGACGTCCATGTGCTGGTGCACACCGGCCATGTGATTTCCCAGGTGGCAAAGGACGTGCAGAACGCCGTAAAATCTGCCGTAGACGGCACCGTCGGCATCGAAGTAGCTTCGGTGAATGTGTTTGTGGCCGGCGTTGCGGTGCGATAAAAACCAAAAACAGGAAAGACCTCCGTCAGAATTGACGGGGGTCTCTTTTTTATGCAAGTACGCGGAAGAAATTTCACAAAAAACCACGAAAAGTCCTTTCTTTTTGCAAAATATAGTGTATAATATAAAATTAAATAATAATGCACGCTTTAAGATAAAAGTGGGAGGTTCATGCATGAACAGACGAGAAGCAAGAGAATTGGTCCTTCACCTGATTTTCGCGGGCGAGTACACCGGAAACCGCGGAGCCGAACTGCTGGAGGATATCAACGAAGAGAATTTCCTGTCCCTGGAGGAGGAGTACGCACTGTACAAAAAGCTGCCCTCCGAGACCCAGAAGGATTACATCCGCAGCGCCGTCATCGGCGTGATGGAGCACCTGTACGAGCTGGATGATTATATCGAGAAATACGCCAAGGGCTGGAACATCGCCCGTATTTCCCGTATCTCCAAGTGCATCCTGCGCTTGAGCATGTACGAGGTGCTGTATATGGGCATCCCCGTTGGCGCTTCCGTCAACGAGGCGCTGGAACTGGCCAAGGAGTATGATTCCGAAGAGGCCGCCGGCTTTATCAACGGCATCATGGGCGCCTTCGTGGAAAAAGAAGTGCAGGCATGAGATCCCTTTATCTGGGCCTGGATACCAGCAATTACAAGACCTCTGCCGGTCTGTACTGTCCGGAGGACGGCTCTTTCCGGGCCTGCGGTAAACTGCTGGAAGTGCCGCAGGGCACACTGGGCCTGCGGCAGAGCGACGCGCTGTTTCAGCACGTAAAGCAGCTGCCGGAGCAGGTGAAGAGCGCCTGCCGGGAACTGGACGGACAGATCCGTGCCATCGGATTTTCCTCTCGCCCCCGTGATCTGGAGGATTCCTACATGCCCTGCTTTTTGGCGGGACAATGTGTGGCGCAGTGCCTTGGTGCCGCTATGGACGTGCCGGTGTATGATTTTTCCCATCAGCAGGGTCATCTTGCGGCGGCCGCTTTTTCGGTGGGCAAACCGGAACTGATGAAAGCGCCCTTCCTGGCCTGGCACCTGTCGGGCGGTACCACCGAACTGCTGCTGGTGGAGCCTTCGGAGGACCGCATCATTCGGGCGGACATCCTGGGCGGTACCACCGATATCTCCGCCGGTCAGGTCATCGACCGTGTGGGTGTGGATCTGGATATGCGGTTTCCCGCCGGCCCTTATGTGGAGCAGGCGGCGCTGCAGTCGCAAAAGGATGACTTTTTCCGGGTCAAGGTACAGGGCTGCAATTTCTCCCTTTCCGGTGTCCAGAATCAGTATCTGGCAAAGCTGAAAGCGGGGGAGTCCCGTGAGGACGTATGCCGCTTTGTGCTGCTGACGGTGGCACAGGCCATCCTGAAGGCTACACGCAACGCACGCAAGGAGCGCAAACTGCCGGTACTGATCTCCGGCGGTGTTTCGGTGTGTTCCCTGGTGCAGGAGGTTTTCGCAAATGAACAGGATGTGTGGTTCGCGCTGAAGGGCCTGGGCGGCGACAACGCCGTTGGCACCGCGATCCTGACATCCATGAGGTAACGGTATGGCATTGCAGCCGGTATCGGTCACGCAGTTGACCCAATACATCAAACTGCTGCTGGACCGGGATGAGATTTTGTCCCAGGTCTGTGTTCGCGGTGAGCTTTCCAACTACAAAGCCCACTCTTCCGGTCATCAGTACTTCACGCTGAAGGACGAGGGCGCTGTGATCTCCTGCGTGATGTTTCGCGCGGATGCCATGCGGATGCGCTTTCGGCCGGAAAGCGGCATGAAGGTCATTCTGTACGGTCGGGTGAGTTTGTTTCCCAAGAGCGGGCAGTACCAGATCTATGTGACTGCCATGCAGCCCGAAGGTGTGGGCGCTTTGGCCGTGGCTTTCGAGCAGCTGAAAAACCGTCTGCATGAGGAGGGTCTTTTTGACCCGGCTCACAAGAAGCCGCTGCCGTCCTATCCACGCCGCATCGCGCTGGTCACTTCGCCCACGGGCGCTGCCGTTCGGGATATGATCCGTATTTTGGGACGGCGCTGGCCCATGGCGGAAGTGCTGGTCTGCCCAGTGCGGGTACAGGGCGACGGCGCTGCCGAGGAGATCGCCGCCATGCTTGGTTACGTGGACCGGCACAAATTGGCCGATGTGATCATCACCGGCCGTGGCGGCGGTTCGCTGGAAGATCTCTGGGCCTTTAACGAAGAAATCGTAGCAAGAGCCATCTGGCGGTGCGACACCCCGGTGATTTCGGCGGTGGGACACGAGCCGGATGTGACCATATCTGATTTTGTGGCCGATCTGCGGGCGGCCACACCGTCCAACGCCGCCGAACTGGCGGTGCCCGACGGCGACGTGCTGCTTGGCTATTTGCGCCAGATGAAGGTGCGCGTAGAGCAGGCGGAAGCACAGAAACTTTCCCGGCTGCGGCAGCATCTGGATCGGCTGTCCCAAAGCCGGGTAATGACCCGCCCGGACGGCTATCTGCAGCAGCATGAGCTGCATCTGGAGATGCTTCGCCAGCGGCTGGAGCACGCGGGAAAGGTCATTCTGCAGAAGAAGGACCAGCGGTTCCGGCAGGCAGCCGCCAAACTGGACGCACTCAGCCCGCTGAAAGTCCTGGGCCGCGGATATGCCATGGCTGCCGTGGAGGAGCGAGTGGTGCGCTCGGTGGAGCAGCTGAACGTAGGTGACACGGTTACGGTGAGCCTTTCCGACGGTACCGCGCAATGCCGGGTAGAGACTCTGCAAAGGAGGAAACAACGTGGCAAAAAAGCAGACATTTGAACAGGCCATGAGCCGTTTGGAAGAGATCGTGATGGCGCTGGAGAAGGGTGACGCTCCGCTGGAGGACAGCCTTGCGCTGTTCCAGGAGGGAAGCAAACTGATCGGCACCTGCAGCAAGGCGCTGGATCAGGCGCAGCAGCAGATCAAACTGCTGGTGCAGGGAGAAAACGGCCCGGAAACGGTAGCCTTTGACGGAGAAGAGGCGTGATATGCCGGAACTGCGTTTAAAAGAGTACAGCGCCTTGGTGGAAAGCGGCCTGAACGGGTTATTCCCCCAGGAAGCCTGCCGGCACGGCAAGATTTTCGAGGCTTGCCGCTACAGCCTTTTGGCCGGCGGAAAGCATATCCGCGCGGCTTTGCTGCTGGAGTTTTACCGCCTGTGCGGCGGAAGGGCAGAGGATGCCATTCCCTTTGCCTGCGGTTTGGAGATGATCCATACCTATTCGCTGGTGCATGACGATCTGCCTTGCATGGACAACGACGATTTCCGCCGGGGCAAGCCGTCCAATCATAAAGTGTACGGCGAAACCATGGCAACCCTTGCCGGCGACGCGCTTTTGAACCGTGCCTTTGAGGTCATGCTGGAGCAGACCGCCGTACCGGCTGAACGGGCGGTGAAAGCGGCGGCCTATATTTCCCGCTGCAGCGGCGTTTACGGTATGATCGGCGGACAGGTGCAGGATCTGGGCATGGAAGGCCGTCCGGCTACCCTGGAGGAACTGCGGGAGATGGTCAGCCTCAAAACCGGAGCACTGATCCGGGCAGCCTGCGCGGCGGGCGTGCTGCTTGCCGGCGGCAGCGAAGAACAGAAAAAAGCCGCGGAGGATTATGCCGCGGCGGTTGGTCTGGCCTTCCAGATCCAGGATGACATTCTGGACGTTGTGGGCGACCAGGCTGTGTTGGGAAAGGCCATTGGCAGTGATGTGGCCAATGAAAAAACCACCTTCGTTTCGGTGTACGGTCTGGAGACCTGCCGGAGCATGGTGCGAAACCTGACGATGGAAGCCGAAGCGGCTGCGGAAACCTTCGCCGACGGCGGCTTTTTGAAGAATCTGGCCGGGTATCTGGCCAAACGGGATAATTAAGATTTGACAGAGGAGGGGAAGCGGACATGAGAAAATACCAGTGGTTGGACCAGATCGACTGTCCCGCCGACCTGAAACGGTTTCCGGAGGAAAAGCTGGACAAGTTGTGCGGCGAGATCCGGGACTTTTTGGTGGAGTCTGTGTCCAAAACCGGCGGACATCTGGCCTCCAACCTTGGCGCTGTGGAACTGACCGTGGGCATCCATCGGGTGTTTGCCGCGCCGGAAGATGATATTCTCTTTGACGTGGGACACCAGTGCTATGTGCATAAGATGCTCACCGGCCGCAAGGAGCGCTTTGACGCGCTGCGGCAGTTTGGCGGCATCAGCGGTTTTTTGCGTCCCTCGGAGAGCGTGTATGACAGCGTTGTATCGGGCCACGCGTCCTCGTCGGTTTCGGTGGCGCTGGGTATGGCGCGGGCAAAAAAACTGGCGGGCAAGCGCAGTTTTACCGTCTGTGTGATCGGTGACGGCGCCCTTACCGGCGGCATGGCTTATGAGGCCATGAACGACGCCGGACAGGCTGGATTGCCGCTGATCGTAGTGCTGAACGACAACGATATGTCCATCAGCCCCAACGTGGGCGCTTTGTCCAAGCGGCTGTCGGCCATCCGCATCAAGCCCCGGTATTTCCACATGAAGGAACAGGCCAAAGCCGCTCTGCATAAGGTGCCCTGCGGCGGCATGTTGATTCGGGGCATTTCCTCCATCAAGCGCCATTTGCGCTCCGCGCTGTTGAAGGAAACCGTCTTTGAGCTGATGGGATTTGAGTATCTCGGTCCCGCGGACGGTAACGATATGGAAGCGGTGTGCGATCTGCTGCTGCAGGCGAAAAAACTGGACAAGCCTGTGGTGGTCCACCTGAAAACGGTGAAGGGTAAAGGCTATTTGCCCTCCGAACGGTCACCCAGTGATTTCCACGGCGTGTCCGCCTTTGATGTGGTCACGGGACAGCCGCATTCCAAGGGAAAGGTGGATTTTTCCGCCGTATTCGGTCGGGAACTTTGTTCGCTGGCCGCCCAAAATCAGAAAGTATGTGCCGTGACCGCCGCAATGGCCGGCGGTACCGGCCTGAATACCTTTGCACAAACGTACCCGGAGCGATTTTTCGATGTGGGCATCGCCGAGGAGCACGCCGTGGCGATGGCTGCCGGCCTTGCGGCACGGGGGATGATCCCGGTGTGCGCGATTTATTCCACCTTCCTGCAGCGTGCCTATGACCAAATGCTGCATGATGTGGCCATCCAGGGCAATCACGTTGTGTTCGCGGTGGACCGTGCCGGTCTGGTAGGCGCCGACGGTGAGACCCACCAGGGCACCTTTGATGTGCCGTATCTGCGGACGGTGCCCGGCATGAAGCTTTTGGCGCCTTCCAACTTCGCGGAACTGCGGTCGGCGCTTCGTCGGGCAGTGCTGGAGGAAACCGGTCCCGTTGCGGTGCGGTATCCCCGTGGCGGGGAGGGCACCTTTGCGGAAGACACCTTTGCGCAGCCTGCGGCGCTGGTACGGGAGGGTGATCAGATCACGCTGTGTACCTATGGCTGTATGCTGGAGATCGCGCTGCAAGTAGCGGATAGGCTTCGGGCGGAGGGTATCTCTGCCGCGGTGGTCAAACTCAACGACCTGACCGACGGTGATTTTTCGGTGTTGATGAACAGTGTGCGGCATACCGGCAGTCTGCTGGTGCTGGAGGACTGCGTGGCAGAGGGCTGCCTTGGCCAGCATCTTGCGGAAAAGCTGTTCTGTGAGCGGATCCCGGCACGGCTGAAACTGTGCAATCTTGGACAGATCTTTGTGCAGCAGGGTACAGTTCAGCAGCTTTACACATATTGCAGTATCGATGCGGATGCCGTTTTGAAAGCGGCAAAGGAGCTTCTTCATGAATGAACAGACGCGCTTGGATATGCTGTTGGTGGCAAGAGGTCTGGTAAGCGGCCGTGACCGTGCGAAAGAACTGATCACACAGGGCCAGGTGCTTGTCAACGGCCAAAAAGCGACCAAAGCGGCACAGAAGTATGATGCGGCCGTACCGCTGGAGATCCTGAACGACGCTGCCCATTTCGTCAGCCGCGCAGCCCACAAACTGGAGGGCGCGCTGCAATCCTTTGGGATCGATCTCACCGGCCGTATTGTAATGGATGTGGGCGCTTCCACCGGCGGTTTTACCCAGTGCGCGCTGGAAAAGGGCGCCGCGCGGGTCTATGCGGTGGATGTTGGCTCCGGCCAGTTGGCGCCACAGCTGGCGGCGGATGAACGGGTCCATAATTTTGAAAAGACCGACATCCGTCTGCTTCAGCAGGAGCAGCTTCCGATCGTGCCGGATTTTGCCGCCTGTGATGTCAGTTTTATTTCCCTGCGGCTGGTGCTGCCGGCGATCGCCGCGCTGCTTTCCCCGAAAGGGGAGGCTGTGGTGCTGATCAAGCCCCAGTTTGAAGCAGGGCGCAGCGCCGTTGGCCGGGGCGGTCTGGTGAAAGACGCGAAAGTTCATGTGCGTGTATTGCGCGAAATGATCGATACGTTTCATGCCAACGGCTTTTTGATCGCCGGAATGGCAGTTTCCCCAATTACCGGAGGCGATGGGAATATTGAGTTTCTTGCCTTTCTTCGCCGGGAGGGCGAAGAGAACATTCCGGATCCGGAATGCCTGGTGAGAACGGCACATCGCCTCAAATGAAGGAAGGGTTGATTTTATGAATCGAGTAATGGTACAGCCGAATCCGACAAAAGACGAGGCGCTGGCGGTCAGCTGTGAGCTGATCGACCTGCTGCTGCGGGAAGAGTTTGAGGTGCTGGCCCTGGAGGAGTTTCGTACGGTGCTGACCCAGATCCTGCCCGTCGAAAATCTTCGTCGGGTGCGCTTTATGGCGGAACCCGATATCTATCCCTCCTGTGATTTCATCATGGTCGTGGGTGGCGACGGTACCATTCTGCGCATCGCAGGCCAGGCGTCTCTGTATCGCAAGCCCGTGCTGGGCGTCAACTGCGGTACGGTGGGCTTCATGAGTGAACTGGAACCGGAAGAGATTGAAATGGTGCGCAGTGTGAAGGCTGGAAGCTTTACACTTGATGACCGCATCATGCTGGATATTTCGGTGTGCAATGCCCGGGGAGAAACGGTCTATACCGTTACCGCGCTCAACGAGGCTGTCGTGACCAAAGGCTTTTTCAACCGTGTGATCCCCCTTTCGGTGATCGTGGACGGGCAGGAGGTCTTTCAGTTCAGCGGCGACGGCGTGATCGTTACCACGCCCACCGGCTCCACCGCCTACTCGCTGGCCGCGGGCGGCCCCATCATGGCACCTTCCAGTGATTGTCTGGCGGTAACGCCCATTTGTCCGCACTCGCTGACCATCAAATCCTTTGTGATCTCGGCGGCCAGTATCGTAACGGTGATGCCCGAGTACAAGGGCCATCAGGTGTTCCTGTCTCCCGACGGAAATACCTACGAGCTGCAGGTCGGTGACAAAGTTGTGATTCAGAGATCGCAGCGGATCTTCTCGCTGCTGCGTATCAAAGGTCAGGGATTTTACGAAATTATCAGAGAAAAACTTGCGAATGAGAGGACCGGAAAATGAAGTTTAAACGACAGGCTGCTATTTTGGATATCATTACCTCCAATGAGATCAAAACTCAGGAAGAATTGTCCGCTCATCTGCGGGAGCGGGGCTATAACGCCACCCAGGCGACCATTTCCCGGGACATGAAGGAGCTTCGGCTGATCAAGGTCGCCTCTCACTCGGGCGGATATCAGTATTCTACCCCCGAACAGAGCAGCACCGCCACCCACATGACCCGGCTGAAGAATATCTTCCGGGAGTGCGTGGTTAAGGTAGACCGTGCCCAGAACCTTGTGGTGCTGAAGACTCTGGTGGGCATGGCCAATGCCGCCGCGGCGGCCATTGACGCCATGAAGATCCGGGACATCGTGGGCACCCTTGCCGGCGATGATAACATCCTGGTGATCCTGCGTACCAACGAGGACGCGGAGAAGTTCTGCGAGATGGTCGCGGGTATGCTGCTGTAACACTATGCTTTGTAACCTTTATATTGAAAATATAGCGGTTATTCAACAGGCCGATATCGAGTTTTCGAGCGGCCTTACGGTGTTGTCCGGTGAGACCGGTGCCGGTAAATCCATGATCATCGATGCCCTCGGAGCCATTTTGGGCGGCAGAACCAGCCGGGAACTGATCCGCACGGGCCAGAACAAGGCCTGTGTGGCGGCAACCTTCACGCAGTTGTCCGACGACGTGCTGTCCTTGCTGGCAGAGATGGGCTTCGAAGCGGAAGAGGGCCAGCTGCTGGTGCGGCGGGAACTGTATGCCGACGGGCGAAATCAGTGCCGTGTCAACGGAAAGCCGGCCAGCCTGTCCAATCTCAAGGCGTTGGGCGAACGCCTGGTCAGCATTTACGGCCAGCATGACGGTCAGCATCTGATGAACGAGCAGCTGCACATGGACTATTTGGACCTGTTTGGCGGTCTGGAACAGCCCATCGCGCGCTATTTGTCGAACTATGAGGCGCTGCTGCAGCTCAACCGTAAAATGAAGGCACTGTCCATGAGTACCGCTGAAAAAGAGCGGCGTCGGGCATTGCTGCCGGCACGGATCGAAGAGCTGAAAAAGGCAAACGTTCAGCCGGGGGAGCAGGAGGAACTGCTGGCCCTGCGGCAGGAACTGCAAAACGGCGAGAAAATTGCCCAGGGTCTGGCTGACGCGGCCCTGTTTTTAGACGGAAACGACGGAACGGAGAGCGTTGCCGATCGGCTTTCGCAGGCGGTGAAGGCCTTGGGCCGAGGTGCCCGTTACAGCGCCGCGGCCGGTGAGCTGGAAAAACGTATGCGGGAGATCGCCGTGCTGGCCGCCGACCTGTCGGGTGAGCTGGCAGACGAGCTGACACGGCTCAATTACGCTCCCGAAAGGCTGGAGGAGACCGAGCGGCGGCTGGATCAGATCTCCAAACTGTGTATCAAGTACAGCCAGCCTGCCGATCAGCTGCAAGAGCATCTGGCCGCGCTGGAAGAAGAACTGGACACGCTGGACCATCTGGATGACAGTCTGGATGAGCTGAAGGCCGAGTACGCCTCCATGCGTGCCGCGCTTTATCAGGAGGCCGGTGAACTGCACGAACTGCGCTGCAAGGCGGCGGAGCGGATGGCAGAGCTGATCCAGCGGGAACTCCGTGATCTGGATCTGAAGAATGCCCGATTCTGTGCCGAGGTGGAGGATCTTCGCACCGAGACCCAGGCTCGTTTCACCAAAAAAGGTACCGACACGGTACGGTTCCTGCTTTCCGCCAATGCGGGTGAGGACTTGAAACCCCTTGCGAAGGTGGCTTCCGGCGGCGAGTTGTCCCGCATTATGCTGGCTATGAAAACGGTGCTCTCTGCCGGTGAGCAGGGAATGTCCGCCGTGTTTGACGAAGTGGATGCCGGTGTCAGCGGCCGTGCCGCCCAACGGGTGGCCGAAAAGCTGCAGGCGCTGTCGAACAGCCGCCAGGTGCTTTGCATCACCCATCTGCCGCAGATCGCGGCGGCGGCCGATCACCATCTGCTGATCGCAAAGACCGAACGGGACGGCAGAACCTTTACGGAAGTCACGCCTCTGGACCGTGAGGGCCGTAAGCGGGAGATCGCCCGTATCATCGGCGGCGCGGTGATTACCGAAAAAACTCTTGCGAACGCGGAAGAGATGCTGAAAACCATATAGATCTTAAAAAAGGACGGCAGTTGAGCCGTCCTTTTTGTTCAGTTGCCGCAGCAGGGGTCAAATCCGGGATTGCAGGCGTAGAAATTGCGGCTGTGCAGCTGGTCCTGGGCATAGCGCAAGGCTTCGCCGAAGCGCTGATAGTGCACGATCTCACGCTCCCGAAGGAAGCGGATGGGCTCTAAAATATCGGGATCGTCCACCAGCCGGATGATGTTGTCGTAGGTAGTACGGGCTTTTTGCTCGGCGGCCATATTTTCGTGGAGATCGGTGATCACGTCACCCTTGGACTGGAAATATTCCGCGCGGAAGGGCGTTCCGGCCGCCGCCACGGGATAGACTCCCAACGTATGATCCACGAAATAGTCGGCAAATCCCTGGGCTTTGATCTGCTCAACGGTCAAGTCACGGGTGAGCTGGTGGATGATGGCGCAAACCATTTCCATATGAGCCAACTCTTCCGTACCAACGTCGGTCAAAAGGCCGGCTACGTTGCGGTAAGGCATGGCATAGCGCTGGGAAAGATACCGCATGGATGCGGCCAGTTCACCGTCGGGGCCGCCAAATTGGCTCACAATGATCTTCGCGGCTCTCGCATCGGGATTTTTGATGCGCACGGGGAACTGCAGGCGCTTTTCATAACTCCACATAGGTCAATCCTCCATTTCCCAGGGCCAGGGGGTCTGGACCCACTGCCAGCAGCTGTTGGGCTGCGTCTGATCAAACTGCAGAGGGCCGTATTGCAGCACATAGGCGTCCACTGCCTGCCGGTAGCATTCCCGGGCCTGCTGATAGCGTGCAAGACCGGAACTGCAGGTAGGATGGGTGTCCAAATACAGCACCAGCTCCTGCAGCACGAAGGCGGCCTCGTTTACCGCCTGAAGGGCTTCACATTTTCCGGCGTTCAGCATACGGTCACCTCGCCGAAAGGCAGATCCAGCACGGGAAAGAGGGTGCCGCGGCACAGGGCGCGGCAGGGCGCGTAAGTGTCACCCCAGGGTTGGATGGGCACATAAGCCATAGCCAGCGGCAGCTCCTGCAGCTCCCGGTTGAACTCCATGAGCTGGAGCGGGGAGCCGTAGGGCACCGCGGACCGTGTGCAGCGCCCCGGCGTAACACGGGGCCTGTTGTTGGGTCGATTCAAAGGCAAAACTCCTCTCTAAAGGGTTATATGCCAGTGTATGCACGCTTAAAGAAGATTGACATAACGGCTGGCGGCATAGCCGGTGACGCTGCCGTAGCGCACCACGTACCAATTGCCCGTGACGCCCAAAACCGTCAATCTGCCGCCATTGGGGACCGAGGCGAGGATCCGGCTGCCGGTATCCGGGCGCGCGCGGATGTTCAGCGTGCCGTAAGATAGGGCCGCGCGAGCGGCCTGGGGCTGCTGGGGCTGGGCCAGCGGCAAGCCAAAGTATTGCAGGATACCACCTGCTACCGCGGCGGCGATGGCGGAAAGATGGTTCTTGATCCAGTTGGCGTCGCTGATGTTGTCATGAAAGCCGATCTCCAAAAGGACCGCCGGTGCCCGGGACCGGGTGACCTCTCCCAGTGTGGTCGAGGGTACCGTCCGAACATTTTGCGGCAGGGGATACACTGTTTTGAGCTTGTCGGCAAAGATCCGGGCGGCACGCCTGCTGTTTTGGCCGAATTGATAATAATACACCTCGCAGCCACGCTTGGTGCCGTATTGCCCCTCCGGGGCGGCGTTGCTGTGCAGCGCTACGTATAAGTCGTAGTAACCGGCGTTGGCCTGCCGAATGGCATCACCGGCCGAAAGGGTACGGTCATTTCGTGTGTAAGCAATGCCGCTGGCATCCAGATAAGGGATCACCTGGTCACAAAGCAGGTTCATGTACTGTTCTTCGGTTCCACCGGTGACGTAATAGTTGTTCTCCTGGGTGGATGGGCTGAGATAGACGATTGGCATAGCAGACCTCCTCGTTTCATGCTGTGTCATCCTATGCCGGGGCAAGCCTTTTCGTTGACGGTGGCGGGTTCCTGGTTTATAATGGTATGAGAAAAGAGGGACGTGCAATGGAATCGATTTGGAATTATCTGAAGGCCGGCGGTGTGTTCTATCTCGCCACGGTGGAAGAGGATCAGCCGCGGGTCCGTCCGATGCATGCCATCGTGCTGGTGGAGGATAAGCTGTACTTCCGCGCGGGCAGGGAAAAGGGGATCACACGGCAGCTGCTGCACAATCCCAAGTGTGAACTGTGTGCCTTCAGCGGCCGGGATTGGCTGCGCATTACCGCCAAAGCGATCCCTTCGGAGGATGCCGCTGCCAGCGCGGCGATGGAAGCGCAGTATCCCGTGCGGCCGGGTGACGGAACGCCGCAGCTGTTTTGCCTGTGTGAAGGCACCGCGGTGCTGGCGAAATATGCCGACGTGCAGAAGATCGTTCATTTTTGAGCAGGAAATGGCTCAAAACGGAGAAGGAGAAGCCTATGACAACGGAAGTGGTTGCCGCCCTTATTTGGCGCGGAGAGCGGTTTTTGGCCTGCCAACGGCCTGCTCATAAAGCGCGAGGCCTTTTGTGGGAGTTTGTGGGAGGAAAGGTGGAACCCGGTGAGACCCGGGAAGACGCGCTGATCCGGGAGTGCAGAGAGGAACTTGCCGTAACGGTGGCCCCAAGGGATGTCTTTATGGAAGTGACCCACGAGTATCCCGATCTGACCGTGCATCTGACTCTGTTCAACGCCGATTTGCCCCAGGGAGAACCGCGGGCTCTGGAGCACAATGACCTGCGGTGGATCACCGTGGAAGAAATAGACGGTCTGCCGTTTTGCCCTGCGGACCAGGAGATTTTGGAAAGGATCAAAGAACGATGATACAACCCATTATGAAGGATCCGCTGTTTTTAGGCGTGAGATCTCAACCGGCAGGGCCGGAAGATCTGCAGGTGGCACAAGACCTGATGGACACGCTGGCGGCCCATCGAGAAGGCTGCGTGGGCATGGCCGCCAATATGATCGGTGTGCGAAAGCGCGTTATCATCTTCGATAACGAGGGAACCGATACGGTGATGTTCAACCCGGAGATCCTCAAGGGCGAAGGCGTCTACGAAACCGAGGAGGGCTGCCTGTCGCTGCCCGGCGTCCGCAAGACCAAGCGGTTTCACAAAATCAAGGTGCGGTATCAGAATGCGGCCATGCAGACGCGGATCAAGACCTTCACCGGCTGGACGGCACAGATCATCCAGCACGAGATCGACCATTGCGACGGCATTTTGATCTGATATGAAGGTTGTACTGAAACGTCCCCGTGGCGTTCTTGGCTGGCGGCGGGTATATCGATCCTATTTGCAGGGCTTTCCGCCCAGCGAGAGAAAGCCCTTTTGGCTGATCGTCCGTATGACGTGGCAGGGAAAGACCGATACCTGGTGTCTGTATGCGGAAGGGAAGTTTGCCGGATTTTGCAGCACCATCAACGGCAGGGAAGCTGTGCTGCTGGATTATCTGGCGGTGTCGCCTGCGCTGCAGGGCAAGGGCATCGGTACGCAGACGCTGCACGCGCTGCAGGAGAAGTACCGCGACCGCGGCTTGTTTGTGGAGATCGAAAGTCCCTTTGAGGAAGGCCCCGACCAAAGCGAGAGGATCCGGCGAAAACAGTTTTATCGGGCCTGCGGTATGGAACCCTTTGGGGTGATGGCAAACGTATTCGGCGTAAAGATGGAACTGCTGGGCCGCAACTGCCTGCTGGACTACGAGGCCTATCACGAATTTTATCTGGAGAACTACAGCGCCTATGCCGCCGAGCATTTGCAGGAGCTGCCCTATCCCAAACAATAAAAGAGCCCCCATTTACCGAAGGGTAAATGGGGGCATTTTTTACAGGGATCACAGATTGTCCAGTTCCTCCTGCCAGGGGGCGCGGAAGGCATCGGAGGGCATCTTCCAGGCGCCTCTGGGGGACAGGCTCAGGGGACCCACCATGGGGCCGTCGGGCAGGCAGGAGCGCTTGTACTGCTGGGTGAAGAACCGGCGGAAGCAGGTCTTCAGCCAATGTTTGACGGTCTCCTCGTCAAACTCGCCGCGGAAGGCGGTGCAGGCCAGACGGTAGATCTTTTTGGGAGTGAAGCCGTAGCGCAGCAGATAGTAGAGGAAGAAGTCGTGGAGGGCATAGGGGCCAACCAGATCTTCGGTCTTCTGGGCGATGCTGTCGGTCTTTGCGGGCAGCAGCTCGGGGGATACGGGCGTGTCCAGAATATCCCACAGGACGGCGCCCAGCTTTTCGTTGCCGCAGGTGCGTGCGTACCAGTCGGTGATCTGCCGGACCTGGGTCTTGGGGATGCCGGCGTTGACGCCGTACATACTCATGTGGTCACCGTTGTAGGTGGCCCAGCCGAGGGCCAGTTCACTGAAATCGCCGGTACCCACCACAATGCCGCCGAGATCGTTGGACAGATCCATCAGCACCTGGGTGCGCTCACGGGCCTGGGCGTTTTCAAAGGCAACGTTATGGTTTTCGGGGTCGTGGCCAATGTCCTGGAAATGCTGGTTGACGGCGCAGCCGATCTCCACGCACTTCAGGCTGAGACCCAGCTCATCGCAAAGGATCTGGGCGTTGTTGCGGGTACGGCTGGAGGTGCCGAAGCAGGGCATGGTGACGGCGACCACGCCTTCGGGGCCTTTGCCCAGCAGCTTCATGGACTGCGCCGCCACAAGGAGGGCGAGGGTAGAGTCCAGACCGCCGGAAACACCGATAACGGCGGTGGCGGCGTTGATGTGGCCCAGACGGCGGGCAAGACCCTGGCTCTGCAGGGCGAAAATATGAGCGCAATCCTCGTCACGGGTGGCCTCGTCGGGCAGGAAGGGATCCTGGGGAATGGGTCGGGTCAATGCGGTCTCCGCAGGCTCCATGGAGAAATACACGGTAAAGGCCTCTTCACCGGCGGGATAGCTGTTGAGCTTTCTGCGGTCGGTCATCAGCCGTTCCACATCGATCTCGGTGAGAACGTAAGCGGGATCGGCGAAGGGCAGGCTTTCGGCCAGCAGAGCGCCGTCCTCGGCAATGAGATTGTGGCCGGAATAGACCACGTCGGTGGAGCTTTCGTTCACGCCGGCATTACACAGGACATAGCCGCAATGGCAGCTGCGGCTCTGGGCTTCCACCAGTTTGCGAATAGAACGGGGATGGCCGGCTGCGTCGTGGCTGGCGCACTGGTTGACCACGATGGCGGCGCCGTTGCGGCACATTTCCACGGCGGGGGAGACGGGCACCCACAGATCCTCGCAGATCTCCACGCCGAAGGTGAAATCGGGGAGTTCGTCACAGCGGAACAGCATACCGGCGCCAAAGGGTACCGCGTCACCGCACAGCTGGATGGAGGACAGATCCTTGGGGGCAGGCTGGAACCAGCGCAGCTCGCCGAACTCGTCATAGTTGGGCAGATTGGTCTTGGGCACTACGCCCAGGATCTCGCCCTTGTAGAGGACGGCGGCGCAGTTGTAGAGCTTGCCCAAATGCCGCAGAGGCAGGCCGACTACCAGCAGGACCGGCAGTTCGGCGGTATCCTTTACCAGCTGCTGCAGAGCGTCCAGCGCGCAGTCCTGCAGGCGCTTCTGGAAGAACAGATCGCCGCAGCTGTAGCCGGTGACGGACAGTTCGGGGGTGACCAGCAGCTGAACGCCGTCAGCCGCGGCGGTTTGAGCGGCCTCCGTGATGCGGGCCACGTTATAGAAGCAGTCGGTGAGCCGCATGGCGGGCGTGACAGCGGCGACCTTGATAAAACCGTCTTTCATAATTTCGTCTCCTTTTAAAAGGGATGATACAGTAATATTATAACTTTTTCACGGCAAAACGCAAGAACATCTGGCGGAAATATAAAGGATATGTTATGATAGTTGAGAGGTGAGCGAATGGAAGGTTGTACCCTTTGTCCCCGTATGTGCGGTGTGGACCGCAGCACCGGTACCGGATACTGCGGCAGCGGTGCCCTGGTGAAGGCGGCCAGAGCCGCCAAACATATGTGGGAAGAACCCTGTATCAGCGGAACAAAGGGGTCCGGAACGGTGTTTTTCTCGGGCTGCACACTGGGCTGCGTATTCTGTCAAAACCGGGAGATCAGCCGGGGCGGCGTGGGCAGGGAACTGACCGTGACGGAGCTGGCCGACACCTTCAAACGGTTGGAAAACCAGGGCGTTCACAACCTGAATCTTGTAACACCGATGCACTTTACACCGCAGATCTTGCAGGCGTTGGAGCTTGCAAAGCCCTCCGTTCCCGTGGTGATGAACACCGGCGGATACGAGCGGGTGGAGACCCTCCAAAAATGGGAGGGGACGGTAGATATTTACCTGCCGGACCTCAAGTACGTCAGTCCGGAACTGTCGGGAAAGTACTCCGCGGCGCCCGATTATTTTGAGAAAGCATCCGCCGCCGTTCTGGAGATGCACCGTCAGCAGCCCGAACTGGTTTGGGACGGTGATCTTTTGAAAAAGGGGCTTATCATCCGCCACCTTGTGCTGCCCGGATGTGTGCAGGACTCGCTGGCCGTACTGGATTTTCTGGACAGGCATCTGCCGAAAGACAGCTTTTTGCTCAGCCTGATGAGCCAGTACACCCCAACCTCCGCCTGTGCTTCCCATAAGGAGATCAACCGGCGGGTCACGACCTACGAATACCGTAAGGTAGCCGACCGTGCTGCCGAACTGGGCTTTTCCGGCTTTGCCCAGGACCGGCGGTCGGCCAAAGAAGAATATACACCACCTTCTAATCTTGAAGGACTGTAAGGAGGAAATACGACCATGTACAGAGAAAAAATCGAAGCCTATTTTGCTGACAAGCAGGACCAGATCGTCGCCGATATCTGCCGGCTGATCGCCATCAAGAGCGAACGTGAGGAAGCCAAGCCCGGTATGCCGTTTGGTGAGGGCCCCTACAACGCCCTGATGGAGAGCAAGAAGCTGGCCGAGGAAATGGGCTTTACCACCAAGAACTTTGACAACTATGTCGTCAGCGCCGAAATGAACGACAAGGAGGCCTATCTGGGCATTCTGGCGCACGTGGACGTGGTCAGCGAGGGCAGTGGCTGGACCTTCCCGCCTTATCAGGGTACCGTGCAGGACGGCCGCATCTACGGCCGCGGCTCTGCCGACGACAAGGGCCCCGCTGTGGTCGCTCTGTGGGCCGCAAAGGCTGCCCGTGAGATCGAGCCTGAACTGTCCAAGGGCTGCCGCATCATTCTGGGCAGCGCCGAGGAAACCGGCAGCGAGGATCTGGACTACTATCTGCCCAAGGAACCCGCTCCTCCCGTGAGCTTCTCTCCCGACGCGGAATATCCCGTTATCAATATCGAAAAGGGCGGCTACAAGCCTGTGTTCGGCGCCAAGTGGGAAGAGGATAAGGCTCTGCCCCGTGTCACCTGCATCCGCGGCGGCACCACCACCAATATCGTCACCCGTGAATGTGACGCCTGGGTGGAGGGCCTGGCTCTGGCTGCCGTTGCCGAAAAGTGCGCTGCCCATCAGGAAAAGACCGGCGTAGAGTTCACCTGCGTGGAAGAAGATGGCCTGGTGCATATCCACACCCTGGGCGTCAGCGCCCACGCCGCTTCTCCCGAAGGCGGCAAGAACGCACAGATCGCCATGGTCGGCCTGCTGGCCGATCTGCCTATGGCACAGTCCCGCGGACAGAAGGCGCTGTGCGATATGGCTCGTCTGTTCCCCTTTGGCGACAACTACGGTGCCGGTATGGGCGTCAATATCGAGGACGAACTGTCCGGCAAGCTGACCCTGGTGTTCAGCAAGCTGCAGTACACCCTCACCGGCTTTGAGGCCCAGTTTGACAGCCGCTGCCCCATCTGCGCCACCGAAGAGAACGTCAAGCAGGTGGTGGAGAAGAAGTTTGCCGAGTGCGGCTTCGAGTTCATCGCCCGCAACCGTATGGGCGCTCCCCACTACACGCCCGAGGATTCTCCCCTGGTGCAGACCCTGCTGCGCACCTATGAGTCCTACACCGGCCTGAAGGGCGAGTGCCTCGCCATCGGCGGCGGTACTTACGTCCACAGCATCGAGGGCGGCGTTGCCTTCGGCTGCGCTATGCCCGGTACCGACAACCGTATGCACGGCGCCGATGAGTTCGCCGTCATCGAGGAGCTGATGATCAGCGCCAAGATGTTCACCCAGATCATTCTGGAACTCTGCAAGTAAACGATATTGAAAAGGGCCTCCCACAGGAAGTGGGAGGCCTTTTTTCAGTTGGATAAGTAGAAGTCGTGATTGCCGATGGAGGCGAAGTACCTGCAGTTTTGGATGATCCATCCGGCTTTTGTGGCGGTTTTCGGGTTGAAAAAGTACAGACAGTTGCCCACCACCGACGTGCCGGAAAGGCAGTCTTTCGCGGCACGGACGCTCTCCTCGGAAGGGGTGTTGTAAATGGTGCCGTTGGCTACCGGCGTGAACTGGACGCCGTTTTTGCGGTCAAAGATGACCCCGTAAATGCTGTTGGGGAAATCGGCGCTTTTCACACGGTTGAGGATCACGTTGCCTACGGCAAGTTTTCCCCGGTACGGCTCCGCGCCGCTTTCGGCTTCGATGATCCGGGCCAGCCAATAGACCGCGTCATTGTTCGAAGCGGTTTCTTCCGGTGTGGAGAGGGTCACACGCCGGGCGGCGCCGTCGTAAGTAATATCACAGTGCAACACGCCGGCCAGCCCACGGAGGGGGACGTACATGGTGCCGTTTACCGCGAAGGTTCGCCCGGTGAGGGTCTGCTCCGTTCCGTTGTACCGCGCGGCGCTGCTGTCCAGATAAAAGGTCGCGCTGGCGTTGCCCTTTACCGTGGCACTGCGGGATTCGGTGTTCCAGGTGACCCAGGAACCGCCAAGCTGCGTGAAAAATTGCCGCAGGGGAACGTAGGTGGTCCCGTCTATGAGCTTTCCGGTGATGGGCATATCCCAGTCGTTATAGTGGACGTCCACCGCCAGCGCGGCGTTGGCATGGGTGCCGGCGGCCAGGCCTGCCGTGACGGCCAAGGCCGCGATCAATGTGCGAAGTTTCATAAGTTGTCCTCCTTCATGCCGCTATCATAACGGCTGCGGCAGGGAAGGGGCAACCCACAAGATTTTCCATTTGGCAGAGTTGTTACAAAACAGTGACAAAAAGAAAACCGCGCCAACCCATGGAATGACAGGGTCGGCGCGGGGTACAGCGTTGGAACGCGGGTGGTGGGATTTTCCTGTGACCGTTATGCTTTCTTGGCCTTTTTTTCATTGGCGAGATGTTCGGCGCACAGGTGATTCAGCGGACAGATGCCGCATTGCGGGCTGCGGGCGGTGCAGATATCCCGGCCGAAATGGACGAAGCGGTGGCACAGGCTGGCCTGCTCGGTGGGTTCAATAACTTTCTTCAGTGCCATTTCCACCTTGTAGGGATCCTTTCCGCAATCCTTGGTGGTCAGACCCAGCTTGTTGCTGATACGGATACAGTGGGTATCGGCCACGATGGCAGGATGTCCGTAAACGTCCGAAAGAATGAGGTTGGCGGTTTTTCTGCCAATACCCGGAAGCTTGAGCAGCTCCTCCATGGTGTCGGGCACCACACCGCCATACTGCTCCAGCAGCATGATCGAGGCGTTTTTGATGTCGTTTGCCTTGGTGCGGAACAGGCCGCAGGGCTTGACGATCTCACAAATTTCCTCTAAATCAGCCGAAGCCAGGGACTCCAGCGTGGGGAAGCGGTCGAACAGGACGGCTGTTACCAGGTTGACCCGGGCGTCGGTGCACTGGGCGGACAGGCGGGTGGCGAACAGCAGTTCATAGGGCTTTTTGGCATCCAGCGAGCAGGTGTCCGGATAATGTTCCTTCAAAATACGCACGACCTCGGCGCCTTTTTCTTTTTTGGTCATGGGCTCACCTCTGTTTGCAGAATGTTTATAAATCTATTATACCGAATGATTGAAAATCGTGCAAGACTTGTATTATAATAGCAAAAGAACAAAGAAACCGAGGTTTACCCATGAAAGAAACCAGAAAAAATCCGTTCTTTTTGATCGTTCTCTGTATGCTTCTTATGCTGCTGTCCCAGACGGTGGTTTCCTTTGCCGTGGTATTCCTGAACGGCGGCGCGCTGTTTCAGGAGGGTATGACCATGGAGCAGGCAGACGCTTTGATGCTGGATATTATGCTTGCCCACCAGACCGAGATCCTGCTGATCTCCGGTTTCGTGACACTGGTGGGCCTGTGGCTGATGGCGAAGGCACGCAAGCGTACCTTTGGCGAGTTTACCGGCATCGCAAGACCCACACGGATGCCCATTGTGGTGCTGGCGTTGGCCGCTGGTGTGGCGCTGTCCTTCTGGGCGTCCATCGCCGTCAACAGCCTCCCCTGGCCGGAGGCCATGGTGGAAAGCTATGTGGAGAGCTCTTCGACGTTGACTACGGACAAACCGGTGATCGATTTCCTTGCGGTAGTACTGATGGCGCCGCTGGTGGAGGAACTGCTGTTCCGCGGTGTGATCTACGATGCCCTGTGCCTGGTTGTGCCCGCGGGATTCGCCGTGGTGTTTCAGGCCATGCTGTTCGGCAGCACCCACAACACCCTGCTTTGGATGCTTTACAGCGGCTTGATCGGCTGTGTTTTGGGCTATGTGCGCAAGCGCAGCGACAGCCTCTGGCCCTGCATCGTGATGCACAGCGCCTTTAACGGTTCGTCTTATCTGTTCACCTGGTTTGCGGAGCGATACAGCGAGGACACGGCCACTGTTACCTTTGTGTTTCTGGCCAGCGCTTTCGTGCTGCTGCTGTCCCTGTACGGCATCAGTTTCCGAACCGCGCCAAAAGAATAAATTCTTCGAAAGCCGCCTTTTTGGCGGCTTTTTCGCTTGTTTTAGGATGCGATTTCTGCTATAATCTTTAGATTAAGAGAAAGTGCGGAAGGGGCGTGTTTTTCATTGAAAAAACAAGTCATGACCATTACATTTGACAACATTACCATGGAGGAAGCCGTCGGCACTGCCATGGGCCATATCGCGGCCCGCAGCCGGTGCCGTGTGGTGACGCCCAATGCCGAGTTCGCCCTGGAAGCCAAGAAAAATCCCCGTTTTCTGAATATCCTCAACACGTCCCAGCTGGTGCTGGCTGACGGTATCTCGGTGGTGCTGGCATCCAAAATCATCGGCGATCGCATGGTAGGCCGTGTCACCGGCGTTGGCTTCGCCCAGGCGCTGGCGGCGGCCATGGCGCAGGAAGGAAAGAGCCTGTTTCTGCTGGGAGCAAAGCCCGGCGTTGCCGAAAAGGCGGCGCAAAAGCTGCAGGAGACCTATCCCGGCCTGAAAATCGCCGGCACCCACGACGGTTACTTCAAAGAGGAAGGCCCCGTTGTGGAAGCTATCAACGCCGCGCATCCCGACGCTTTGCTGGTGTGCCTAGGCGCTCCCAAGCAGGAGTATTTCATGGAGACCCACGATGCCGAACTGGAAGTGCCTGTGATGGCCGGTCTTGGCGGCAGTATGGACGTGCTGGCCGGCAACGTGCAGCGGGCACCGGAGTTTTTCCAGAAGTACGGTCTGGAGTGGCTGTACCGTCTGGTGAAGGAACCCCAGCGCTGGAGAAGAATGATCAAACTGCCGCTGTATCTGCTGGACGCAGTGGCTTGGAGAATTAGAGGAGGAAAGTAAAATGCTGAATGTAAAGTTGATCGCCTATACACCTGACCCTGAAAAAACCATCGCCGCTGCAGCCAAGATCTGCTATTCTTCCTCCGATGCGGAGACCATCATGGAGGGTCTGACCCCCGAAAAAACCGAGGGTTTTCTGGATATGCTGACCGAGATCGGTCACGCCAGCCCCATTGAACACGCATCTTTTACCTTTGCCATTGAAGGCGTTTCCCGCAGCCTGCTGGCGCAGATCACCCGTCACCGCATCGCTTCCTACAGCGTGCAGTCCCAGCGGTACGTGAAGCTGAAGGAAGGCGTTTTTACCTTTATTACGCCGCCCGAGATCGCCAAGGATCCCGCCGCCAATGAAAAGTACCAGCAGGCTATGGCTGACTGCCACCGCAATTATCTGGAACTGGCCGACACCCTGCAGGCCCGGCATACCGCCGATCTGGTGGCGCAGGGCGTGCCTGAAAAGGAAGCCAAGCGCCGTGCCGAAAAGATGGCCATTGAGGACGCCCGCTACGTGCTGCCCAACGCCTGCGAAACCAAGATGGTGGTCACGATGAACGCCCGCAGCCTGTACAATTTCTTCCAGCTGCGCTGCTGTAACCGTGCCCAGTGGGAGATCCGGGAACTGGCATGGGCTATGCTGAAGCTGTGCCGTGAGGCAGCGCCCACGCTGTTTAAAAAGGCCGGTCCCGCCTGTCTGTACGGCGCCTGTCCCGAGGGCAAGATGACCTGCGGTCAGGCAAAGGAAGTCCGTGAACGGAGCGCCAGCTTATGAGCCGTCACCTGATCGTCATTGAAGGCACCGACGGCAGCGGAAAATCCACCCAGGCGCAGCTGACCTATGAGGCCATCGTAGCGTCGGGCGCAGATGTAAAACGGCTGACCTTCCCCCGGTACAAGGATGACAGCTCCATGCTGGTGCGGATGTACCTGCGTGGTGATTTCGGCACCCACCCGGAGGACGTGAATCCCTATGCCGCCTCTACGTTTTACGCCGCTGACCGGTACGCCTCTTTCAAGACCGACTGGCAGAAGGATTGGGAAGGGGACAAGGTCATTTTCTGTGACCGATACACCACCTCCAACGCGGTGCACCAGTCCTCCAAACTTCCGGAGGAGCAGCTGGTGCCCTTTACCGAGTGGCTGTTTGACTATGAATACAATCTGTTGGGTCTGCCCGCGCCTACCTGCGTGATCTTCCTGGATATGCCGCCGGAGGTGTCCTTTCAGATGCTGGAAAAGCGGCAGGGTGAGACCGGCGATATTCACGAACTGGATCACGAGTACCTTGTCCGCTGCCACCAGCGGGCGCTGAAGGTCTGTGAACAGTACGGCTGGCATCGGGTCTCCTGTGCAGAAAACGGGAAGATCCGGTCGATCGAGGATATCAACCGTGATATTCTGGAGATCGTTTTTGGAGAACTGAAAAAATGACCGACCGGGAACAGCTTCTGGCGCTGTATCAGGCCTGTTTTCCCGAAGATGAGCCGGATTTCTGGAACTGGGTGTTTGACAACCTGTACACGCCGGAAAATACGCTGAATGTGCGGAAAGACGGGCGCATTATCGCGTCCCTCCAGATGATCCCCTGCGCAATGCGGTTGGGAGAACGGCTGTTTGATGCTCATTACATTTACGCCGCGTCGACCCTGCCGGAAGAGCAGGGGAAGGGGCTGATGGCCGGTCTGCTTGAACTGGCCGCCCGGGAGGGCCGCCGACGGGGGCACGATTTCAGCGTGCTCATCACCCAGGAGGACAGCCTTTTGGCGTATTATGCCCGGTTTGGCTACAAGCCGGCCTTCTGCATCGGCACGGGCGTGCCGGAAGCGGCAGCGTCCAAAGGGATCGTCCGTGTGGCTTCCGCCGATGATATCCCCGTGCTGAACACACTGTACAAAGCCGCCGCTACCGGGTTCCTGCACGGACACCGTGACGCCCGTCACTGGACGCTGCAGCTGGAACTGTTCGGCACCGGGGCAAAGGTGCTGGAGCGGAATGGCGCCGTCGTGGCCTATGCCTTTGCCGACGAGAGGGGCATTCTGGAGGCCGTGGGCCCGGAGGCCGCCGCGCTTGCGGCGGAGATCCAGCCGGACAGACCCTTCCGTACCGTCCCCGACGCGGATCGCCGCCCTATGGGAAGCGTCAGGCCGCTCAACGATGACGCGAAAAAAATCGTGGAACAAAATCCCTGTTTTTTGAATCTAATGTACAATTGAGGACACCTATGGAGCGGATTTCGGAAAAGAAAGCAGCGCTGCGTAGCCATCTGCGAAAAATGCGGCGGGAGTTGGACCGGGAAGTGCTTTTCCGGGAAAGCGCGCAACTTTGCGCCCGGCTGCTGGAGCTTCCGGAACTGCAGCGCGCGCAGACGGTGTTCTGTTACGTGTCCTACGGTGGTGAGGTGGAAACACACCGCCTGATCGAGCGGCTGCTGTCCCTGGGAAAACAGGTGCTGGTGCCCCGAGGCAGGGCACACGGCGTGATGGATTGCGTGCCCATCACATCCCTTGCGCAGCTGGTTCCCGGCATGAAGGGAATTCTGGAGCCGCCGGCGGAATTGCGTGCCGTCGATCCCGAAACTGTGGAGTTCGCGGTGATCCCCGCGGTAGGCTGCGGCGAGGACGGATCCCGTCTGGGGCAGGGGGGCGGTTACTACGACCGCTTTTTGGAACGGGCAAGCTGCAGCCATGCGGCACTGTGTCTGGAGGCGTTTTTACTGCCCTCCGTTCCCGCCGAACCCCATGACCAAACTATGAAATATATCGTTACGCAGCAGCGTGTGCTGCGGTTTGAGGAAGTATGAAACAAGATCGTTTGTCTTTAACAGCCGGATTTATGCCGGCAGTCATCATGGCACTGCTGCTGCTTTTGGAAAGCCTGCTGCAGGCGGAAGTTCTGCCAAGGAATCTTTGGGTGGTAGCGTGTGCCGAGATCGTGGCCTATTTGCTGCCTATGGCGGTGCTGCGCATCCTTCCCGACCGGGAGGGAAAGCGGGCGGTATTCCGCTTCAAAACCTACCGTCGGCAGACCGTCGGCATGGTCTTTTGGATGTCTTTGATGGCGGCCATTCTGGGCGCGATGCTCAACGGAGGCGTTTCCGTGCTCATCGGCAGCGGACGGGAGCCGGTCACCGATATTGTTTCCCAATACGGTGTGGAAGGCTTTTGGCCCTCGGTGCTGGTGATCGTGGTGCTGCCCGCGCTGGTGGAAGAACTGTTCTTCCGCGGGGTGATGTTCAGCGCGCTGGAACGCTGCGGCACCTGGCCGGCGCTGATCCTGACGTCGGTGGCTTTTGCCATGATCCACGGTGATCTGCATAATTTCGCAGGCCCGCTGATGTCCGGCCTGATCTACGGTTATCTGGTATATGTACTGGATTCGGTATGGCCGGCGCTGTTTGCCCATTTGGTGAACAACGGCCTGGTGCTGTTTCTGGCCCATGCGGCAAAGAACTATTCCGCCCTTGGCATTTGGTCCTTTGTTCTGCTGATCGCGGCCTTTTGCTTTTGTATGTTTTTGGCGTTTGCCATGCGTGCCCTGGATCACCAGATCGAGAAGGGCCGCATCAAGCGTCTGCAATATCGGGGTGCCGGTGAAACCTTGAACGGCATCTTCGTTTCTCCCGGCATGTGGCTGCTTCTGCTGCTGTTTGCCGTGCGTGTCTTGTATTGAGGAGGAAACTATGGCAGCCAAAAAAGTGAGAAAAATCTGGTATGTTCTGGCGGGCATGATGAACACCGTCAGTTACATCCTTCTGATCGTGGGCATTTCTTTGATCCTGTCCACCTTCGGCATCCTTGTGGCCAACGATGTGCTGGCGCTCATCAAGGACAGCGGAGAGATGACGGTGGAACTGAAGGAAGAAATGCTGCCTTCCGAAGTGGCTCTGCTGCTGCAGGAAAAGGAAGCAATCGAGTATCCCTGGGCATTTGAGTTGTTCAGCACGCTGAAAAAAGTGGAGAGTTTCCCCGCGGGAACCTTTACCATTGATACCAGTATGGACTACAGCCAGATGATCAGTGCCCTGCGGAAAACCGGCACCTCGCTGGCCGTGGTGCGTGTGACCATCCCCGAGGGCTACAACCTGAAGGATATCTGCGCGCTGCTGGTGGAAAAGGACGTGGTGACCGAAGAGGCGTTCTGGGAAGTGGCGAACCATTATGACTTTGCCCACGATATGCTGAAGGATGTCCCCATGGAGGACAATCGCCTGGAAGGCTATCTGTTCCCCGACACCTATGATTTCTACGCCAACAGCGACAAGATCGATGACGTGGACCACGCCGTGGATGTCATCAACAAGATGCTCAACAACTTTGTCAAAAAGTATACCAAGCCCATGCGCAATCTGACCGAGAGCCGTGGTATGACCATCGCCGATGTGGTAAAGGTGGCATCGCTGATCGAGAAGGAAGCTCAGAAGGATGATGAGCGTACCGTCATCGGCGGCGTTATCTATAACCGTCTGGCCAGCGATAACTTCCCCTATCTGCAGATCGACGCTTCCATTCTGTACGCAACCGGCCACAAGGAGCAGCTGACGGCTGAAGATCTGCAGATCGACAGCCCCTATAACCTGCACACCAATTCCGGTCTGCCTCCCACGGCCATCTGCAATCCCGGTATCGAGTGCCTGATGGCCGCCATCCAGCCTGATGAGCACAAGTACTATTATTACGTGGCAAAGCCCGACGGCAGCCATATTTTCAGCAAGAATCTGGACGCCCATAATAAAGCGAAGGCCGATATCGCGGCAGGTAAGTACGATGCAGAAACGCCCTGAGGTACTGGCGCCCGCCGGTGATTTTGAAAAACTGCGCTTCGCGGTAGCGTACGGCGCCGACGCGGTCTATCTGGCGGGAAAGGCCTACGGTATGCGTACCGCGTCGGGCAACTTCACGCCCGAGGAAATGGCACAGGCGGTGGAGTACTGCCACGCCCGTGGCGTCAAGGTCTACGTGACGGTGAACACCCTTCCCCGGGATGAGGAGATGGCCCTTCTGCCGCCCTATCTGTCCTCGCTGAACGACATGGGCGTGGATGCCCTGATTCTGGCCGATCTGGGTGTGCTCATGCTTGCGAAAAAGTACGCGCCCCGGTGTCAGATCCATATCAGCACTCAGACCAGCATCGTCAACGCCCGGGCGGCGACGGCCTGGCACGAACTGGGCGCAAGCCGTGTGGTCCTTGCGAGAGAACTGACCCTGGAGCAGATCGCCCATATCCGCAAAAACACACCGCCCACCCTGGAACTGGAAGCCTTCGTGCACGGCGCCATGTGTATGGCCTATTCCGGCCGCTGTATGCTGTCCCAGTATCTTGCGGGGCGTGACGCCAACCGGGGCAACTGCGCCCAGCCCTGCCGCTGGGGTACCGTGTGGTGGAGGAATACCGACCCAACGAGTATATGCCCATCGAAGAGGATGAACACGGCACCTACATTTTCAACTCCAAGGATATGAATATGCTGCCCTATGTGGACAAGGTCGCCCAGGCCGGCATTGACAGTTTGAAGATCGAGGGCAGAGTGAAAACCGCCTACTACGCCGCGGTGGTGACCAACGCCTACCGCAGAGCCGCCGAACTGTACGCTGCCGATCCCCTGAACTTCGCGCCTCCGCAGGAACTGTTGGACGAGGTGTGGAAGGTGAGCCACCGGGAATATTTCACCGGCTTCTATTACGAAGACCCCAACACGCAGCACATGGCGGACAGCACTTATATCCGGGAATGGGATGTGTGTGCCGTGGTGGAACAGTGTGACCAGCAGGGGAACGCGGTGCTGCGGCATAAAAACAAGTTCTTCGCTAACGATGAACTGGAACTGCTGACACCCGGAAGACCCGCTCGGACCGTCCGTCTGGAAAACGTGCGCAACGGAGAAGGGGAGCCCATCGAACTGGCAAATGTACCGCACATGACTGTGCTGGCAAAGCTGCCCTGTCGGGTGGAGCCTCTTGCGATTTTGCGGCGGAAAAAATAACCGCACTCTTGGAATTTCAAGCATTTTGTGCTATGATAAACTGTAATCTTTTGAAAAACAAAGAAAATTGACGATAGAAGAGGACTGATAGTATGGAAAAGAAAGGTCTGAACGAACTGCGAGAGCTGTTCCTCAGCTATTTTGAAAGCAAGGGCCATCTGCGCCTGCCCAGTTTTTCTCTGGTGCCCCAGAATGATGCATCCATCCTGCTGATCAACGCAGGTATGACTCCCATGAAGCCCTGGTTCAAGGGTGAGGAGGAACCTCCCCGCCGCCGTGTGTGTACCTGCCAGAAGTGCATCCGTACCGGTGACATCGACAACGTGGGCAAGACCGCACGTCACGGCACCTATTTCGAGATGCTGGGCAACTTCTCCTTCGGCGATTATTTCAAGGAGGACGCCATTGCCTTCAGCTGGGAGTTCCTGACCGAGGTGCTGGGCATCGACGGCAACCGTCTGTACCCCTCTGTGTTTGAGGGCAACGAGACGACTCCCGCCGATGACGAGGCCTATAAGATCTGGAACGAGAAGATCGGCGTTCCTGCCGAGCGCATCTTCCGCTTCGGCAAAGCCGACAACTTCTGGGAGCACGGCTCCGGCCCCTGCGGTCCCTGCTCCGAGATCTACTACGACCGTGGCGAAGAGTACGGCTGCGGCAAGCCCGGCTGTACCGTCGGCTGCGACTGCGACCGCTATATGGAGATCTGGAACAACGTTTTCTCCCAGTTTGACAATGACGGCCAGGGCAATTACACCGAACTGAGCCAGAAGAACATCGATACCGGTATGGGTCTGGAGCGTCTGGCCTGCGTCATGCAGGGCGTCAACAGCCTGTTCGAGGTGGACACCGTGATGAACATCACCAACAAGGTGTCCGAACTCACCGGCGCCAAGTACGGCCAGAGCTACGAGCGTGACGTTTCTCTGCGCGTTATCACCGATCACATCCGCTCCGCTTCCTTTATGATCTGCGACGGCATCCTGCCTTCCAACGAGGGCCGCGGCTATGTGCTGCGCCGTCTGCTGCGCCGCGCTGCCCGTCACGGCAAGCTGCTGGGTGTCAACAAGCCCTTCCTGTTTGAGGTGGTTGACACCGTCGTGCAGGAAAACGGCCATCATTACACCGACCTGAAGGAGCGTCAGGAGTATATCACCCGCGTTGTCCGCGTGGAGGAAGAGAACTTCGCCAAGACCATCGACGGCGGCCTGAAGATCTTCCGTGAGATGCTGGACGAGCATCAGGCCAAGGGCGAAAAGACCTTCGCCGGCGCCGATGCCTTCAAGCTGTACGACACCTACGGTTTCCCCATTGACCTGACCCAGGAAATGGTGGAAGAGGCCGGTCTGTCTGTGGACAAGGAAGCCTTTGACCAGCTGATGCAGGAACAGAAGGTCCGTGCCCGTGAGGCTCGCAAGGCTCTGGGCGACCTGGGCTGGGCCGGTGTGGAGTTCGGCAAGGATATTCCCGAGACCGTCTTTGTGGGCTATGAGCAGAACACTGCCGAAGCCAAGATCCTGGCCATCGTTGCCGAAGAAGAGCAGCGTGAGGCCATTGCCGCCGGTGCCGAGGCCATCCTGGTGCTGGACCAGACTCCTTTCTATGCCGAAATGGGCGGTCAGACCGCCGACCACGGCGTGATCTCCGTGGGCGATGCCCGCTTTGAAGTCACCGCCGTGCAGAAGAATAAGGGCGGCAAGTTCATGCATACCGGCAAGCTGGTTTCCGGTGAGCTGCGTGTGGGCGATGCCGCTACCGCTGCCATTGATGTGGAGCGCCGCCGCGCCATCATGCGCGCCCACAGCGCTACCCACGTTCTGCATGAGGCCCTCAAGCGTGTGCTGGGCGACCACGTGCATCAGGCCGGCTCTCTGGTGGAGCCCGACCGTCTGCGCTTTGACTTTACTCATTTTGAAGCCATCACCGCCGAGCAGCTGGCCCAGATCGATGCCATCGTCAACGACGTGGTGCTGGCGGGTTATCCCGTTGTGACCGAAGTCCTGCCCATCGAAGAAGCCAAGAAGAAGGGCGCTGTTGCCATGTTCGGCGAAAAGTACGGCGATGTGGTCCGCGTGGTGGAAATGGGCGACTATTCCATGGAGTTCTGCGGTGGTACCCATCTGGATAACACTGCAAAGATCGGCCCCTTCCGTGTGAAGTCCGAAAGCTCCATCGCTTCCGGCGTCCGCCGTATCGAGGCCACCGTCGGCAAGCAGAGCCTGGAGCAGATGAACAAGAATCAGGAGATCCTGGTCCGTGCCGCACAGCTGCTCAAGACCAATCCCAGCGATCTGCTGGCCAAGACCGAGCAGCAGCTGAACGAAGCCAAGGAGCTGCGTCAGGTGCTGGATAAGTTCAAGGCCGAGGCTTCTCTGGGCGAGGCTCGCCAGTTCCTGATGTCCGGCAAGAAGGTCGGTCCTTTCAACGTAGTCACCGCCAACCGCGGCGGCCTGGATGCCAACGCTCTGCGCCAGATGGGCGACTTCCTGCGTGATAAGGATCCCTCTGTGGTTGCTGTTCTGTCCTCTGTCAACGGCGAGAAGGTGACCTTCCTGGCCGTCTGCGGTAAGGATGCCGTTGCCAAGGGCGTCAAGGCCGGCGATCTGGTGAAGCTGGTCTCCGGTATCTGCGGCGGCAAGGGCGGCGGTAAGCCCGACTCTGCCATGGGCGGCGGTACCGACTTGCTGAAGGTGGACGACGCACTGGCAGCCGTTGATAATTACGTTGCTGAAAAAGCCAACTGATCGGGAGGTTCCTACCATGGATAACTGCATTTTCTGCAAGATCGTCAAGGGTGAGATCCCTTGCAAGAAGGTTTATGAAGACGAGCAGGTCATGGCGTTTTACGACGTGGCTCCCGCCGCGCCGGTCCATGTGCTGGTGATCCCCAAGGAGCATATCCTGGAGAGCGCTCGTGCCGTTACTGCCGAGCACGCTGCCCTGATCGGTCATATTTATCAGGTCATTGCCAAGCTGGCGGATGAGCTGGGCCTGGAGGGTGGCTACCGTGTGGTCACCAACGCCGGTCCCGACGCAGGTCAGACTGTCCTGCACCTGCATTTCCATCTGCTGGGCGGCAAACTGGGCCCCATGGCATAACCATGCTGCAACTCAAGTGGCAGGAAGGCAGGCAGCCGCGCAGGCTGCTCTGCTTTTCTGCTGCTTTTTTCTTGATGGCGGTCACCGTAACGCTGCTGTTTGTGCGTGTCGAATCG
Organism: Clostridia bacterium; assembly: GCA_017559995.1. Lineage (GTDB taxonomy): Bacteria > Bacillota > Clostridia > Oscillospirales > Butyricicoccaceae > UBA4644. Next base: position 30,980 of record JAFYPP010000041.1, on the reverse strand, counting down.
AGAACGCAGTTGCTTTTGCTGACAGCTTGCGTAGGGTGCCTTTACGCCGCGGCAGCGGTCGCCATCCTGCGGGAACAGTGGAATGTGTTCGCGTCGCTGTTTCTTGGCCTGCTTGTGGGATGGCTGTGGTGCTGCGGAAGTCTGTTCCTTGTGTGGGATCCCGCGCAGAAATGGGACGATGCGGTGGGCACCGTGCGGCTGGAGCTGGACAGCTACGCCGAAGGTAAGGTGCGTTACGGTATCGCCTACGGGACGGTGACCCATTTGGATGGGGAACCGTGCGGCCAAAAGGTAAAGGTCTATCTTCGGGACGGATCGCCGGAGTATCAACCGGGAGATGTACTGCTGTTTGAGGGTTCTCTTCATGGTGTCGAGCGAAAACTGGAGTGGAACCTGCTGCAGCAAGGCGTCTTTCTCACGGTAAGTCAGGAAGGTCCGCTGCAGGTTGCCGCCGAAAAGCGGATGACGCTGCCGCGGCGCGCGGCCGTTGTGTCCCATGATCTCGCGCAGCGTGTGCTGGAATTGATCCCGGGTGACGAAGGCGCGCTGCTGGCGGCACTGCTCAGCGGCAGCCGGGAGCACTTTTCCGACGCTTTCGACCGTGCGCTGACCACCAGCGGAACCCGTCATATTACGGCGGTTTCCGGCCTTCACGTGATGACCCTTGCGGGTATTTTGCTGTGGGTGTTCGGCAAACGGCTGGGCCTTTTGGTGGCGGTTCCCGTGTCTGTGGGTTATGCCGCCATCACCGGATTTTCTCCTTCGGTAGTGCGTGTGGTGATCCTGCTGGTATTCTGGGCGGCATCTTTCTGGCTGAAACGGGAAAAGGATTTGCTGACCGCTCTTGCCGCGGCACTTCTGGTGCTCGTGGCGTGGAATCCGTTCAGCTGCGTCAGCGCCGGACTGCTGCTGTCCTTCAGCGCAACGCTGGGCCTCATCCTGTTGTCCGCGCCGTTGTATGAGGTGTTGGGGAAACCGCTGAAACACATCAAAAAGCCATGGCTGAAAAAGATCCTGCACTATCTTGCGGCAACCACGACCGCAAGTTTCGCTGCGACGATGTTCACCATGCCGCTGAATCTCCTGTTTTTTGAAACGGTACCGCTGCTCGGCATTCTGTCGAACCTTTTGATTTTGTGGGCGTTGAGCGGCATTCTCGTGATTGGAATTTCGGTTTTGTCGGTGTCCTGCGTCTGGATGCCGGTGGGCCAATTTCTGGCAGACTGGGTGTTATACTGGCCGCTGACATGGGTGGTGCGGGTGATCCGCACCGTTGGTTCCTGGCGCTTCGCGGCTACCGACTCGGCGAATCTGTTTCTTGCCATTGCCTGCGTTGTCGTGTTGCTCACGATTCTTCTTTGGCGTGGAAAACTGTTTTCCGGCCGAAAAATGCTGGTGACCTGTACGGTGATCCTCTGTATAGTTGCTGCCTTTACAGCGGCTGAACGGATGCGGTTTGGGCTTGTTGAAGTGCACAATTGCGGCAATCAACCGGTGTTTGCGCTGCGTGGTGAGGGCGTTTCGCTGATCAACACGGGTGCCAAGCCCGACGGGATCGCGGATGCGGTCCAAACCGCGATGGACCGATGGAATGCCGTTGCGCTGGAAACCGTTGTGTGCACCACCGGCGATTATCGTACCCAGAGCGGCCTGTCGGCGGTGGCCGAGTGTACCGCCATCGGCCGGGTGCTGATGCCGTCTGCAGACGGAACGGTTCGAGCGCTGGATGGGAGCGTTGCGCCCCGTGTGTTTGCCGATTCCGGCACCGTGACGGTAAGCGGCATGACAGCGCAGCTGCTGCGGGGAGGGGAAGATACCTACGGCATTCGGTTGCTAAAAGGGAACTTTTCTCTGTTGAGCCTGTGCGGTGTAAAAACCAATGACGCGCTGCGTTTGACGGAAACCTATCCCTGCGAAGCGGGGATCCTTGTGGTAGACGATTACCTTGCCAACGATTGGCAGGTTCTATATGATTTATGCCAGCGGATCCAACCGGAGCAGATCCTCGTGATCACCGGCGGATATTCCGAGCACGGCGACCGGTTCGCCGGCATCCCGCTGACGCTTGTAGACGATAATGTACAGCAATTTCGCTTTGTGAGGTGAAAACGATGGCATATCCCAAGAAAACTGCCGACAACGGCGGTGTGAAACAACTGAAAACCGATCTGGCCAACGGAACGATTGGTTCGCTGTATGTGTTTTACGGGGAAGAGGGTTACCTGAAGCGACACTACCTCAATCAGCTGAAGGAGCTGTGCGGCGGCCCTTTTGAAGCCTTTAACAATATCACGTTGGACGGTGAGCAGGTCACGGTACAGGCGCTGACCGACGCCGTAGACAGCATCCCCATGGGCAGTGAGAAAAAGCTGGTAGTGGTGCGGGATTATAAACTGATGCAGCCTACTGGCGACCTGAAGGAGTTTTTGCCGCAGCTGCTGTCCGAACTGCCGGAATATATCTGTCTGGTGTTTTACTTCGACACGTTGGAGTTCAAACCGGACAAGCGGTTGAATCTCTGGAAGATCCTGGAGGCCAATGGTCAGGTGATCGAGTTCGCCCAGTCCTCCGCCGCGAGCCTGATCCCCTGGGTCAAGCGGCATTTCTTTGAACACGGAAAGATGATTGAGACCCCCGAGTGTGAATATCTGCTGTTCCTGTGCGGCGCTTCCATGGAAAATCTGCTCACCGAGATCGCCAAGATCTCTGCCGGTACGCCCGGCGAACGGATCGACAAGGGCGATATCGACGCGCTGGGTTCCCGTGTTCTGGAGGCGACCGTGTTTGAACTGACCGACAGCATTATGGAAAAACAGTACAGCAAGGGCCTTTTGATCCTGCGCGACCTGTTTGACATGAAGCAGGAGCCGGTGGCCATTCTTGCGGCCATTACCAAGCAGATGCAGCGGCTTTACGGCGCGAAACTGGCCATGGCAAAGGGTAAAGGGGAGAGTGAGATCGCCCAGATCCTGGGCTTTAAATCCGCCTATCCCGCTCGCAGACTGATCCAAAGCGCCCGTCGCTGCACCACGGACTTTTTGCGTTGGGCACAGGAGATCTGTCTGGAGACCGATCTGGCGCTCAAGAGCAATCTGCCCGATCCCCAGCGCAGCCTGGAATTGCTGCTGCTGCGTTTTGCGGAGGCTGCCAAATGATCAAGCTTGGACCTGTGATCCTCGTGGAGGGAAAGTACGACAAAATCAAGCTGTCGCAGATCTTTGATACCACCATTTTGACCACCGACGGCTTTGGTATTTTCAGGCAGAAAGACAAACTTGCCATGCTGCGCCGCTTGGCGGAGACCCACGGCCTTCTGGTGTTTACCGACGCGGACGGCGCCGGCCTGGTCATCCGAAACTTTTTGAAGGGTGCGATTACAACCGGACGGGTCTATCATGCTTTTATCCCCGATCTTTACGGTAAGGAAAAACGAAAAGAGAAGGGTTCCAAGGAAGGTAAGCTCGGCGTAGAAGGCGTACCTGACGAAGTCATTATCCGGGCGGTGGAACGCAGCGGTGCCATGGAGGAAGCGCCCCGGGCAAAGGGCGGCATCACCAAGGCGCATCTTTATGAGTTGGGGCTCGCCGGCGGGCCGGGAAGTGCCGAGCGGCGCAAGGCTCTGCTGAAAGCCATGCAGCTGCCGGAAAACCTCAGTTCCAACGCACTGCTGGATGTGCTCAACTGCATCGCCGACCCCGAAGAACTCGAAAAAATCGCTGAAACGATATAAAAAAGCGCACAGCCATTGGCTGTGCGCTTTCTGTTTGTGGGATTTACTTTACGGTGACGTTGTGCTTGGCCAGCTCTGCCAGGATGAACTCACGGGAAGCCTTGGTCTCGATCATGATATACTGGATATCATCTTCGGTGGCCTCGGTCATCTTGTAGTTCTTCACGCAGTTGCCGATGTAGGAACGGCGGCAGCGATCCAGATCGTACTCACGAGCCTTGATGCAGCTGGGATGAGCGGGCAGCATGATGTTCTTGCCGGGGACCTCTTCATCGGGATTGCCGAACAGGATCTCCACGCCGTTTTCACGGGCGAAGCTCAGCTGGGCCATGGGATGCTTACCGGCGCCGGTGTACTCGGTCTCCTGAACGACGATGATCTGATCTTCGTCCATTTCCTGAGCCAGAGCGAAGGCGGCGGTCAGAGAGGTGTTGCCGGCGGGGCCGCGCTCATAGCCTTCCAGAGAAGCCAGAGCCTCGGTGATGTAGAAGGTCTCGCCCTGCTTGACAGTGACGAAACGATCCATGTGACGCAGCATACGGGCGGCGTTTCTGGGGCAGTCGGAACGGTCGGGCCAGGTCATGAAGGGCATACCGAAACCGGTGTGACCGGTGGTGAAGGACTTGCGGTTGAAGTCCTTGTCGGAAGCCATGTGCAGGCCGGACAGGTCGATGGAGGCGCCGACGATGGTGGCGTCGCAGCCGGCCTTACGGACACCGCGGGCAGTACCGGTGACGTTGCCGCCGCCGGCGTTGGTGCAGATGACCATGTCGGGATCCTTGCCGGTCTTTTCACGGCACTGCTCGACCAGCTCGTAACCCAGGGTCTCAACACCGGCGATGCCGAAGGGGGTGTACAGAGAGGCGTTGAAGTAGCCGGTCTCTTCCAGCAGCTTCAGGAAGGTGTAGAACAGCTCGGGACCGACGGTCAGCTGAACGACTTCAGCGCCAAAGGCCTCGCAGATACGCTGCTTTTCCAGGATCTCGGGTTGGCCGACCATACGGCTGTCATAGCACTCCTGGACGACGATGCACTTCAGTCCGTACATGGCAGCCTGGGCGGCAACGGCGGCGCCGTAGTTACCGGAAGTAGCGCACATAACGCCCTTGTAGCCCAGCTTCTTGGCGTGATAGACGGCAATGGAAGCACGGCGGGCCTTAAAGCTGCCGGAGGCGTTGCAGGCTTCGTCCTTGACGAAGATACGGGCGCCCTTGCCGGGCTTGTTTGCGCACTTGCGGGCCAGAGCGGTCAGATTGCGCAGCTCGATCAGGGGCGTGTTGCCAACGGCGTGATCCAGCTGGATCTTACGCATCTCTTCCATGGTATAGCCGGTCTCGCGCATCATCTTCTCATAATCGAAGCCGATGCCGGGCAGTTCGAAATCGTTGTAGTCGATCTGCATGGCGGCCTGCATAATATCGTTTTTACGGGCGTTAACGCCGGCGTAGGACATATCCTTAGACATTATTCTTCACCTCCGTACAGAACTTCGCGCAGCTGACGCTGGATCTGAACCAGCTCGGGGACAAAAGTACCATAAGTGTGGATGTAGTTAGGGTTCACATCCACCAGCTTGCCAGTCTCACGGCGACCGACGGCGGTGATGATCTCCACAGTATCACCGACCTGTGCATCCTGCTGGATGAAGCCCTTGACCCACATCAGCAGGTCGCAGTTGGCGGTGTCTTCGGGTACCTGAGGAGCGCGGCTGCCGACGGGCAGGACCACGTTGGAGATCTGTACCCAATCTCCTTTTTTCGCAGTTTTCATACGGATCCTCCTATTCCATATAATTCCAAATGTGTATGCATACTTACAGAGGGACGGCCGAAGCCGTCCCTCATGAATGGGTAAGTAAAATTACTTCTTGGCCAGCTTTTCAGCGCCGTCGTTACGGCCGATGCCCAGGAAGATGGAGCCGGTCATGACAACCAGCAGGACATAACCGTAGATGACGAAGGGAGTGACGGAGATAGCAGCCAGAGGTGCGCTGGTACCGGCGGCAAAGCCGATGGTATAGATAACAGCGGGAGACCAGGGAGCTGCGTAGCACAGGGTGTTGGACTGAGCGTCCAGCAGGTTGGCGGCACGGTAACCGGTGAAGCCAAACTTCTCGGACAGGGGCTTGGCGAAGGAAGCACCGACGGCCAGGATGGCGGGAGCGTTCAGACCCATGATGGTGGACAGGATGATGACCATGGCAGAGATGACCAGCTCGGCGCCGGTGGCGGTCTTGGCGACCTTACCCAGAGCGTTCAGCAGCTTGGTATCGCCGCCGCCGGCACGCATGATGGAGATGGAGCCGAACAGCAGCAGAGCCAGGATACAAACCTGCAGCATGCTGGACAGACCGGTCTGGATGATACCGGCAACGGTACGGTCCAGGCCCTCGCCGGAAACGGTGAACAGAGCGCCGCGGACAGCGTCAACCTTGTCGACCTGCAGGAAGTCGAACTGGCCGGTCAGAACGCCGATCAGGCCGGCGGCAACAGAACCGATGGTGGTAGCAATGATGATATCGCCGGTCTTGATGGCGACGATGATGGTGATCACAACGGCGATCAGCATGAAGAAGGCCATGGGATCGTAGGTGAAGTCAGCAGAAGCGGCAGCGCCGGTGGAACCCAGAACGGAGCTCAGGATAACGGCGATCACGACGGTGATGGCAGCAGCAACGGCAGAGTACTTCAGACGGGAACGGACGACACCGGGGACGTCAACGCCCTGAGAAGTGGCGGAGCAGATGGTGGTGTCGGAAACGGGAGCCAGGTTGTCACCGAATGCAGCACCGGAGATGATGATACCGGCAAGCAGAGCGGGATGGCAGCCCAGAGCGATACCGGCGGGGTACAGAACGCCCATGGCAGCGGCAATGGTGCCGAAGCCGGTACCGGAAGCGGTAGCGAACAGAGCGGAAGCAGCGAAGGTGATCACGGTGAACAGGGTGGGGCCAACGCCGATACCGGCAGCAGCACCGGCAATGGCGGCAGCCAGGCCGGAGGAGCGCAGGATACGGGAGAAGACACCGGCAAACAGCCAGCAGACCACGGGAATGATGGCTTCCTTGCTGGCCATACCGTCGATCAGGGCTTCAGCATAGTGACGCTTGTCCTTTGCGAAGAAGAAGGACACGATCAGAGCCAGGAAAGCGGGGAGCCACAGAGCGCCGTCGGAGATCGAACCCCAAATGAAGGTGGTGAGGACGATCAGGACGAGGAAGATCACGAAGGGCAGGAAAGACATCCATTCGCCGCCGTAGAACTCCAGTTTTTTCTTTTCGTTCATACAGTTTCCCTCCTAAAAGGAATGTTTTTATATTCGCAAAACGTTTCCGCTGATTGCGCAGCTGAAAAAGAACCGGACGCCATTGTGAGGGTTTGTGCGTTATAGCATCTACATATCTTGTATTATAGCATATGTTCGATCCTTTTCAAGAGGGACTTGAAAAATTTGCAAATAGGACAAAAACATATTCATTTTTTTGGAATAAATGACAAAAACTTTTTCTGTAAGGAAAATTTTCCGAAAAGGTTGTTGGCAATACGAACAAATATGTTATAATATATTAAATATATAATATATTCGACTAAATGAAACTCGGGTGAAACGATGAACGATATGAACAAATTGAATGTTGGCGCTGTTGTCCGTGCGGAACGGCAGCGACAGGGCGTCAGCCTGGATGAGGCAGCCCGCCGTACCGGCGTGTCCAAGGCGATGCTGGGCCAGATCGAGCGCGGAGAATCCAGCCCCACGCTGTCTACCGTGTGGAAGATCTCCGTGGGTCTGCGGATCCCTATGGCGGTTCTGCTGTCCCAAAGCAAAACGCACGACTATAAGGTCCAGCACCTCCAGGATGTGGAACCGGTGCAGGAAGATGACGGAAAGATCAGCGTGTATAACATTTTCCCCTTTGACCCTGTTACCGGAATGGACTTCCTGTATATTCATCTGGAACCTACCGGTCATTATCCTTCGGTTGGTCATCCCAACGCCAAGGAGGAATACGTGGTGGTCACCGAAGGGGAGCTGACGTTGATCATTGCGGGCAAGCCGTATGTTCTCGGAAAGGGCGATTCCATTACCTTTGCCGGTGAGGAAGAGCATATTTATGAAAACCGAGGGGATGTCCGTACGGTTTTCCAGTCTGTGATGCGTTATTAAAGAGGATATCTGCTATGAACGAGAAGAATCATTCCATGATCTGTGAACTGCGGCACCGGCTGCATCGCCATCCGGAACTTTCGCTGGAAGAACGCTGGACCCAGGAGCATTTGATGGCGTTTTTAAAGGCACATACCCATTTGGATGTGGTGCCCCGGGGGAAATGGTTTTACGCGAAATATACGTCCGGCAGCAGCCTGCCCGGCGTGTTGTTCCGCGCGGAACTGGACGCCCTGCCTGTGGAGGATATGATCACCGCGGACTATGCCTCCGAGATTACGGGTCACGGTCATAAATGCGGTCATGACGGCCATATGGCGTCCCTGTGCGGCCTTGCTCTGGAACTGGAGGAAAAGGGGGCCGACCGGGACGTGTATCTGGTGTTCCAGCACGGTGAGGAGATCGGTGCCGGCGGTGCGGAGTGCGCAAAGTTGATCACCGAAGAGGGGATCGGCTTTGCCTACGGTTGGCACAACCGACCCGGCATGCCCAAGGGCATGATCCAGACCATGGACAGCACCATGTATTATGCGTCCAAGGGCATGATCCTGCATTTTGACGGTCTGCCGTCCCATGCCAGTATGCCGGAAAAGGGCAGATGTCCTGCCTTTGCCATTTCGAAGATCGTCAGCGCCATCCCCGATTTGGTGGCGCCCGAGCATTGGGACGGTGAAGTGTTCTGCACCGTCATCCAGGTGGATGTGGGTGAGCCGGCGTTTGGCACCCAGGCCAGCAGGGGAGAACTGCTTTTGACCATTCGCGGACAGTATGAGCGGGAGATGGATCAGCTGCAGGCAAAACTGGAGGAGATGGCCGCAACCCTCGCGGAAAAGGACGGTTTGACCTGGAACGTTCGGTATTGCGACGAGTTCCCCGAGTCGGCAAACAGTCCCGTAGCCGCACAGCGTATCCGGGACGGTGCCAAACGGCTGGGCTTTGCCTACCGTGAAGCACCCCATCCTTACCGTGGCTCGGACGACTTCGGATATTATCCCAAGCTGGCCGAAGGCGCGATGTTCGAGGTGGGCGCAGGCGAGGAATGCGCCGCGCTGCACACCTACGGATATGATTTCCCGGATGATATCCTCCCTGTGGCGGTGGATGTGATGTGGGAGCTGACCCGCGGATAAGACATTCCGCAATCGTGTGGAAATAGTATTAGAAGAGCGCCGGATATCGCTGATATCCGGCGCTTGTAATGTTTTTTGGCTTTACAGGGCGTTTAACGGGTTAAAGTGCCGTTGCTGCCCTCTGTCAGCAATAAAATATTTTCTGTTTGTCCCGTTTCGCAGTTCACATACTGCAAGATCTGCCGCCCTTCCGGGGAGTTGCACTGAAACTCCCAGCAAAGGACTTCGTGATATCCGGTGGTAGGAATATAACACAACCGTTCGTGTTCCACAACAAGGTCTGTGGGCAGCGTTTGTCTTGCGGTGTTTGCGTCAATGGAGAGTTGGGGCGTATTGCGGGTGTGATGATTCATGGCATAACCGGAAGCGTCAAAGCGGACGACGGAGCCGTCATCCAGCGCGATGCCTACTTTAATGAGATCGGGATAGGAGAGAACGCCGTTTTCAAAGCTGTGAAAGTTGATCGTCAGGATCGCTTCGTACTCCATGTGATAGCTGGCACGCATTTCCGGCAGATCCAAAGCGGACAGGAACCGCTGCGCCTTTTCCACGGCCTGTTGCGCTGTCAGCGTTGCTTCCCCGATGGCGCGGGTATCTGTGAAGGACAGAAGGAAACCGCCCTGCCTGCTGATGGCGGCGGATACCGTACCCCCGGAAAAACCGTAGCAGGGGAGTTGTCCGTCGGTTTGGTAATCGATCCGCAGCTGCTCCGCCGGCATTTTCAGCAGCTTCGCGGCGCGTACCTGTGCCTGCTCCGTTGTCAGCGTGGCTTGTCCTTCCAGCGCTCTGGCGGTTCTCTGCAGCACGTGATCGGAATAAGGGCCGTCATAGATCAGGGAAGGGTACTCCGGGAACTCGTCATTCACCCGGAGGAACTGCGCGTTCAAGCCGCCGTCGGACGACGCCGGGGCGTGCAGCGTTTCCCAGGCCAAACTGCCGGTATCCAATAGTTGCTTCATGGTGTCCAGTTCTTTCCGCACCTGCTGGGCGTTGCCGTATAAAGCGCAAAGCGCTTGCCACTCCCCGGCGGTATCCTTTCCGTAAGCGTTGTTCCGCAGGAGATAGTAGGCATAATCCCCCAACTGGGACAGATAGGTCTCCAGCTGTTCGGGCCGCTGATCGCCCAGCGGAAGGGCGGATAACGCGGCAGATGCCAGCTGGCTTTCCATCCAGATATCCGCAGCCATGGTCTGACGAAGGGCTCCGGCAGAAAGATAGCGTGTTTTTTCCAGGGAGGCTTCAAGCTGATCCACACTGTTCAGCAGCTGGGATAAGACGCGTTCGTACTGACTGTCGATATAACGCCGGTACTGCGTGCTGTGATTGGCATAATAAGCGGTGCTGCCGGCAAATATCACCGCCAGAGCCAGCGCAAAGCAGCAAAGGCGAAGCAACCTGCGGTCGTTCAAACAAATCACTCCTTTTTGCGTTAGTTTTGGAGGTTAATTTGAAAATTATACCTAAATTAAAGAGGATAAAGGTTGCTCAAATGCAAAAAGAATGGTATACTTAATCCGTATGCAACAACGATTTTGCAGCAAATATTTCCGTAAAAGGAGTCGAGATATTATGGCAGAACTTGCCGTGGAAAAGAAGAAGATCGTCCTCAGTGGTATCCAGCCCTCGGGCAACCAGTTTACCCTGGGAAATTATATCGGCGCTATCCGCAACTGGGCCAATATGCAGGACGAGTTTAACTGCGTCTACATGGTGGCAAACGAGCATTCCATCACTGTCCGCCAGGAACCCGCAAAGCTGCGTGAGAACACCTACCGCGCTCTGGCCAGCCTGCTGGCCGCCGGCATTGATCCCGAAAAGAGTGTTATGTTTGTCCAGACCCACGTCCCCGCTCATGCGGAACTGGCCTGGATCCTCAACTGCTATACCATGTTCGGCGAATTGTCCCGCATGACCCAGTTCAAGGATAAGTCCGCCAAGAATGCCGACAATATCAACGCCGGCCTGTTCACCTATCCCGTGCTGATGGCTGCCGACATCCTGCTGTATCAGGCCGATCTGGTTCCCGTGGGTGCCGACCAGAAGCAGCACGTGGAGATCGCCCGTGACATTGCCAACCGCTTCAACGGTCTGTACGGCAATACCTTCAAGCTGCCCGAGCCCTACATCCCCGCGATTGGCGCCAAGATCATGAGCCTGGCCGAACCCGAGAAGAAGATGAGTAAGTCCGACCCCAACGTCAACGCCAACATCCTGGTGATGGACAAGCCCGAGGACATCATGCGCAAGTTCAAGCGTGCCGTCACCGATTCCCAGGGCGAGGTGCGCCGTGGTCCCGATAAGCACGGTATCAACAACCTGATCACCATCTATTCCGTGGCCACCGGAAAGACTCCCGAACAGATCGAGGAAGAGTTTGCCGGCAAGGGCTACGGTGACTTCAAGACCGCCTGCGGCGAAGCCGTGGTGGAGATGCTGCGTCCCTTCCGTGAGAATGTGGAGGACCTGATGAAAAACAAGGATTATCTGGATCAGGTGGCCCGCACCGGCGCCGAAAAGGCTGCCCGTATGGCATACCGTACCTTGAGCAAGGCACAGAAGAAGGTCGGCTTCGTTCCCATGCCCTAACTTTGTGAACAGGTGATTCTATGTTCAATTTTGATGGTAATTTGACGCTGGGCTGTCTGTTTGCCTTTATTGTGGCATTGGGCGTGGCGTTTGCGTGTACGCCGGCCGTGAAAATGCTGGCTATCCGCATCAAAGCCGTGGACGTGCCCAAAGACAACCGGCGTATGCACAAGGTGCCCATCCCCCGCATGGGCGGCCTTGCGATCTTTGCGGGATTTCTGCTGAGTTCCATCCTCTTTATTCCCATGACCGGCCAGTTCCGGGCCATCCTGATCGGCGCGCTGATTCTGGTGGCGCTGGGTATCGTGGATGATATTGTGGCGCTGGACGCAAAGATCAAGTTTGTGGGACAGATTATCGCCGCGCTGATCCCCGCGCTGTCCGGCGTGGTGATCCAGGGCTTCGGCAATCCCTTTATCACCAATGATTATGTGCCTCTGGGCATCCTGACCATCCCGGTGACCATCGTTTGGATCGTGGGTATTACCAACGCGGTCAACTTCATTGACGGTCTGGACGGTCTTGCCTGCGGCGTTTCCGCCATTGCGACGGTCACCATGCTGGTGATCGCGGTGCTGTATTCCGAGCTCCAGATCGCCCTGATGATGGCTGCGCTGGCCGGCGCCTGCCTTGGCTTTTTGCCCTATAACATGAATCCTGCCAAGATCTTTATGGGCGACACCGGCTCCATGTTTTTGGGATATCTGCTGGCGGTCACGTCCATCCAGGGTCTGTTTAAGTTTTACGCGGTGATCTCTTTCGCGGTGCCCTTTATTCTGCTGGGTCTGCCGATTTTTGATACCGGTTTTGCCATCGTGCGCCGTCTGCTGAAGGGCCAAAGCCCCCTGCAGGCCGACCGTGGTCATGTGCATCACCGACTGATCGATCTGGGCTTTGACCAGAAGCAGAGCGTGGCCATCCTGTACGCCTTCAGCGCGCTGATGGGTCTGACCGCCGTGATCCTGGCCCGTACGAACGAGACCCGATTGATCTTCCTTGCGATTGCGGTTCTGGTGTGTTTCTTCCTCGCCATGAGTATGATGTCGGTGGAGAAACGGCACAGCAAGCAGGAGCAGGCCATTTTGGATGAGATGCAGAAGCAGGCTGACGATGATAAACAGGAGGGAGACCCCTCATGAAAAGAAAAGTTATGAGCGTCTTCGGCACACGCCCGGAGGCAAACAAGATGTGCCCGCTGGTGAAAGAACTGGAGAGCCGGGAAGAGATCGAGTCCATCGTCTGTGTTACCGCCCAGCACCGTGAAATGCTGGACCAGATGCTGGCCGCTTTTGACGTGCAGCCGCAGTACGATCTGGATATTATGGAGAAACAGCAGACGCTGACCACCATCACCAGCAAGGCTACACTGGGTCTGGAGAAGGTGCTGCGTGAGGTCAAACCCGATATCGTTCTGGTCCACGGCGACACCACCACCACCTTTGCGGCTGCGCTGGCGGCATTCTATAATCATGTGGCCATCGGTCATGTGGAGGCCGGTCTGCGCAGTTTTGACCTGCAGTCGCCCTATCCGGAAGAGGCCAACCGCCGTCTGGTGGGTGTTATGGCGGACGTTCATTTTTCTCCTACCGTGAACAATGCCGAGAATCTGCGTCGGGAGAATATTCAGGCGCCTATCTTCATTACCGGAAACACGGCGATCGACGCCCTGAAGCTTACGGTAAAAGACGATTACACGTTCGAATGCCCCGCGCTGCAGACGCTGGATTTTTCTGCCCGCAAGGTGATCGCCATTACGGCCCATCGCCGGGAAAATTACGGCGAACCGATGGAGCATATCATGGCCGCCTTCGCTTATCTGGCCAAAAATCATCCTGATGTTCAGCTGGTGTATCCCGTGCATCTCAGCCCTTATGTGCAGGAGATCGCACACCGCTATTTGGACGGTCTGGACAACGTCCTGCTTACCGAGCCTCTTGGCGTTACCGATATGCATAATCTGCTGGCACGGTCCTATATGGTGATGACCGACTCCGGCGGATTGCAGGAGGAGGCTCCCGCGCTGGGTAAGCCTGTTCTGGTGCTCCGTCGGGAAACCGAGCGGCCCGAGGCGGTTGCCGCCGGTACCGTCCGTGTGATCGGCACCGAGGAAGCGGTGATCATTGCCGAAGCGGAAGAACTGCTTTCCGGAGGCCAGCGTTACCAGAGCATGGCCCATGCGGTCAATCCCTACGGTGACGGTTTTGCCTGCCGCCGTATCGTTGATGACCTTCTGTACTTCCTGGGTGAGGCCGAACAGCCGGCCGAAAACTTTTGCGCCCAATAATTGCCTATGAGAAAACGAAGTACCACGGCGCTGCTTGCGGCCATGGCCGTTGTAGCTGCCGGTGTGTTTGTCAGTTTTTTTGTCAGCTTTTCCAATCCGGATCCGGAGCATACGATCTCGCTGCCCGGGCAGGGGAGTGCCGTGATCGACACCAACCCCGAAATCGAAGAAAGCAACCGGCAGCTCATCCAAACCATAGCGGTGGACGCCTCGAATATCCAGGCGGTGATCGCTTCGCTGTCCCGCCCGGAACAGTATCACAGCCGATCGGAGCTGACCTACTACTACAGGGATTCGCAGACTGTCATTGCCTGCAGCCTGTGGGCGAAGGATGGCCTGGTGCGTGTTTCGCAGCTGAATGAGGACGGCACAGATGGGCCGCAGGCTCTGCTCGGTGCCTCTTCTGTATATGTTTGGCAGGGAGAAGCGCCTTGGGCACGATTCGCGCGGCAGGAGCAGGATGCCGATCTTTACAGCCTTACACCGACCTATGAAGATATCCTGTCGTTGGGAGCTTCTGATATTCTGGTGGGTGAGGTGCGGGATGTGGACGGACAGATGTGTCTGTACGTTTCATCACGGGATCCGCTGACCGGCGAGCAGGAGCAGTGGTATGTGCTGGTAGAAAACGGCCTGCTGCTGCAGGCGAGCGGCGCACTGAACGGCGCGCCCACGTATGACTACCGAATGACCGAGCTTCAGCTGGAGCCGTTGGATGACGCGCAGTTTTTGCTTCCCGACGGAACGGCGCCGCAATAACAAAATGACACCGCAGAGATGCCTCTGCGGTGTTTCTTCTAAAATCCAAGGAGCAGCAGGACGCCGATGATAAGCAGCGTGTCGCTGATATTTTCGTTTTCATCGGCCACCAGAAAATAGACAAGTACCAACAGCAGTACGGTATCCGCGTCGAACTCCGGCAACTTGATATTGCCGCCGAACAGGCTTTTCAGCCCGCCCGGCTCCTTGGGGCGAGGTTGTGGGGCGGGATCACTTGCCGAAATATCCGAGAACTCCGGCGCAGGCGGCTTGTCAGCGGATTGCTGCTTTGGCGGCGGTCCATCTGGCCAGGCGCCGGCTATGTAGCGGTTATACAGACGCGTCACCTCCCAAGTTCATGCATGGCGAGGGTAGCGGCTTTCGTGATGTTGGCCATTTTAATGGCACGCTCGATACTGTCGGTGCGGCGATCTTTCAGATAGGGCCGCATGGCCTGCAGAAGGTTGACCCGTTCACGCTTGACAAAGTCTCCGTTTCCCGACAATGCCTGCATGAGCTGCGGCAAAAGGGTCAGCAGGGGAGCGGCCGGTGATGAAGGGGATTCTCGCGGAGCGTTTTGGGGCGATTCCACCGGAGGCTGGGTGGATAATAAATTGGAAAGAACGGCGGTCAGCGGTGTGCCTTCCTCGGTTTCTGGCGAAGGATTTGCGGGGATGTTTGCTGCCGGATCCGCGCTGTTTTGCCGGGTTTGAAGAACCCGGGCCAGTTCGGTCAGCCGTTCCATGGCAGCCGGGTCGGAGAGCAATTGGCTCAAGCGTTCGTCCAGATCAGCCATAGACACTCAGATCCCCATCACTTCAATAACTTTTGCAGCCAATGCGGCACCCTCTTTGGTGGAAAGAAGGTTTTGCAGCAGTGCGCGGCCGGGATCTTTGGTAACCGGAAGGGTGGCCTGCGCCGCCGATCGCAGGGCATCACTGCCGCTGCCGGCCAGCATGGCGATCAGCTGGCGACCACCTTCGGTGTTCATAAGGGCGTTGTATTTGTCCAGCCCCTTGATGATCTTCATCCCCTGGGGGGAAGACATCATGGAGCGGGCCATGTTCTCGATTTCTCCGGGCATTGGATCTCCTCCTAAAAGATTTGATACCCCAATATATGCGTTCTGTCAGTGAAAGTGACACAGAGAAAGGATCTTGTTATGAAAATCATCGTTTGTTCCGACTCCCACGGCAATTATCCGGGTCTGCAGGAAATGATCGAGCGGGAACGCCCGCAGGCTGTTTATTTTCTGGGGGACGGTGAACGGGACTGGCATCAGGTCGATCTTCCGCATACCACGGCGTTTGCCGCGGTGAGCGGCAACTGCGACATGATGTCCATGGAGCCGCCTTACCGGAAGTTTGAACTCTACGGGCATAAGATCTTCCTGACGCACGGGCATGTTTACGGTGTGAAGCAGGGCCTTTCCGGGCTGCACGGCGCTGCGCTGCAGCATGATGCCGACCTGGTGTTTTACGGTCATACCCATCACGCACAAATGGTGGAGCGGGAAGGCTGCACCATTGTCTGTCCCGGCACCATGGGCAGCGGGCACGAAGAGTACGTAGTGCTGCAGATGAAACAGGACGGTTCCTATACGATGGATTTTCGAAAACTGTAAAAGAAAAAGCCTCTGTCAACCGACAGAGGCTTTTATTATTTGTGATCAGTTGCTCAAAACACGGCCGGAGCCAATGTAGTGGCTGGTATAGTAAGAGTCGCTCAGCGAGTCGTACCGGACACCCTTGCCGGGAGCCGCGGCGTGAATAAACTGGCCACCGCCAACATAGATGCCCACGTGACCAACCTTGGAACTGCCGGCAGTCTGGCTGAAGAACACCAGGTCGCCGACCTGCAGTTCGGACTTCTTAATGTGGACCGAGTTGGAATACTGGCTGGCAGAAGTACGGGTCAGTTCCACACCAAAGTGATTGAACACGTACTTGACATAGCCGGAGCAGTCAAAGCCGCTGGGAGTGTTGCCGCCGTAGACATACTTGCAACCGAGGAAGTTGGCAGCGTAGTCAACGATCTGCTGACGGGTGCCGCTGGCGGCGTACGCAGTGCCGGAAGAAGAACTGACAGTGGCAGGCGCAGAAGCGGTAACGGTGACCTGATAGGGGACGATAGACACGTAATCAGGGGAGATGTAACCGGTCTGACCGCCATACTGGACCTTAAACCAGGCGTTGTTGATACCGATGATCTTGGCAACGGTGCCTTCGTACAGCTTGGTAACGATGCTGTTTTCCGTGCCGGGCGCGCTGCGCATATTGAGGACGGAAGTGGTCACCTTGGCGCCGCCGCATTCAATGTTCATGATGGGCTGGGATTCCACGTAATCGGCGCTCATAAAGCCGACCTTGCCGTTGTAGGCGACCTTGTACCAGCCGTTGGCCTCGTCCAGGATCGCAACACGGGTGCCATCGGACAGCTTGCCCAGGCTTTCACTCTGGGTGGTGGCTTCCTGCCGGAAGTTCACGGCAGAACTGGTGGTAACGGTACCGCCCTGAACATCATAGGCATAGGCCGAGACGGCCATCGCAGCAGTCAGGGTAGCGGTCAGGATCAACGTACGGACAGGGAGATGAAATTTCACGGTAAACCTCCTGTGACAGGGGTGATTACTTACCGCTCAGCGCTCTCTCCAGCCAGATGGAGCCCAGCTCCATGGCATCGTACATACCGTCACGCTCGGCGGTTTTCACCACACGATCTTTCGAACTGATTTCGGGGTCGGTATACTGCAGCTGGATGGACACCCGATTTGCCAGAGTGTAACCGTCCTTCTGCTCGGCCGACAGGACCTGCAGCATGACGATATATTTATCAGACATACTGCCGTAGTAAATAACTGCGTCTTTACGCATCAAGGGGCGGCCCTTATAGGTCAAGGGCAGCACACTGTTTTTCCCGGTAGCTTCCATAAGAATACCTCCGATTGTATTTAGTATAACAAAATAGATTACAAAAGTCAAACAAAAAAGTTACAAAAGAACAACAAAATTACAAAAAGTAAACAAAAAGGCCGCCGTGAGATCGTCGCAGCGGCACTTTCTATGGTAAAATACACCAAAAACGGTATAAATCAGTCAGAAAGATAGTTTCGAACCAATTCCTGGAGCAGTTCGTCACGGTCCAGTTTGCGGATCAGCGTACGGGCGTTGTTGTGGTTGGTAATATAGGTGGGGTCTTCGGACAGAATATAGCCCACGATCTGGTTGATGGGGTTATAACCCTTTTCCCGCAGGGCATCATACACCGCGGTCATAATCTGCTTCATTTCCAGATCGGCGTCATCATGAATCTTAAACTTACGGGTGCCGTCGAGCATCAAATCGCCTCCATAACCAGATATATCGTATATTATATACCACAATTGAGGGAAAGTAAAGGGACGGATCGGGAGAAATTGTGAAAAAGAGGGGCGCGGCCAAGGTTGGCCGCGTCCCCTGTTGTTCGTTTAAGCGCGCAGAGTGGCGCCGAACTCCTCTTCAAGAGCCTTCAGGACATTCTGGATGATCTCGTCGGCTTCCTTATCGGTGAGGGTGTGGTCGGGATTGCGCAGGGTGAGGGAGAAGGCAACGCTCTTCTTGCCCTGGGCCACCTGGGCACCGCGGTACACGTCGAACAGCTCCAGCTTCTCCAACTGCTTCTTGGCGGCCTTCTTGATGCAGGTCTCCAGCTGCAGCACATAGATATCCTCGTCGCACAGAACGGCCAGGTCACGGGTGCTGGCGGGATACTTGGGGATGGGCTGATAGTAGCGCTCCTTGTCCACCAGTTCGAACAGCACTTCCATATCCAGTTCAGCCATATACAGCTCGGTGCCGATGCCGTAGTTCTTCAGCACGGCGGGATGTGCCTGACCGGCGTAGCCGATCAGCTTGTCGCCGTTCATGATGGCGGCACAGCGGCCGGGATGGTAGCTTGCATTGTCCTTGCAGGGAGTAAAGACGCAGCCGGGGATAGCCAGCATGGTCAGGATACCCTCAACGCAGCCCTTGAGATGGAAGAAGTCCTCGCCGTAGGTGGCCATCACCAGGACAGACTTTTCTTCGGGCAGCTGATGGGGATCGGTCTTGCCGTTCTCATCCAGTTTGGGCAGATAGATCTTGGAGGGCTCAAACAGATGGATGGAGGGAGCGCGGTAGTTGTAGTTGCGGGCGGCAGCCTCCAGCATGGCGGGCAGAGCGGTGGTGCGCAGCAGGCTCTGGTCTTCGCCCAAAGGATTGGTGATGACGACGGCCTGACGGCGGACGTCGTTTTCGGCCAGGCAGATCTTGTCGAAAGCCTTGGGGCTCAGGAAGGACAGGGTCTTGGCTTCGCTGTAGCCGGCGGCGTTGCAGGCGTCGTTGACCTTGCGGTTGAACTGCTGACGGCGAGTCAGGCCGCCCTTGGTGGTCTCGCCGCGGAGCAGGGTGGTGGGAATGTTATCGTAACCGAAGTAACGGGCAACTTCCTCGGCGATGTCGGCCATGCCTTCCATATCGTCACGCCAGGAGGGAACGATCACGTTGTCGCCTTCCACCTTGAAGGCCAGCTTTTCCAGGGTCTTGACCATGAAGTCACGGTCAATGTCGGCGCCGATGTAAGCGCTGATGCGCTCGGGCTCCAGCTTGAGGGTGCGGACGGGCTTGGGAGTGGGATAGGCATCCACGTAGCCGCCGATGATCTCGCCGGCGCCCAGCTCTTCCACCAGCTGGCAGGCGCGCTCCAGAGCGGTCATGGTGCCTTCGCAGTTGACACCGCGCTCAAAGCGGCCGGAAGCCTCGGTACGCATACCCAGACGGCGGGAGGTGGTACGGATGCTGACAGAATCGAACATAGCGGACTCAAAGACGATCATCTCGGTCTGCTCGGTGATCTCGCTGTTCTCACCGCCCATAACGCCGGCGATGGCGACGGCCTTCTCGGCATCAGCGATGACCAGAGTTTTCTCCCACAGCTTGCGGGTCTGGCCGTCCAGAGTGGTGCACTCCTCGTTGGCGTCGCAGCGGCGGACGATGATCTTGCCGTCCTTCAGGCAGCGGTAGTCAAAAGCGTGCATGGGCTGGCCGTACTCCAGCATGACGTAGTTGGTGATGTCGACGATGTTGTTGATGGGACGGATGCCGGCGGCACGCAGACGGTCACGCATCCAGCGGGGAGAGGGCTGGATCTTGATGTTCTTGGCCATGGCGGCAGAGTAACGGGGGCACAGGTCGGCGTCACGGATCTCAACGGACAGATGCTCGTTGATGTCGCCAACGGTGTTCTTCACGGAAGGCTTGGCCAGAGAGAACTCCTTGTCAAAGGTGGCGGCGCTTTCGCGGGCCAGACCGATGATAGACAGGCAGTCGGGACGGTTGTGCAGAATATCAAAGTCAAAGGTGATCTCGTCCAGGCTGAGCACGGGAGCGATGTCATCGCCGGGCTTGCAATCCTCGTTCAGGACAAAGATACCGTCGGAAATGCAGTGGGGGAACTCTTCCTGCTTGGCGCGCAGGTCGGCCAGGGTGCAGATGGTGTCGGTCTTGGTGTTGTAGGCCACCATGTCACCTTCGTGCAGGTTCTGACAGGCAGTGTCGGGGCAGGCGGTCTTGTCGCCCAGATCCAGACAGGTGTGATAGACACCGTAGCTCTGGGTGGCGCACTCCAGCACCTTGGCAGCCACCACGGGGCCAAAGACCTTGTGGCCGGGCTGGATGTCGGCGGGGATGGAGGGCTTCTCGGGATCGAGAGGCTTGTAATCGTTCAGCAGGGCAGCGGCGGTGATGGCACCGTAGGGGAAGTCACGCTCTTCCAGCTGCAGCTCCTTCAGGGAACACAGCATACCGTGGGAGGGAACGCCGCGGAGCTTGCCCTTTTCGATCTTGATGCCGCCGGGCAGGGTGGACTTGTGCAGAGCGGCGGGGACCAGGTCGCCCACGTGGACGTTCCAGGCACCGGTGACGATCTGGACGGGCTCGTCCTGACCGACGTCGATCTGGCAGACCCACATATGATCAGAATTGGGATGACGCTCCATAGAGACGATCTTGCCGACCTTCACGTTGGAGATCTCGTCGGCGGGGCTTTCCCAGCTGCCCACCATGGTGCCGGCCATGGTCATGTCGGCGGCGTACTGCTTGGCGGGAACGTTGTGGATGCCCACATCGGTAAAGTCTTTCAGCCAGCTATAAGGTAATTTCATAACTTTCTTCCTCCTTGCTTAGAACTGGGACAGGAACCGCACGTCGTTCTCGAACAGCAGACGCATGTCGTCGATCTTGTAGCGGAACAGGGTGATACGCTCCAGGCCTACGCCGAAGGCGAAACCGGAATAGACTTCGGGATCGATGCCGCAGTTGCGCAGCACGTTGGGATGCACCATGCCGCAGCCCAGGACCTCGATCCAGCCCTCGTACTTACACATGGGGCAGCCCTTGCCGCCGCACTTGAAGCAGCTGATGTCCATCTCGGCGGAAGGCTCGGTGAAGGGGAAGTAGCTGGGGCGGAAACGGACAGAGGTCTCCTCGCCGTACAGCTCCTTGGCAAAGACCTCCAGGGTGCCCTTCAGGTCGCCCATGGTGATGCCTTTGTCGATGACCAGACCTTCGATCTGATGGAACATGGGGGAGTGGGTGGCGTCGACTTCGTCGTTACGGAACACGCGGCCGGGAGCGATGATGCGGATGGGGGGCTGGGTCTGCTCCATGATACGGGCCTGCATGGGAGAGGTCTGGGTGCGCAGAACGATCTCGTCGTCGATGTAGAAGGTGTCCTGAGGCTCACGGCTGGGGTGAGTCTTGGGGGCGTTCAGCATATCGAAGTTGTAGTGGACCAGTTCCACTTCGGGACCCTCGGCCACGGAATAACCCATGCCGGTGAAAATGTCGGTGACTTCGTCCAGAACGGTGGTCAGGGGGTGCTTCTTACCAAAGACGATCTTCTTGCCGGGCATGGTCACGTCGATGGTCTCTTTCTTCAGTTTGTTTTCCAGCTCGTGGGCCTCGGCACGCTCGGCGGCGCCTTCGATAGCGGCCTCAATCTTGGCGCGAACCTCGTTGGCGACCTGGCCGACGATGGGACGCTCTTCGGCAGACAGCTGACCCATGCCGCGCAGGATGGCGGTCAGTTCGCCTTTTTTGCCCAGATACTTGACGCGGGCAGCTTCCAGGGTTTCCTTGGTATCGGCGACGTTGACTTCTTCAAGGGCCTTTACCAGGATCTGCTCCAACTTTTCTCTCATGTTGGGATACACTCCTTTGTATGATTATATTGTGTAGATAAAAGAAAAAGCCTCCGTCCACACACTGGGACGAAAGCCATGCTTCCGCGGTACCACCCGCATTCCCGGCAAATACCGGGCACTCTTGACCGATAACGGTGCCAAACCGCCGCAGCCTACCAGAACAAACCTTCAGCTTTGGTGCTCGGAAGGGAACTTCACAGGATCTTCACGCAGGCGGCTCTCAGCCGGTGACCGCCATTCTCTGACCGATCTCGATCGTGCTACTTTCTTCGTCATTGCATTTTATATTCACAATATATATAAGATACCACTCAATATGCAAAAATGCAAGAGAAATTTTGCGGATTTGCGTAATTCCATAATTCGATTGGATATTTGTAAAAAGGCTTGCAAAGGGGCACTTCTTTGATGTATTATGAGGAGGAAGGAGAGGTGTTGGCAATGAAAAATCAGTATTCGCATTGCGGCATCTCGCGGCATTTCCGACGAAAGGTGGAAGTGCCTTTTCTTTTGTAAAAAAAGGGGAGGATGTACACTATGTCCAACGAGAAAAAGGTTCTTGGAAGTGAGCCGATTTACGACGCTCGCGCATTGGGTTGGCCCAAAATGATCGTTCTGGGTCTCCAGCATCTGTTTGCCATGTTTGGCGCTACCGTTCTGGTGCCCATTCTGGTCAGCAACAACTACGGTATGCCGCTGTCGATCCAGACGACGCTGTTCTTCGCCGGTATCGGTACGCTGATTTTCCACATCTGTGCCAAGCTGAAGGTCCCCGCGTTCCTGGGTTCGTCCTTTGCGTTCCTGGGCGGCTTCCAGGCCGTTTCCGAACTGAACGTCGGTAAGTTTGCCGATATGACCGGCGCTGAAAAACTGCCTTACGCCATGGGCGGTATCGTTGTTGCCGGTGTTATGTATATTCTGGTAGCCATGCTGTTCAAAGTGGTGGGCGCGCAGAAGGTCATGCGTTATTTCCCGCCCATCGTCACCGGCCCCATGATCATCCTGATCGGTCTGAATCTGGCCGGCACCGCCGTCCAGAACGCCCAGACCTGCTGGCCTCTGGCTCTGTTCTCCATCGTGGTCATCATTGTCGCCAACATTTGGGGCAAGGGCATGATCAAGATCATCCCCATTCTGCTGGGCGTTCTGATCCCCTATATCGCCGCTCTGTGCTTTGGTATGGTGGATTTCTCCGCTATGGCCAATGAGCATATTGTCGGTCTGCCCGAGTTTGTGGTGGCCAAGTTTGACATCACTGCCATTCTGGTCATGGCCCCCATCGCCGTTGCCGCTATGATGGAACATATCGGCGACATCTCTGCTATCTCCGCAACCTGCCAGAAGAACTTTATTGAAGATCCCGGCCTGCATCGCACCCTGCTGGGTGACGGTCTTGCCACCGCCGTTGCCGGTATGTTCGGCGGCCCCGCCAACACCACCTACGGCGAGAATACCGGTGTTCTGGCACTGAGCCGTGTTTACGATCCCAACGTGGTTCGTCTGGCTGCCGGTTTTGCCATCGCACTGTCCTTCAGCCCCATGTTTGACGCGCTGGTCAACTCCATTCCCGCAGCCATCGTCGGCGGCGTATCTTTCATCCTGTACGGTATGATCTCCGCCGTCGGTATCCGTAACGTGGTTGAGAACAAGGTCGACCTGACCAACAGCCGCAATCTGATCATTGCTGCCGTCATTCTGGTCTGCGGCCTGGGCTTCTCCGGCGGCATTACCTTCTACGTTGGCAATACTGCCATCACCCTGACCGCTATGGCAATTGCCGCCATTGCCGGTGTCGCGCTTAACGCCATCCTGCCCGGTAACGATTACGTGTTTGGTGCCGATGCCAAGGGCGACGGTTCCGCCAACCTGGGTACCTATTGATTTGATAACCATTGTAAAGGCCAGGACCTTGTGGTCCTGGCCTTCCTTTATATACGCACGCCTTCGATGTGCAGCGCACGCAAACGGCTGATACTGTAGGTGGATAGCGGGCGAAAATCCGCGTCATTGCTGTGGGCGGCCACCAGAATTCCGGTGAGCGTGGGGGAATCCACACGCACGACCACCGGGGTATGCTCGTAGCGATCGGTGGCGGTAAAGGCCAGCTGCACCAGATCTCCCGGTTCCAACTGCCGAAGGGAAACCTCCGAGGCAAACGGCCCCGGGCCAAGATTGCGGGTCAAAAAGTCATACAGGAACTGCACGCCGGTCCAGGACGGAGTGCGATCATACGCGTTTTTGTAATACCACCCAAATGTAGGCGTGAAGTTCATCACGCCGGCGCCGGCATAAAGACATTGGCTGGCGAAGTTGGTACAATCTCCGCCGATGGCGCTGAAGTCGTAATACAGGGGATTTCGCCGCCAGGCCCAGGTGTGCGCATAGGTCACGGCGGCTTCCCGGTCATAAGTACGGATTTCTGGCATATAAAAACCTCCTGCCGCAGACTATGCGGTGCAGGAGGTTTTTGTGAATTTGGTGTAATGCCAGAATGCTTTACAGCAGCGACATTTGCTTATCGGGGGCGTCCTCTTCCTTGATGAGCGCGCCTGCGGCGGGGATGGTACGGGTGCGGTAACGCGCCACGTTTTCGATACCGGCCTCGGTGAGCAGCGCGGCACGGGTGACCTGCTGATTCTTCTTCAGGGTCATCACCGCGACACCCTGGGTAGCACGGGTGGTCTTTGCCTGCAGCTGGGCGGTGTTGAAGATCAGGATGCGGCTCTGGGTATACAGGGCGATCTCCATGTCGGAAACGGCATGGAAAGCGGCCACCAGAGGCACCTTGTCGTAATAGGCGCCGGTGAGCTTTCTGCGGTTGGACTTGGTGGCAAAGGAGGACAGTTCCACCTTGGCGACCTTGCCGTTTTCAAAGACATAGACCAGATTGCCGCTGAAATCACCGGGAAGCAGCATGAAAATGGGAGCTTCGTTCTCGTCCATGCCCAACTTCTGGGGCAGATAATCGCCCAGAACGCTGGCTTTGCTGTCGTCAAACTCATGGAGTTTTGCCTTGTAAGCCTGCCCCTGATTGGTGAGGAAGATGATCTCGGCCTTGTTGGTGCTTTCAAAGGTCTGCCGCAGGCCGTCGCCTTCCTTGAACTTCTGTTCGCTGCTGAGACGCAGGGACTGGGGAACGATCTTTTTAAAGTAGCCGTCCTTGGACAGGAACACGTTGACGGCATAGTCCTCGATGTGCTGGCTTGCGTCGTATTCTTCAACCTCATGCTCGTAAACGATGGAGGTACGGCGGGTGGTGGGATACTTTTTGATAATGCCTTCCAGATCCTTGATGATCAGGTTGCGCAGTTTCGCTTTGCTGGCCAGAATGTCCTCCAGACGGTCGATCTCCTTTTCCAGATCTTCCACTTCTTTGAGGCGCTTGAGGATATGCTCTTTGTTGATGTTGCGCAGCTTGATCTCGGCGATGAACTCGGCCTGAACCTCGTCGATGCCGAAGCCGATCATCAGGTTGGGGATGACCTCGGCGTCCTCTTCGGTATCACGAATGATGGCGATGGCACGGTCGATGTCCAGCAGGATCTTGCGCAGACCTTTCAGCAGATGCAGCTTGGCCTTTTTCTTCTGCAGGTCATGGTAGAGCTTGCGCCGCACACAGTCGGTTCGCCACGCGGTCCACTCGTCCAGGATCTCGCCAACACCCATGACACGGGGCATACCGCCGATGAGGATATTGAAGTTGCAGGAGAAACTGTCGCACAGGGGGGTCATCTTCATCAGCTTGGCCATCAGCTTGTCGGCGTCGGTGCCGCGCTTGAGGTCGATGGCGATCTTCAGACCTTCCTTACCGGTTTCGTCACGGATATCGGAGACTTCCCGGATCTTACCGGTCTTTACCAGATCGGTGACCTTGTCGATGATGGCTTCCACCGTGGTGGTGTAGGGAATCTCGGTGATCTCGATGATGTTTTCCTTCTTCAGGTACTGCCACTTGGCACGCACCTTGAAGGAGCCGCGGCCGGTGCGGTAGATGCTCTCCAACTGGGCGCGGTCATAGATCAGCTCGCCGCCGGTGGGAAAGTCGGGGGCGATGAGGGTGCTCATCAAATCGTGCTCCGGGTTTTTGATGAACTCGATGGTGGTGCGGCACAACTCATTGAGGTCAAAACCGCAAACCTGACAGGCCATACCGACAGCGATGCCCAGATTGGGGTTGGCCAGAATGTTGGGGAAGGTGGTGGGCAGCAGGGTAGGCTCTTTCAGGGTGCCGTCGTAGTTGTCTACAAAATCCACCGCTTCGGCGTCGATGTCAGAAA
The DNA here is from genome assembly GCA_017559995.1 of Clostridia bacterium. Classification (GTDB taxonomy): domain Bacteria; phylum Bacillota; class Clostridia; order Oscillospirales; family Butyricicoccaceae; genus UBA4644. The sequence goes on along the minus strand of JAFYPP010000041.1, from coordinate 4,831 downwards.
ACAGCTCGCTGCAGATGCCGTCCAGCTTGACCTCGGTATATCGTGCCGCGGCGTAAGCCATGTCACGGGAGTACACCTTGCCGAAGTTACCCTTACTGTCCACGAAGGGGGTCAAAAGGGCACCGTTGCCTCGGCTGAGACGGACCATGGTTTCATAAATGGCGGCGTCGCCGTGAGGGTTCAAACGCATGGTCTGGCCTACCACGTTGGCCGATTTGGTACGGTTGCCCGACAGCAGATTCATCTTGTACATGGTGTACAGCAGCTTTCGATGAGAGGGCTTGAAGCCGTCGATCTCAGGCAGCGCACGGGAGACGATAACGCTCATGGCGTAGGGCATATAGTTTTCGGTGAGGGTCCGTGTGATCCGTTCTTCTGTAAAGTTCATGCAGGCCCTCCTTTCAGCTCAAGTCGGCCAGTTCCAGATAATTGGCGCCGTTTTCGGCAATATAATCCTTTCGGCCCTGGAGATTGTCGCCCAGCAGCAGATCAAAGACCTGTGCGGTCAGCTCGGCATCCTCGGGCAGCACGCGGATCAAGCGCCGGGTCTCGGGATTCATGGTGGTCTGCCACATCATATCGGGCTCGTTTTCACCAAGACCCTTGGACCGCATGATGGTCAGCTTCTTGCCGGCCATCTTTTTGACGTACTCGTCCTTTTCTTTGTCGGTGTAGGCGAAAAAGGATTTGTCTTTGTGGGTGATCTCGTACAGCGGGGATTCCGCGATGTAAACGTAGCCTTCCTCGATGAGCTTGGGGGTCAGGCGATAGATCATGGTGAGGATCAGGGTGCGGATCTGGTAGCCGTCCACATCAGCATCGGTACAGATGATGACCTTGTTCCAGCGGAGATTGGCCAAGTCAAAGGCGGCCAGATCCTTGTTATTCTTGCTCTTGACCTCAACGCCACAGCCCAGAACCTTGATGAGGTCGGTGATGATCTCCGATTTGAAGATCTTGTCATATTCAGCCTTGAGGCAGTTGAGGATCTTACCGCGGACGGGCATAATGGCCTGGTATTCCGGGTCACGGCCCTGCTTGACGCTGCCCAATGCGGAGTCGCCCTCGACGATATACAGCTCACGCTTGGAAAGATCCTTGCTGCGGCAGTCCACGAACTTGGCGACACGGTTGGTGATGTCGATTGTACCGGCCAGCTTCTTTTTCAGGTTGAGGCGGGTGCGCTCGGCCTGTTCACGGGAGCGTTTGTTCACCAGGATCTGGTCGGCGATGCGGTCGGCCTCCTGGCGGTTTTCGATGAAATAGATCTCCAGAGACGATTTGAGGAACTCGGTCATCATTTCCTGGATGAACTTGTTGGTGATGGCCTTTTTGGTCTGGTTTTCATAGGAGGTATAGGTGGAGAAACCGTTGGTGACCAAAATCAGGCTGTCGGAGATGTCGTTGAAGTTGACCTTGCTTTCGTTCTTCTGGTATTTGCCGGTCTGCTTCAGGTAGGCGTCCACGGCGGAAACAAATGCCGAACGGGCAGCCTTATCGGGCGCGCCGCCGTGTTCCAGCCAGGAGGAGTTGTGATAATACTCCAGCATGGGGGCGTTGGAGAAGCAGAAAGCGGCTTCCGCCTTGACGCGGTATTCCGGCTTATCTTCACGGTCACGGCCCATCTTTTCAGTTTTGATGAAGCGGGGCAGGGTGAGGGACGTCTCGCCGGCCAGCTCGGTGACATAATCCAGGATGCCGTTCTCATATACAAATTCCGAAGTCTCAAACTGGCCGGGGGCGGTCTCGTTCTTCAAAATGAACTTCAGACCGGCGTTGACAACGGCCTGCCGCTTGAGGGTCTCCTGATAAAACTCCAGAGGGATGCGGATGTCGGTAAACACCTGGATATCGGGTTTAAACCGCTGGAGGGTACCGGTCTTTTTGCCGGAATAGGGGGTCTTGACCATGCCGTTGGGGGCGTCGGTCTTGTTTTCGCCGTGCTCAAAGTGCAGTTTATATTCAAAACCGTCACGACGGGAAACTACGTCAAAATACTCGGACGAATACTGGGTAGCGCAAGCGCCCAGGCCGTTGAGGCCCAGGGAAAACTCGTAGTTCTCACCGGTGTTGTTGCTGTACTTGCCGCCTGCGTAAAGCTCGCAGTAGATCAGCTCCCAGTTGTAGCGCTGCTCCTTTTCGTTGTAATCCAGCGGCATACCGCGGCCAAAGTCCTCGATCTGGATGGAGTGGTCCAGATAACGGGTAACATGAATGACATTGCCGTGGCCTTCACGGGCCTCGTCAATGGAGTTGGAGAGAATTTCAAAAAACGCGTGCTGGCAGCCTTCCAGTCCATCGGAACCGAAAATAACGCCCGGGCGCTTGCGGACTCGGTCCGCGCCCTTCAGCGAAGAAATACTGTCGTTGTCATAACGCTGTGCTGCTTTCGCCATAGCTACCTCCTAAAAATTTGCATACACTTTATTGTACCGAAAAAATCGAGGGATGTCAAATACTTCACGGAAAATTAAAAGAAGGTACCTTGCTGCATAGGAAACGGGAAAACTGGAAAAACTTGTTTCAAACAGGGTGAGGTGATAGTGATGCAAAGTCTGAAGCAACGGCGGCAGAGCAAACTGACGGCACAGGAGAAACAGCAGGAACATCAGCGGTTGTTGGGGGAGTATTACGACACCCTGATCCAACTGCGGCAGGTACGCGCGGCATTTCAGCAGGTGACCGATCCTGACCTGATCAATGCCTGTGTGTATGAGATGAACGCTCTGCAGCGGCGTTATTCCTATCTGCTCCAGAGGGTAAAAGAAGAGCGGCTCACCGCGATGCGTGTTTTGAAATGAAAAAATCCCCCGGCACCGTAATGGTGCCGGGGGATCGGCTTTAAACGGGAAAGTTACAGAAGAAACTTAGTTCTTATGCAGCTCGACCAGCTTCAGCAGGTGCTCGTAGCGAGCCTTGGCGGCAGCCTCGTTCTTCTCGAACAGGACGGCAGCGCGCTCGGGGAACTCGCGAGTCAGACGGCTGTAGCGAGCCTCGTTCATCAGGAACTCCTGATAGCCGCCAGCGGGAGCCTTGGAGTCCAGAGTGAACTTGGATTCAGCAGCGGGATTGAAGCGGAACAGGTTCCAGTAACCGCACTCGACGGCCTTCTTCATTTCCATCTGGCAGTTGGTCATACCGCCCTTGATGGAGTGCATCTCGCAGGGGCTGTAGCCGATGATCAGAGAGGGACCGGGATAAGCTTCGGCCTCGGTGATGGCCTTGATGGTCTGAGCGGGGTTGGCGCCCATAGCAACATGAGCCACGTAGACGTAACCGTAAGCCATAGCGATCTCGGACAGGGACTTCTTCTTCATTTCCTTACCGGAAGCGGCGAACTGAGCGACCTGGCCGATGTTGGAAGCCTTGGAAGCCTGACCGCCGGTGTTGGAGTAAACCTCGGTGTCGAAGACGAAGACGTTGACATCCTTACCGGAAGCCAGGACGTGGTCCAGACCGCCGTAACCGATGTCGTAAGCCCAACCGTCGCCGCCGAAGATCCAGACGGACTTCTTGACCAGCAGATCCTTCTCTTCCAGGACCTTGGCGCCCAGAGCGCAAGCCTCGCAGGTGCAGCCGGCGATGACAGAAGCTTCCAGCTCAGCAACCAGAGCGGCGGAAGTGGCCTTGGAAGCCTCGCCGTCCATCATGGTATCCAGCCAAGCCTGACCGGCAGCCTTCAGATCGGCGTCGCAGTAGTCGATGGCGATCAGAGCCTTGACGGTCTCAGCCAGAGTGGCGCGGCGGGTTTCAACGGCAGTCTGCATACCCAGACCGTGCTCGGCGTTGTCCTCGAACAGGGAGTTGCACCAAGCGGGACCCTGGCCCTTCTTGTTGGTGCAGTAGGGAGAGGTAGCAGCGGGGCCGCCCCAGATGGAGGAACAGCCGGTGGCGTTGGAGATGTACATACGATCGCCGAACAGCTGAGTCACCAGACGGGCATAAGAGGTCTCGGCGCAGCCGGCGCAGGAGCCGGAGAACTCCAGATAGGGCTGCTTGAACTGGCTGCCCTTAACGGTGTTATCCTGCATGTCGACCTTCTCGGAAACCTCGGAAACCAGGTAACCCCAGACATCCTGCTGAGCAGCTTCGCCTTCCTGGCCAACCATTTCCAGAGCCTTGACGGGGCAGACGCTGACGCAGACGCCGCAGCCCATACAATCCAGGGGAGAAATACCCATGGCGAAGGTGTAGACGTCCTTGCCCTTGCCGGCCTTGATGGGAGCGGTCTTGATGGCGGCGGGAGCAGCCTTGACCTCTTCCTCAGTCAGAGCGTAGGGACGGATGGTAGCGTGGGGACAGACATAAGCGCACTGGTTACACTGGACACACTTGGCAGCATCCCAGGCGGGAACGGAAACGGCAACGCCGCGCTTCTCGTAAGCGGAAGCGCCCAGCTCGAACTGGCCGTCCACGTAGTTGACGAAAGCGGAGACGGGCAGGCTGTCGCCGTCCATCTTGGCAACGGGCTGCAGAATGCCCTTGACCATGCTGACCAGCTCGGGCTTACCAGCCATAGCGGTATCGTCAGCAGCGTCAACAGCGGTAGCCCAGTCGGCGGGCACGTCGATCTTCTTGAAGGCGGTGGCGCCCAGATCGATAGCCTTGTGGTTCATGTCGACCACATCCTGGCCCTTCTTCAGATAGGACTTGGTAGCGGCATCCTTCATGTAGCCGATAGCTTCTTCCTGAGCCATGACGTTGGCCAGAGTGAAGAAAGCGGACTGCAGGATGGTGTTGTTACGCTTGCCCATACCGATCTCGATAGCCAGATCGATAGCGTTGATGGTGTACAGCTGGATGTTGTTCTTGGCGATGTACTGCTTGGATT
>JAFYPP010000040.1 GCA_017559995.1 Clostridia bacterium | reverse complement strand
GGGGCCTGGCGGCAGGCTTTGCCGCAGGGGCCGCCATGGGGGCAGCCATCTGCACCGGCTTGGCGTCCAGCGACTGGTGCCGCAGGCACATTTTCAGCAGGCACATCTCGCCGTCGGTGCGTTTGATGGCGGTACGGGTGAGGCGGGTCAGCAGATCGCTGACGCAGCTGACGAAATATTCCAGAGTGGGGCCGTCGGCGGCGTTGGCCAGTTCCTGCAGGGCCTTGGGATCGGCGGCGGAGGAGCTCATGAGATACTCCTGCCGGCCGGTGGCCTTGAGCACGTACAGGTCCCGCATCAGGGACAGCAGCTGGTCAAAGAGGGACACGATATCCCGGCCCTCCAGATAGCAGTCGGTGAAGATCTCCAGCGCTTTGACGCCGTCGCCGGCGGTGACGGCACGGTAGACCTCCAGCACGGTGTCGGAAGAGGGCACGCCCAGGGCTTCGGTGACCCGCCCCAGGTCGATGTTGCCGTCGGCGGACACGCTGCGGTCCAGCAGCGAGATGGCATCACGCATGGAGCCGTCACCCAGACGGGCCAGCAGGGACGCCGCCGGGCCGGACAGGGTGAAGCCCTCTTCGGCGGCGATCTGGTTCAGACGGGCGGCGATGATCTCCGGCGGGATGCGGCGGAAATCGTACCGCTGGCACCGGGACAGGATGGTGGCGGGCACCTTGTGGATCTCGGTGGTGGCCAGAATGAACAGAACGTGCTCGGGAGGCTCTTCCAGCGTTTTGAGCAGGGCGTTGAAGGCGCCTGCCGACAGCATGTGCACCTCGTCGATGATGTAGACGCGCTTGGTAAGGGCGGTGGGAGAAAAGGCGGCCTCCTCCCGGATGTCACGGATGTTGTCCACGCCGTTGTTGGAAGCGGCGTCGATCTCGCTGACGTCCAGAGCGGAGTCCTCCAGGATGGAGCGGCAGGCGGCGCAGGTGTTGCAGGGGCTGCCGTTGACGGGATTTTCGCAGCACACCGCCCGGGCCAGGATCTTGGCACAGGTGGTCTTACCGGTACCGCGGGTGCCGGTGAACAGATAGGCGTGGCTGGTGCGCTTGGATGCCACCTGATTGCGCAGCGCGCCGGTGACGTGCTCCTGACCAAAGACGTCGTCAAAGGTCAGCGGCCGCCATTTGCGGTATAGGGCAAGATGCTGTTCCACGGTAGTTCCTCCATTCTGTGGGATGAAAAAAGCGGCTGTCCGCCCGGCGGTCAGTCCTCCGTCATCAGTCCCATGGCAGCCCCTGCCGGTTGGCCGCGGCACACACGAAGTACCGCTTAATGCTGCTCGGTTCCCCGCCTGACATGGTTCACGGTCACGCGCTGCGCGGGACCGGCAGAGACTGCCACAGGGCTGATGAAACGGAACGGGACTTTGACCTTGAAAGGCGCAACAGCCGCTTACGTTTTACGTTACCAAAATATTATATACGAAAGTTTTGAAAAATGCAATCCTTTAATCCATCAAATCCGCATTTTTCACGTCGGCGATGAGCATATGGCCGGGGGCGTGGGTGATGGCAAAGGGCGGGCAGACGTTCATCACCACCGACTGGGGGGTGACGCCGCAGGGCCAGAACACCGGGATCTCGCCCTCCTTCACGGTGACCATGTCGCCGAAGTCGGGACGGTACAGGTCATGGATGCCGATCTTCTCGGGTTCGCCGATGCACACGGGGGCGCCGTGGACACGGGGCATCCGTTCGGTGATCTTACGGGCCTCCTCGGCCTGCTCGGGCGTCATGGGACGCATGCTGACCACCATCTTGCCGGAGAACTCGCCGTAGGGGGCGCAGTTGATGTTGGTGCGGTACATGGGCACGTTGCGGCCCTCTTCAATGTGGCGGACGGGCAGACCGGCCTGCAGCAGGGCATCCTCGAAGGAGAAGCTGCAGCCGATGAGGAAGGCCACCAGATCGTCGTTCCAGTACTTTTCCACATCCAGAGGCTCTTCCACCAGATGGCCGTCCTTCCACACACGGTACTTGGGGAAGTCCCGTGCCAGATCCACGTCGGCGGCGATAGACTTCAGCAGGCGGCTGCCTTTTTCGCTCTCCTCCAGCACGGGGCAGGAGAAGGGATTGCTGCGGGCGAACTCCCGGAAGTCCTCGGCCTGAGCGGAGGGCAGCACGATGAGGTTGCACTGGGCACGGCCGGCGCACATACCGGCGGTGGGACGGACGATGGTATTGTCACGGAACAGGCGGCGGGCCCGGGCGGGATCCATCCGCTCGTAGTCGGGCAGCTCCAGGGCGGCACGCAGCTCCCGCAGCACCCGGAGGTTTTCCTCCTGGGACAGGTGGTCCACCGTCAGCTCGGCTTCGCCGGTGACGCCGTCCACGCAGCCGTGGCCCACAACGGCACGGAGCAGCTTGTTTTCGTCGTCGTCGGTGGGCATCAGGTCACGGCCGGTGATGGCGGACAGCACGGCACGGATGCCCCAGCCCCACCAGTTGGACACGCCGGAGGTGAGGGTAAAGTCGGCGGGCGCGTCGGCGCAGATCAGGTCGCCGTGGTTGACACGCTCCTCGATCATGGAGCGGAAATTGCCCATGCCCAGCTCGTTGCCGCCATCGCCGATGCCGATGGTGACGGTATTCCTGTCATACAGCAGCAGGTCGGTGTCGGACAGCAGATGGTCGATGTACTCGCCGCGGAAATTGTGGAAGTGGCCGTCGGCGCCCCGGCCGGGACGCTCGATGGCGATGACGTGGGTGGGCTTGCGGTGCTTCAGCAGGCTGTAGCAGAAGGCCTGGGCGCCGTTGTGGGGCACACACAGCACCTCGGCGGAGGGGGCGTAGATGGCACAGGCTGCCAGCATGGCCTCGCAGGAGGCCTCGTCGGTGATGACGGTGACCTTTTTGCCCACCTGCTCCAGCACGGCGGCCAGGTTGGCGGCGCCGATGGGGCCGTCGGTCTCGCCCTTGCCGCCGGCACGCTGCACGGGGAAGCCGGAGATGACGAACACCTCACCGGCGTTCAGCAGGGAAAAACCCAGTTCCTTCAGGTCTGCCCGGGGCAGGTCGGTGGTGAGACCGCGATTGCCGGGATCGGTCTCCATTACTTTCCAGATGCGGCTGAAAACATCGCTCATATCAATAACACCCTTTTTCTCTCATAGTTGGTTTCAGTATAGCAGAAAAAGCAGCAAAAAGGAAGAGGGAAATCCCCTTGACATCCTCTTCCAAATAGGATAAACTTGTTTGGTACACGGAGGTGTACCCAAGAGGCTGAAGGGTCCGCACTCGAAATGCGGTAGGCGTCTAAACAGCGCGCAAGAGTTCAAATCTCTTCACCTCCGCCAAAAAAGCACTGCGAAAGCGGTGCTTTTGTTTTTCAATCAAAAGAAGAGTTTGAACGCTTCGAGTATTTCTATTTTTTTAGCCAGAAATGTTGTAATATAAAACTAATGATACAGTTTCGTTATTAAAGCATTTTTGCCATCTTGCATTTTCAAGAACAATACTTTCCGATTGAGGTGAGGGCAGATGAAACAGATGTGCAGATTCATAATTATCACAGTTATATTGTCAATAAGCATAGTGTACTCGACCGTTCATGTAATCGCCGCCGATGCTATCGCCTCTGGCAGTTGTGGAGATGCTGGCAACAATTTGTCATGGATGCTCGATAGTGAGGGTGCATTGACAATCAGCGGAACAGGCTCTATGGCGAACTACAGCGCCAGAACTGCACCTTGGTACTACAATCGCGGCTCCATTAAAGACATCATTATTGACGCTGGGGTAACTTCTATCGGTAATTATGCATTTTATTCTTGTACTCAACTGACCTCGGTGACTATCCCAAACGGTGTTACTTCTATCGGCCAGTCTGCGTTTTTTGGGTGCAGCGATCTGGTTTCAGTGACCATTGATAATAACGTAACTACCATCGGTAAAGAAGCCTTTGCTGAATGCGATAGTTTGACAACTGTAACCCTCCCTACTAGCATAACGGCTATCAGTAATGGAATGTTCACTGGCTGTGGCAATCTTTCTTCTATAGTTATTCCTGACAGCGTCACTTCCATTGAAGAGTATGCGTTCTATTCCAGCGGTTTATCTTCTGTAGCGATTCCAGATAGCGTCACCTTTATCGGCCGCTCCGCGTTTGCTTGGTGCAAAAATCTTTCCTCTGTTACCTTCGGCAACAATGTGGCCACAATTGGCGAAAGCGCATTTTCCGAATGTTCCATGCTCACTTCTGTGACTATCCCAAGCAGTACCGCATTCATCGACAAATATGCTTTTGCATTCTGTTACAATCTCACCGCTGCGTACTTCGAAGGTGATGCCCCCAACGTGAACTCCTGCTTTGGCAACGATGTCACTCTCTACTATATTCCCGGAATGCGTAATTGGTGTGACAGTGATGCCTATAGTACCATTACCGGCAAATGGAACGGCTATCAACTAGAGGCATGGCGGCCAGATGGCTTTGTGGATGTTTCGCCCATAGCGAAAATTGAAGTAGTAGAAAACCGAGAGATTCTGTGTTCTTTTATACCAGAAGTTTCTGCTTTCACCAAAGTGCTAATAGGTGCCTATCATCCGGAATCGAATGCCTTTATTGGTGCGGCATCTTGTGCCTATGACGGCAATACCAACTCGATATCCGTTTTGTTTAACTTGAGTTTACCAGAAAACTGTATTCTTAGAATATTTTGCTTGAATGATAAGTTTGTACCTATGTACAGAGTAAGTGAGTTCTTTCAAAACGGTTATTCTTTTTAATGCCATAAAAAGTATATACCAAAAGCACTGCGAAGGCAGTGCTTTTTTGCTTTTTCCTTGTATTTTCAAGGCTTTTGGCCAAGTAGTCATTGCTTTTCCTGTAAAGGCATGATACAATAACAAAACTATGCAATTCCCCAAAGGAGATTTAAGATTATGGAACAGAAACGCAGTAATTTCACCGGTTCGCTGGGATTCGTCCTGGCCGCGGCAGGTTCTGCCGTCGGTCTGGGCAACATCTGGCGCTTCCCCTATCTGGCTGCCAAGGACGGCGGCGGTCTCTTCCTGCTGGTCTACATCATTCTGGCGCTGACCTTTGGTTTCGCCCTGCTGACCACCGAGATCGCCATCGGCCGCAAGACCGGCCAGAGCCCCCTTACCGCCTATAAACTGCTGGACCCCAAGTGGGGCTGGATCGGCGTTGTGGCCTGCATCATCCCCATGATGATCCTGCCCTACTACAGCGCCATCGGCGGCTGGATCCTCAAGTACCTGTTTGCCTTCCTCACCGGCGGCGCTCCCACCGCTGCCGAAGCCGACGGCTTCTTCGGCGGCTTCATCACCTCCCCCGTGGAGCCCATCATCTGGTTCGTCCTCTTCCTGGGCGCCACCACCTTCGTGGTCTACAAGGGCGTTAACGCCGGTATCGAGAAGATGTCCAAGGTGATGATGCCCATCCTGCTGGTGCTGATCATCTGCATCGCCGTCTTCTCCCTGACCCTGACCCACACCGATGCCGAGGGCGTCACCCGCACCGGTCTGCAGGGCCTGAAGGTCTACCTGATCCCCAGCTTCGAGGGCATGACCGCCTCCAAGCTGCTGACCGTGGTCACCGACGCCATGGGCCAGCTGTTCTACTCCATCAGCGTGGCCATGGGTATCATGATCACCTACGGTTCCTATGTCAAGAAGGACACCGACCTGACCAAGTCTGTCAACCAGATCGAGATCTTTGACACCGCCGTGGCTTTCCTGGCCGGTATGATGATCATCCCCGCCGTGTACGCCTTCATGGGCCCTGCCGGTCTGGAATACGCCGGTCCCGGCCTGATGTTCAAGGCTCTGCCCAAGATCTTTGACACCATGGGCGGTATCGGCACCGTGGTGGGCATCGCCTTCTTCATGATGGTGGTGTTCGCCGCCCTGACCTCTTCCATCTCCATCATGGAAGCTCTGGTCTCCTCCGCCATGGACAAGTGCAAGATGTCCCGTCACAAGGCCGTCGTGCTGGTTGCCGCCATCGCTCTGGTGGTGGGCGTCATCGTCTGCATGGGCTACACCTGCTTCTACTTCGAGGCCGACTTCGGCACCGTGGTCGCCGGTCAGATCCTGGATGTGCTGGACTACATCTCCAACTCCGTGCTGATGCCCGTGGTGGCCATCGCTACCTGCATCCTCATCGGCTGGGTGGTCAAGCCCAAGACCATCATCGACGAGGTCACCGTCAACGGCGAGAAGTTTGGCCGTCAGGGCCTGTACGTGGTCATGGTCAAGTACGTCACCCCCGTTCTGCTGGCGGTGCTGCTGGCCAAGTCTCTGGGCATTCTGTAAAAAATAACCGAAGGGAGGGCACAAGCCCTCCCTTTTGTGTTATAATGGATACGCGAAGGAGGTGCCGATATGGCCAAACAGAAGCGCAACACCAAGGGAAAGATCATCGCGGCGGCCTGGGAACTGTTCTATGAGCAGGGCTATGAGGACACCACGGTGGAAGAGATCATCGACCGTTCCGGCACCAGCAAGGGGTCTTTTTATCACTATTTTGACGGCAAGGACGCCCTGCTGTCCTCCCTTTCCTATCTGTTTGATGAGGAATACGCCCGTCTGCAGCAGGAGCTGGATCCCGACATGGACGCCTGGGACAAGCTGCTGCACCTCAACCGGGCGCTGTTCGCCATGATCGACAGCCGCATCTCCATGGAGCTGCTGGCCCGTCTGCTGTCCTCCCAGCTGATCACCAAGGGCAACAAGCACCTGCTGGACCACGACCGCCTGTACTTCAAGTACCTGCGGCAGATCGTCCGGGAAGGTCAGGAGCGGGGCCAGCTGACCCGGGCGCTGACCGCCAACGAGATCGTCAAGCTGTACGCCCTCACCGAGCGGTCGCTGATGTACGACTGGTGCCTGTGCGGCGGCGAATATTCCCTGACGGCCTACGCCGAAAAGATGATGCCCATGTTTCTTGGGGAGCTTCGGGCGGAAAAATAATTTTTCTCCCAAATTTTCGTAATAAAAATCGTACAGCCGAAATCGCCTGTGTTATCAGCGGTTTTGGCTGTTTTTTATTGAAATCGTTCAGACTTCATTCTGTATTGCGGTCTATTTTTCTTTGTGGTATACTCTGCCCATCATCCAACCCCGGAGGGCATTGTTATGGCTAACATTTGTATTCTGATCTCCATTGTTCTGTATCTGGCTTTTATGGTTGCCGTGGGCGCATGGTACACCAAGCGCAACCAAAACGCCGACGACTTTTATCTGGGCGGCCGCAAACTGGGCCCCTATGTCACCGCCATGAGCGCCGAGGCTTCCGACATGAGTTCCTGGCTGCTGATGGGTCTTCCCGGGCTGGCCTTCTTCAACGGTCTGGCCGACCCCTTCTGGACGGCCGTGGGTCTGGCAGCGGGCACCTATTTCAACTGGCTGCTGGTGGCCAAGCCTCTGCGCTATTACAGCGCCGAGATCTCCGCCATCACCGTGCCCGAGTTCTTCTCCAAGCGGTTCGGCGACAAGCGCTGCCTGCTGCAGGGCCTCGCCGCCATCATCATCATCGTGTTCTTCGTCCCCTACACCGCCTCCGGCTTCGCCGCCTGCGGCAAGCTGTTCTCCTCCCTGTTCGGCTGGGACTATCTGGTCTGCATGGCGGTCAGCGCCGTGGTCATCGTGGGCTACACCGTGCTGGGCGGCTTTTTGGCGGCCTCGGTCACCGACCTGATCCAGTCGGTCATCATGTCCATCGCCCTGGCCTGCGTGCTGGTGTTCGGTATCTTTAACGCCGGCGGTCTGGACAACGTCATCGCCAACGCCACCCAGGTGGCTGGTTACCTCAAGGTCAACGCCATGGGCAACATCCTCACCGGCGAAAGCACCCCCTACGGTCTGCTGACCGTCATCTCCACCATGGCCTGGGGCCTGGGCTACTTCGGTATGCCCCACATCCTGCTGCGGTTCATGGCCATCGAGGAGCCCGACAAGCTGAAGGTCTCCCGCCGCGTGGGTACCGTCTGGGTGGTCATCTCCATGTTCGTGGCCATCTTCATCGGCATCGTGGGCTACGGCATGGTGCAGAACGGCGCCATGGCCGGCTTTGAAAGCGCCTCCGCCGCCGAAGCCATCATCGTTTCCATCGCCAAGCTGATCTCCCGGCACGGCGTCGCGGCCGCTCTGCTGGCCGGTCTGATCCTGGCAGGCATTCTGGCCTCCACCATGTCCACCGCCGACTCCCAGCTGCTGGCGGCTTCCTCCAGCGTGTCCCACGACCTGCTGGGCGGTTTCTTCAAAAAAGACCTGACCGCCAAGCAGAAGATGCTGGTGGCCCGCGGCTCTCTGGCGGTCATCGCCGTTCTGGGCGTGTTGCTGGCACGGGATCCCAACAGCTCGGTGTTCACCATCGTGTCCTTCGCCTGGGCCGGTTTCGGCGCCTCCTTCGGCCCCGCCATGCTGTGCGCCCTGTTCTGGAAGCGCACCACCTGGCAGGGTGTTCTGGCCGGTATGCTGGCCGGCGGCGTGACCATCTTCGTGTGGAAGTTCCTGCTGAAGCCCATGGGCGGCGTGTGGGGCATCTACGAGCTGCTGCCCGCCTTCCTGGTGGGTCTGGCGGTCATCCTCGCCGTCAGCCTTGCCACCAAGGCCCCCGAGGGTGATGTCACCGACACCTTCGACGCCGTCAAGTCCATGAAGTAAACGCTTTCCAATTTTGTGAAAAAGCGGCCATCCGGCCGCTTTTTCTTGTCTTTGGGCAAAAAATGCCGTATAATAAACTGGATCTTTTTACAGGAAGGAAGTTTTTCTTCATGACACCCACCGCACCCCAGGTGGAGCGGCGCTACGCCGCGGTGCAGGGCACCTATTGGGCCTCCAACTGCACCCTCCGCGGTCTGATGGCCGTGTTCCTCACCTTTCACGGATTTAACGACGCGCAGATCGGCTACACCTCGTCGCTGGTCTATTGCTTTACCATCACCCTGTCCCTGCTGCTGTCGGCCTGGGCCGACCGACACCCCGACTCTCCGCTGAAGCGCACCATCACCGGTCTGTTCCTGTGCGGTCTGGCGGCGGCGGCGGTGCTTTATGTCCTGCCTCTGCCCATGCTGATGCTCATGCTGGTGTACGCCCTCAACTGCTGCTTCCACAACTGCGCCGACAGCATCCTCAACGCCCTGATGATGCAGTATGTGGACAACGGCATCCCTGCCCGCTACGGCTGGCCCCGGGGCGTGGGTTCCATCACCTACGCCATCATGGCCTGGGTGCTGGGCGTGCTGATGGAGCGCTATACCCCCAATGTGATCCTGCCGGTCTTTTTGGGCCTGTGCGGCCTGTCGCTGCTGGCGCTGGCCTTTCTGCCCGATCCCGGCCCCCGCAAGCTGCGGGAAAAGCAGGCCAAGGTGTCCTATGTGCGGATGCTGAAGAACAACCCCACCCTGGTGCTGCTGCTGGTGGCCTGCATCCTGTCGGGCATGGGCCAGACCTCGGCTACCACCTTCCTCATCCGTGTGGTGGAAAAGCTGGGCGGCACCTCCAGGGAGCTGGGCGTGGCCATGTTCATCCAGGCAGGCGTGGAACTGCCCATGATGTTCGCCTCCGGCTGGCTGCTCAAGCGGTTTTCCGCCCGTGGACTGCTGGTGCTGTCCTTCTTCTGCAGCGGCCTGCGGCTGATCATGCTGCGGCTGGCCCCCAATCTGCCGGTGCTGTACGGCATCATGTTCTTCTCCATGTTCTGCTTCGGTATTTTCGGCTTTGCCTCGGTGCTGTTCGTCAACTCCATTGCCGGACAGCAGGAAAAAGTCCGTGCCCAGTCGCTGCTATCCCTGTGCTACACCGGCGGTGTGGGCGGCATTCTGGGCAACCTTCTGGCAGGCATCCTCATCGGCCCGCTGGGCATGGACCGTGTGCTCATCCTGTCCGCCACTTTGTGTATGGCAGGCGCCGCGGTGATGGTGCTTTGTGCCCGCCAGTATCACAAACAATTCTGTCAGTAACCCTTTTTGGAGGTGCACCATGCCCCGTCTGCTGGTAAATCTTTCGAATATCCGCCGCAACGCCACGGCCGTCTGCGGCTTTTGCGGCACCCACGGCATCTCGGTGGCCGGCGTGGTCAAGGGCGCCTGCGGCGCTCTGCCCGTGGCCCGGGCGGTGCTGGAGGGCGGCTGCGCCCAGCTGGCGTCCTCCCGTCTGTCCCAGCTGGAGGGCATCCGGGCAGCTATGCCCGAGGCCACTACCCTGCTGATCCGTATGCCCCTGTCCAAGGAGGCAGACCGGGTGGTGCGGGCCTGTGACCTGAGTCTCAACACCGAAGAGCGTGCCCTGCGGGCGCTGAACGATGCCGCCGTGGCCGCCGGTGTGACCCACGGGGTCATCCTGATGTACGAGCTGGGCGACCTGCGGGAGGGCGTTGCCTCCCGTGAAGCGCTGGTGGCCCTGGCAAAGGTGGCCGAAGCGCTGCCGGGCATCCGTCTGGCTGGCGTGGGCGGCACCCTGAACGACATCTATGGCGTCAGTCCCTCCCGGGAAAACATGACCGAGCTGGTGAGTGCCTTCCGCGCCGTGGAAGAGGCGGTGGGCCGTAAGCTGGACATTCTGTCGGGCGGCAGCACCACTGCCCTGCCCATGCTGCTGCAAGGCCAGCTGCCCCCGGAGATCAACCATCTGCGCATCGGCGAGGCCATCCTCACCGGACGGGATCTCCCCGATCTGTGGGGCACCCAGGTACCCGGCTGCAGCTGTGACACCCTGCTGCTGGAGGCCAACCTCATCGAGCGCAACGCAAAGCCCACCCGTCCCTGGGGCCTGCGCAGCCAAAACGGCTTTGGTGAGCAGCCTCCCCTCCCCCCCGACCGGGGCGTACGGGAGCGGGCCATCCTCAATCTGGGCCGCTGCGATGTGGGCGAGGTCAGCCAGCTGATCTGCCCCGAGGGCATCTCGGTGATCGGCGCCAGCTCCGACCATCTGGTGGTGGACGTACAGGACCAGCCCGGCCTGCAGGTGGGCGACAAGGTATGCTTCCGCCTGTTTTATCAGGGCATGCTGTTCGCCTTCCAATCGGAGGACGTGGAAAAAGTTTATACGGAATAACAAAAAGCACCCCGACGGGGTGCTTTTTTCTTATAGAACGATGGTTTTTCGCAAAAGCGGCTCGGTGGACAGTTCCGCACCGGCAAAGGCGCGGTAAAAGCGGTCGGCCTCCGGCTTTTCCGACCGGATCAGATAATACTGATGAATGCCGAAATCGGCGCAGGCCTTTTCAAACTCCCGGAACAGGGCCTGGGCCACCCCTTGATGGCGGTGTTCGGGCAGCACATAGACCCAATCCACATAGGCCATTTTGCAGCCGTCCTGCATACAGCCGTAGAAGTGGTACTCGATGCGGCCGATGACCTCCCCGTCCTGCAGTGCGAGGATGGAGGCGGTCTTTTGAAAAAACGGATCGGCCACCCGCTGCCGGATGCCTTCTTCGTCAAAGAACTCTGCCGTCATACCTTCCGGCTCTCGGGCCATGGCCTTTTTCAGATAGGCCAGATAGCCGTCCACATTTTCCCGGCTCAATTTTTCAAAAACCATGGGAACAACCTCCGTTCGGCTTACAGCGCCTTGTGCTTCTTTGCCAGTTCGATATAGTGATCGGCGTTCCAGGTGTTGTCGGCGATCTGCTCGGCGGTCACTTCCCGGAGGATCTTTGCAGGACAGCCCACCACCAGGGAGTTGTCCGGAATGATCTGGCCCTCCCGCACCAGGGCGCCGGCGCCGATGATGGAGTTCTTGCCGATGACACAGCCGTTGAGCAGGGTGGCGTGCATACCGATGATGACGTTGTCCCCCACCTGTGCCCCGTGTACCACGGCGCTGTGACCCACGGTGACCTTTTCACCCAAGGTCAGCGCAAAGCCCTTGTCGGTGTGCAGCACGGCGCAGTCCTGCACGTTGGAGCCTTTGCCGATGACGATGGCGTCGGCGTCGCCCCGGATGACGGCACCGTACCAGACGGAGGCGTCCTCCTGCAGGGTCACGTTGCCGATGACGGTGGCGTTATCCGCCACGAAACAGGATGCCCGAATGGCAGGAGTATGTCCGTTGAATGCTTTAATCATGTTCTACCTCCTTGAAGAAACCCACGGTGCCGTGATAATCCTCCAGATAATCCAGCAGGGCGTCGGCGTTGTCAAAGGCCGCCCACAGGCCGCGGCATTCCTCCGTCATGAAGCCGTCGGCGATGGCCTTGTCCAGAAGGGCCAGCAGGGGGTCGTAGTACCCCCGGAGATTCAGCAGGGCCACGGGTTTGCCGTGGCGGCCCAGCTGCTTGAGGGTGAGGATCTCGAACAGCTCGTCAAAGGTGCCAATGCCGCCGGGAACCGCCACAAAGGCGTCGGCCTTGTCCTCCAAAATCTGCTTGCGTTCCCGCATGGTGTCGGTATAGAAAAACTCGTCGCAGTGGGGATACAGCACGCCGTCCACGTTGAAAAACCGGGGCGCCACGCCGATGACCGTGCCGTCCGCCGCCTTGGTTCCCCGGGCGGCGGCGCCCATGAGGCCCTTCGCTCCGCCGCCGAACAGCAGGGCGTGGCCCCGTTTGCCCATGGCACGGCCGAAGTCCTCCACCCCCGTGATATAGTCGGGATGGATGTTCTGGCTGGACGCGCCGTATACACAAATGACCATAGACCGGCCCCTTTCCACAATGTTTGGAATATTATACCGCAAATTGCCATAGAATGCAATTCGCTGGACTTTTTTCCCGGTTCATGCTATGATTGCACCACCGAAACCGATCCAAAGGAGTGACCTCCATGTTTGAATACGATCCCAAAAAGAGCATTTGCACCTGTGCCCGTGTCACCTACGGCGATGTGGCCGAAGCGGTGGAGCAGGGCGCCAAAACGGTGGCCGACCTGCGGGAAAAGACCCGTGCCACCGCCTTCTGCGGCAGCTGCACCGACCGTGTGGCAGCCTTTTTGACCGCTGTACAGGCCGGCGAGGCCAAGGCCATGGCCATGGCCGAAGAGCCGGTTTCCGAAAACGAGATCGTGGCCCCCGGCTTCCGTCAGGTGTGCGAGGATATTTATTACGTAGGCGCTTCCGACCGGGCGGCCGACCGGTTTGAAAAGCAGTACCCCGTGCCCCGGGGCATGAGCTTCAACAGCTATCTGCTGCTGGACCGGCAGACCGTGCTGTTCGACACGGTGGACCAGTCGGTGCGTGAGGTGTTCCTCCGCAATCTGGAGACCCTTCTGGGCCAGCGCAAGCTGGACTTTCTGGTGATCCACCACATGGAGCCCGACCACGCCGCCACCATCGCCGAGGTGCTGCGCCGCTGGCCCAAGTGCCAGGCCATCTGCACCCCCGGCGCCAAAAAGATGCTGAGCCAGTTCTTCGGCCCCCAGCTGGCCAAGCGTGCCCAGGAGATCCGGGACGGCGTTTCCATGCTCACCGGCAAGCACGTGCTGTCCTTCCACAACGCCCCCATGGTCCACTGGCCCGAGGTCATGGTCACCTATGACCGCACTTCCGAGACCCTGTTCTCCGCTGACGCCTTCGGCACCTTTGGCGCGCTGGACGGCAACCTCTTCGCCGATCAGGTCAATCTGGGAGACTGGATGGATGACTACCGCCGGTACTACACCAACATCGTGGGCAAATACGGCGGCCCGGTGCAGCAGCTGCTGCAGAAGGCCTCCGGCCTGAGCATCAAGCGCATCTGCCCCCTCCACGGCCCCATCTGGCGGCAGGATCTGGGCATCATTCTGGACAAATATCAGAAGTGGAGCACCTACACCCCCGAAGAGAAGGGCGTGGTCATCGCCTACGCCTCCATTTACGGCAACACCGAGCTGGCCTGTCAGGCGCTGGCAGGCGTTCTGTCGGACAAGGGCGTCCGGGATGTCAAGCTGATGGATCTGTCCCGGGAGCATCCCTCCTACGTCATCGCCGAGGCCTTCCGCCGCAGCCATCTGGTGCTGGCGTCGGTGACCTATAACGGCGGCCTGTTCCCCGATATGGAGCACTTCATCCACCAGATGGTGCACCACGGCCTGAAGGGCCGCACGGTGGCGCTGCTGGAGAACGGCTCCTGGGCCCCGGTGGCCGCCCGCAAGATGGACGAGCTGCTCACCGGCACGGGCAACCATGTCATGGGCAAGAAGATCACCCTGCTGTCCACCCTCAAGCAGAGCCAGCTGCGGGAGCTGGACGAGCTGGCGGACGCCATCGTTTCCTCCATGCAGTAACCGTATAAAACACCGTCACCTCGGCCACAATAGGGCCGAGGTGATTTTTTATGTGGAACCAGAAAGAAAGCGGCCTGCTGAAGGATCTCAAGGGTCAGGAGCAGCTGTGCGTGGACAAATACCTGCGCCACGCCGAAAAGGCCCACGACCCCCAGCTGAAAAACCTGTTCTCCTACCTGGCCCAGCAGGAGGCCCAGCATCTGCGGACGGTGACCGAAATGGAGGGCGGCACCGTCCCCCAGATGGGCGGCGGCAGCCAGAGCAAGCCCGGCTTCACGGCGGCCTATTCCACCGAGACCCGGGAGAAAAAGGACGACTGTTTCCTTTGCTCCGACGTGCTGGCGGGAGAAAAACACGTGTCCGGGCTGTACGACACCTGTGTGTTTGAGTTCCGAAACAACCAGGCCCGCAGCGTCCTCAACCACATCCAGAAGGAAGAGCAGGAGCACGGCAAGCTGATCTACGACTATATGCAGGCCAACGGTATGTACTCCTAACGAAAAAAGCCGCCCGCAGGCGGCTTTTTCTTATAACACGAACTTGTGCAGCGCTTCTTCCACGCCCTGCCAGCGCTGGCCGGCGCAGACGTAGTCGGCTTCGGCCTTGGCGGCCTCCACGCCGTTGGACACCACCACGCCCAGGCCCGCCCAGCGGATCATGGGCAGATCGTTGGTGTTGTCGCCCAGGGCCATGACTTCCTCCCGGTCAATGCCCATGAGGTCCGCCAGCGTCTCCACCGCCCTGCCCTTGCCGGCATTGGGGGGAAGCACCTCGATGAGCCAGGGCTGGCTCTGGCAGAACTCCAGCGCGGGAAAGACCTCCGCCAGCTCCGGCAGGCGGGCGGCCACCTTTTCCGGCTGCTCCACGATGAGCATCTTGGGGGTGGGATGTAGGTCGGCGAAGGTGAGATAGTCCCCGATCTCCCGGAAGCCCACCACCTTCACGTCGGGATCCACCCGGAGGCCCTCGCAGTCCCGCTCGCAGATGACCACGTCATCGTCGTCGTAGCACTGGAGGTACAGGCCGTTGTCCCGGCAGAAGGCAGCCACCGAGCGGATGGTGTCGGTGTCGATGCAGCACCGGGCGATGACTTCGCCGGTGTCGCCCCACTTGATGAGGGAGCCGTTGTAGCAGATCACCGGGGTGCGGGCGCCGATCTTTTGGGCGGCGGCAAGGGCCGAGGGAAAGCACCGGCCGGTGGCCACGGCGGTGAGCACACCCTTTTGGGCGGCCTGCCGGAACAGGTGCGCGGTGCTTTCGGGCACCTCTCCGGTGACGTGATCCAGAAGGGTGTTATCCAGATCGGTGGCGATGAGTTTGATCATTTTTGGGTTTCCTCCACGATCAGGCCGATGGCGTCTTCCAACCGATCGATGACTTCATCGGCAAAGAAGAATCCGCCGTAATCCTCGGCGTTGCACAAAAATACAAACAATCCGACCAGCGCGACAAACACCACCAGATACAGCAGGGCAAAGATGCGGCGGGTGCGGCCAAGTTCTTTGATCAGGCCTTTGCTTTGCGTTTCCCGGGCAGGGGAACCGAACAGCAGGCGGCAGATCTTTCGGCCGAATGTGGCAGCTTCTCCGTAGCCGCCGTAATAGTAATCCTTCTTCTTTTCCGGCAGAACCGGCATCGCGCCGGCTTCCACGGCGGTACGCCAGTTTTCCTGACACTGTTCCGCGGCGCGGATATGGTCATCAAAGACGCCCTGCCAGCGCATATTCAGCAGCATGGCCATCAAGCCGAACCCCACGAGAAATCCGGCCACGATGATAGCCACCGTCCGGTCATCCATGGCGAAAACCGCCGCCACAGCACCGATGACCATGGCGATATAGATGGAGGTAAAGGTCAGCCGCTCGTTTTCCACGTGGCGGGCGTGGTTGAGGTTTTCGCTGACGCAGTGCTTCAGGTATTCGAGTTTTTCTCCCCGCGTGTCCATAAGGATCCCCCTCTTTTTCTCTGTTACGCGCCGGCGATGACGGCGCCAAGGGCGATGGACGCCAGCTTGCTGTCGGCGCTGTCCGAACGGGACACCAAAATCACGGGCACCCGGGCGCCGATGATGAGACCGGCGGCACGGCAGCCGGTGAGGCACAGGGCAGTCTTATAGATGGCGTTGCCCATCTCGTAGTTGGTCACCAGCAGCAGGTCGGCGTCGCCGGCGCCGGGGGCGTCAAAGTGCTTGTGGGCGCAGGCCTCCCGGCTGAGGGCCAGATCCACCGACACCGGGCCGATGACGTCCATGTTGTACTTTGCCCACTTTTCGGTCATTTGGGTCAGTTCAAAGGCATCCACCGTGCTCTGGATCTTGGGGTTGACGGTCTCGGCGCCGCAGACGCAGGCGGCGTGGATGCGCTCATAACCCAGCTTGTGGAGCACGCCGGCGGCGTTGTCCAAAATCTGCACCTTCTTTTCCAGATCGGGGAAGGTGTTCATGCCGCCGTCGGACATGAGGAGCATCTTGTGATAGCCGGGGGTCTCGAAGAGCATCACGTGGCTCAGCAGGTTGTCGGTGCGGAGGTTGGCCTCCTTGTCCAGCACGGCCCGCATGAGGTCGGCGGTGCCCAGAATGCCCTTCATGAGGAAGTTGGCCCGGCCGTCGGTGACCAGACGGACGGCGGCTTTGGCGCAGTCCACGTCACTTTCGGCAGGAACGATGCGGTAATCGGCAGGGTTTTCTCCCACGTCGGCCAGCATCTTTTCGATGACGGCGGCGTGGCCCACCAGAATGGGGGTGACGATGCCCGCCTTTTTGGCGGCGGTCACCGCTTCGATGACGGCGGTATCGTGGGCGGCGGCTACGGCCACCACACCGGACGCGGCGGTTTTTGCCGCCTGAATGACGGCATCAAGGGTGTTCAAAGCCATAGCGCGCCTCCTTAAAACTTCAGGGCCTGCTCTTCGCCCCGGAGGACGCGCAGCGCGCCCTGAGCCAGGGAGAGCATCTCGTTTTCGCCGGGCAGCAGCATGATGGGGGCGATCTTTTTCACATACTCCTCAATGGCGGCGGTCAGGCGCTTGGAATGGGCCATGCCGCCGGTGAGGACGATGGCGTCCACATCGAACTTCAGCACGGCGGACATGGAAGCGATGTCCCGGCTGAGCTGATAGACCATGGCGTCGAAGATCAGTTTTGCCTTTTCGTTGCCCTCGTCAAAGGCCATGCGCTCCACGTCGCGGAAGTCCCGGGTGCCCAGATAGGACACCACGCCGGAGTTGGTCTCCAGGGTGCGGAGCACCTCGGCCTTGGTCTTGCCGGAGGAGAAGCAGTAGTCCACCACCTGCTGCACCGGCAGGTTGCCGGCACGGTCCATGGAGAAGCAGCCCTCGTCAAAGACGTTGTTGACCTCCACCATGCGGCCCTTCAGATGGGCGGCCGTGGTGACGCCGCCGCCCAGGTGGGCTACGACGAAGTTGCATTCCTGATAGGTCTTACCCAGCTGCGCGGCCGCCTTGCGGCCCATGCTGCGGTGGTTGAGGGCATGGACAAAGCTGACGCGCTCCATCTCGGCAAAGCCGGTGACACGGGCCACGTCGGGCAGCTCGTCCACCGAAACGGGATCCACGAAAAAGGCGGGGATGTCGGTGCCCTTGGTCAGTTCCCAGGCCAGCAGGCTGCCCAGATTGGCGGCGTGCTCCTTACGGGCCTTGTGCCGCATCTCGTCCACCACGTCCTCGTCGATGCGGTAGGTACCGGCGACGACCGGCTTGGTGAAGCCGCCGCGGGCGGACACCGCCTCCAGCTCCTCCAGAGGGAAGCCGGCCTTGTCCAGCGCGGCGCGGATCATCTGCAGGCGGTACTCCAGCTGATCCAGCACCCGGGGAAAGGGCGCCAGGTCGGTGGGGGTGTGGCTGATGGATTCGGTATAAATGGGATTTTCGTCCTGATAGATGGCGATCTTGGTGGAAGTGGAACCGGGATTGATGACCAGAATTTCCATGGAAAATCCTCCTGTTTGTGATAGTTCTTGTCCTTATTGTATATGGCGGCCGGAGTATTGTCAACGAAAAGACAAAGTCCGACGGCCTCCGCCCTTGATTACCGTTCCAAATTGTGCTATCGTGTAAAATGAAGATATATGCGAAAAATTCTTTTTTTAAAAATTTTTCAAAAAAATGTGACCTCACGCCGAGGTCATCCGTGTTACAGACAGGAGGCAAGCGATGGCACCCCAGGAACGCATCGGTCGGGCATACGACCTTTACGGCGCACAGCTGTACCGTGTGGCCTTTTCCCTGCTGCAAAGCCGGGAGAGCGCCGAGGACGCCGTGCAGGATACCTTCGCCCGGTATCTGACCTATGACAAGCCCTTCCGTGACGACGAACACGAAAAGGCCTGGCTCATCCGGGTGACCATCAACCGCTGCCGTGACCTGCAGAGAGCGGGCGCGGTGCGGGAATACACGCCGCTGGAGGACCTGCTCCACCATCCCGAAGGCCCCGACGGGGGCTGGCAGGAGGGGCAGCCGGTACTGCAGGCGGTGCTGGCACTGCCGGAGAAATACCGGACGGTGCTGGTGCTTCACGGGCTGGAGGGCCAGCCGGTGGACACCATTGCCTCGGAACTGCGCATCACCGCCTCTGCCGTAAAAATGCGGCTGAAACGGGGCCGGGAGATGCTGCAGCTGGCTCTGGCAAAGGAGGACATCCATGTTTGACGACAAGACCAAAGCCGCCTGGCAGGGCATCGGCCCCGACCCGGCGCTGCGGGAGCGTGTGCTGACCCAAACCGCCCCCGTACAAAACAAGACCATCCCCTTCCCCGCGCAAAAAACCGTCCGGGCGCTGACGGGCGTCGCCGCCTGTATCGTGGCGGCGGTGTTCCTGCTGAACCCGGCACCCCAGGTGACGCTGGCCGGCGTTGGCCCCGGCGCAGCCGTGGCGACCTTCAGCCGACAGGCCGCTCCCCAGCCGGTGACGCTTTTGCTGAACTATGACGGCGAGAGTGAGATCACCGTTTCGGAGGGCACCCTGGAACCGCAGGGCAACACCCTGTTGTGGCATCTGCCCGGTCCGGGCGAATACAGCCTGACTGCCACCCGGGGCAAGCGCACCACCGAGACCCACTTCCAGATCCTGAACGAAGACGGCGTTTCGGTTTCGGTGACCACCCATTGATTGAAAAATTATTTTAAAAAACTACATTTTGGAGGAAACACACCATGAAAAAGTTTATTTCTGTCATCCTGATGGCCGCTCTGGCCCTGTCCCTGTTCGCCGCCTGCGGCAAGACCGAGACCCAGACCCCCAACGCTCCCAAGGGCAACGACCTGTCCGGCGAGACCCTGACCGCCATCGTGGACAAGATCTATGAGAAGAAGATGCCCGAGTTCCCCGTTGGTCCCATGGAGCTGGATCTGGCCGACGGCGAGACCCTGATGTACATGGCCGGTATCTCCGACGCCTCTCTGGTGAAGGAAGTTCTGGTCTCTGAAGCCATGATGGGTTCCCAGGCCTATTCCATGGTGCTGGCCCGCGTCAATGACGCTGCCAAGGCCGAGGAAGTTGCCAACATGATGCTGGAGAACATCAACCCCCGCAAGTGGATCTGCGTGGGCGCTGACGATATCGACGCCGCCATCTACGGCGACCTGGTGCTGTTCGTTATGATCGACAGCCAGTACGGCATCCCTGCCGCTGACTTCATCGGCGAGTTCAAGACCATCGCCGGCGGCGCTCTGGACAAGGAGCTGTCCAAGTAAAACGCGGTCTTCCGCTGTAAACAAAAGGGCGGAGGACAACCTCCGCCCTCACTTTTTCCGAAAGGAGCCTGTTCATGCTCTTCTCCAGTATCCCCTTCGCGTTTTATTTCCTGCCGGCGGTGCTGGTGTTGTATTTTGCCGTGCCCTTCCGGTTCAAAAACGCCGTTCTGCTGACCTTCAGCCTGGTGTTCTACGGCTGGGGCGAGCCGGTGTATCTCATTTTGATGACCCTGTCCATCGTTCTGGGCTGGCTGTTCGGTCTGCTCATCGGCAAGTACCGGGGCACCGGAAAGGCGAAGTTCTTCCTCACCCTGTCGGTGGTGACCTCCCTGGGTCTGCTGGGCTGGTTCAAGTACGCCGACTTTGCCGTGGAAAACCTCAACGCCCTGGGGCTTTCTCTGGCGCTGCCCAAGGTGGCGCTGCCCATCGGCATCAGTTTTTACACCTTCCAGATCCTCAGTTACACCATTGACGTGTACCGGGGCGACACCGAAAGCCAGAAATCGCCGGTGGACTTCGGCGCCTATGTGTCCATGTTCCCCCAGCTGATCGCCGGCCCCATCGTCCGTTATTCTGACGTGGCACGGCAGCTGAAGAGCCGGGAACATTCGGTGGAAAAGGCCAGTCTGGGCGTTCGCCGGTTTGTCATCGGTCTGGCCAAAAAGGTGCTCATCGCCAACCAGCTGGGCCAGCTCACCGAGATCTATCGGGCATCTGCCCAGCCGTCGGTGCTGTTCGCCTGGATGTACGCTGTGGCCTTTGCCCTGCAGATCTATTTTGACTTTTCCGGTTACAGCGACATGGCCATCGGTCTGGGCAAGATCTTTGGCTTCGACCTGCTGGAAAACTTCAACTACCCCTTCATCTCCCGCAGCGTTTCCGAGTTCTGGCGCCGGTGGCACATGTCCCTGGGCGGCTGGTTCCGGGATTATGTGTATATCCCCATGGGCGGCAACCGGGTGAAGCCCCTGCGGTACGTGGGCAACGTGCTGACGGTGTGGGCGCTTACCGGTCTGTGGCACGGCGCGGCGTGGAACTTTGTACTGTGGGGTCTGCTGTTCGCCGCCCTGCTGACGGCGGAAAAGTTCCTGCTGGGCAATGTGATGAAGAAGCTGCCCGGCTGGCTGGCGCGCATCCCCGTGCTGGTGATCCTGCTGATGAGCTTCGTGCTGTTCAACGCTTCCTCCATGGCGCAGGCCGGCTCCGACCTGGCCCGCATGGTGGGCCTCAGCGGTCAGCCTGCCGTCACCGCCGAGAGTCTGTATTATCTGCGCTCCTACGGCCTGCTGCTGGTGATGGCCGCCGTGGGCGCCACCCCCCTGTGCAAAAACCTGGCTCTGCGTGCCGAAAAGAGCAAGCTCTTTGCCGTTGCCGAGCCGCTGGTGCTGTGCGCCCTGCTGCTGGCGGTCACCGCCTTTTTGGTGGGCGGCAGCTTCAACCCCTTCCTGTATTTCCGTTTTTAAGGAGGTGCCATCATGAACGCAAACAAACGCGCCTATCTGCGGCTGCTCCCGGTGGCCCTTCTGTTCGTGGGTCTGTGCCTGTTCGCATGGCTCAAGCCTGCGGATGATTTCTCGCTGGCCGAGCGCCGCCCGCTGGCCCAGTTCCCCGCCCTCAAGGGCGAGGAGGTGCTGTCCGGCGACTTTATGGCGGATTTTGAGGATTACGCCACCGACCAGTTCCCCCTGCGTGAGCCCTTCCGTAAGGTGAAGTCCTTCATCCAGTTCAATCTGCTGGGCCAGAAGGACGTGAACGACATCTATATCGAAGAGGGCTCCGCGGTGAAGATCGAGGACGCCCTCAACGAAAAGTGGGTGCGGCAGAACGCCCAGAAGCTGCAGGCGGTGTTCGACAGCCATTTCAAAAACAGCGGCAGCAAGGCCTATTTCGCCCTCATCCCCGACAAGGGGTACTTCCTGTCGGACAAGTACGGCTATCCCGGGCTGGATCACGATGCCATGTGGGAGGCCGTGGAGCATGCCACCGGCTTTGCCCAGTGGATCGACCTGCGGGACACCCTGGACATCACCGACTATTACGCCACCGACAGCCACTGGCGTCAGGAGCGCATCGGTGAGGCCGCCCGTGCCCTGGCCGACGCTTTGGGGGTGGATGTTTCCCAGATCTATACCGAAAATCTGGCCCGGGAGGACTTTGCCGGTGTGTACGCCGGTCAGTCGGCCCTGCCCCTGCCTGCCGAGCCCATGTACTATCTCACCTCCGACGTGCTGAACGGCTGCACGGTGTTGGATTACGAGACCAACAGGACCTCCGGCATCTACGATCTGGAGGAGCTGTGGGGCCGGGATCCCTACGACCTGTATCTTTCGGGCGCCGCCGCCCTGCAGGTCATCGAAAATCCCGCCGAGACCTCCGGCCGGGAGCTGGTGCTGTTCCGGGATTCCTTCGGCAGCAGCATGGCGCCCCTGCTGGTGCCCGGCTACAGCAAGGTCACGCTGGTGGATCTGCGGTATTTCGCCTCATCCCTGCTGCCCCAGTTCGTGCCCGCCCAGGGTCAGGATGTTCTGTTCCTGCTGAGCCCCGGCATCCTCAACAGCGTCAATCTCATCAAATAACCAAAAGACACCCTCCGGGGTGTCTTTTCTTTTATCCGCAACCGTGCTAAAATATGATAGATACCCCCAAATAAGGAGGATGTTCCATGATTTATCTGGTCGAAGACGATGCCGGCATCCGGGAGCTGGTGCTGTACGCCCTCAACAATTCAGGCTTTTCCGCCCAGGGATTTGAGACCCCCTCGGCGTTTTGGCAGGGTCTGGCAAAACAGAAGCCCCGGATGATCCTGCTGGATATCATGCTGCCCGAAGAGGACGGTCTGCAGATCCTGCGCAAGCTGCGTGCCGACCCCGCCACCCGGCGGACGCCGGTGATCATGCTCACAGCCAAGGGCAGCGAATACGACAAAGTGCTGGGCCTGGAGGCCGGCGCCGACGATTACATCCCCAAGCCCTTTGGCATGATGGAGCTCATCGCCCGGGTCAAGGCCCTGCTGCGGCGCACCGACGACCGGGAAGAGCCGGTGGACCGCTACACGGCCGGCCCGCTGGAGGTCTGTCCCGACCGCCACTCTGTGACGGTGGACGGCCAGCCGGTGACCCTCACCCTCAAGGAGTTCGAGCTGCTGGTGACCCTGCTGAAAAACCGCGGCATGGTGCTCACCCGTGACCAGCTGCTCAACCAGATCTGGGGCTATTCCTTTGACGGCGAAAACCGCACGGTGGACGTGCACATCCGTACCCTGCGGCAGAAGCTGGGCGCCGCCGGCGACCTTATCGAGACCGTCCGCGGCGTGGGCTACAAGATCGGAGGGAACGTCCGTTGAGGAACAAGATCTTTCAGAATATCTTTTTAGCGGCCATGGCGGTGTTTCTGGTGGGCGGCGTGTTCACCTTCGGCGCCATTTACAGCCGCATTTCCCACCTGTACACTCTGGGGGAACTGCTTCTGGAGCTGTTCACCCCCATTCTGGCGGTGCTGGTGGTGGCCATGGCGCTGTCCTTCTTTCTGGCGGCACGGCTTTCCCGACAGATCACCCGCCCGCTGGGCGACATCGATCTGCAGAATCCCGATGACCGGGAGATCTATGAAGAACTGCGGCCGCTGGTGGACCGCATCCGGGGACAGAACCGGCAGATCCAGCAAAAGGTGGACGAGCTGAAGGTGGAGCACTATCGGCAGGACACCATGCGCCGGGAGTTTACCGCCAACGTATCCCACGAGCTGAAAACTCCGCTGACCTCCATTTCCGGCTATGCCGAACTGATCGAAAACGGTCTGGTCAAGCCGGAGGATGTGCCCCGCTTCGCCGGCACCATCTACCGGGAGGCCCAGCGCCTCATCGTGCTGGTGAACGACATCATCCGCCTGTCCCGGCTGGAGGACAAGGATGTGGTGCAGGAGACCCGGGATATCCCCCTGCTGGATCTGTGCCGGGAGACCTGCTCCTATCTGGAGGAAGCCGCCGCCCGCCGTCAGGTGTCGCTGACGGTGACGGGCGAGGCCATGACCATCCACGGCGTACCGCAGATCGCCGAAGAGATCCTCTACAACCTGTGCGACAACGCCATCAAGTACAACCGCCCCGGCGGCACGGTGACGGTCACCGTCTTTTCCCGGGAGGGCCGCCCCGCCGTGGAAGTGCGGGACACCGGTATCGGCATCCCCGAAAAGGAGCAGGCCCGGGTGTTCGAGCGGTTCTATCGGGTGGACAAGAGCCACTCCAAAGAGCTGGGCGGCACCGGTCTGGGCCTTTCCATCGTCAAGCACGGCGCGGCCTTTTTGGGCGCCCGGCTGGAGCTGGAAAGCACCGAGGGTGTGGGCACCGCCATCCGGGTGATTTTTTAACCTGGATTTAACATTTGCCCCTTTTCCATTTAACATTGACCCGATACACTAAAATTGGAAGTATGCGCCAACTTTTTTGATAAAGGAGTGCCAACAATGACGATTTTCAACCTGATCTCCATGATCGGTGGTCTGACCTTCTTCCTGTACGGTATGAATGTCATGTCCTCCAGCCTGGAGAAAATGGCCGGCGGCAAGCTGGAGGATATGCTCCGCAAAATGACCGCCAACCCCATGCTGAGCCTTGCGCTGGGCGCCGCCATCACCATCGCCGTCCAGTCTTCTTCCGCCGTCACCGTCATGCTGGTGGGTCTGGTCAACTCGGGCATCATGTCCTTTGTGCAGACCGTCCACGTGGTGTTCGGTTCCAACATCGGTACCACCCTCACCGCCTGGCTGACCTCGCTGACCGGTATCGAAAGCTCCAGCTTCTGGATGCAGATGCTCAAGCCCATCAACTTCTCCCCCATTCTGGCATTCGTGGGTATCGGCTTCATCATGCTGTCCAAGAATGACAAGAAAAAGACCCTGGGCACCATCTTTGTAGGCTTTGCCATCCTGATGTTCGGTATGGACGTGATGAGCGACGCCGTCAGCCCCCTGGCGGATATGCCCGAGTTCGGCCAGCTGCTCATCCACTTCAAGAACCCCATCGTGGGCGTTATCATCGGCACCCTGTTCACCGCCGCCATCCAGAGTTCCGCCGCTTCGGTGGGTATTTTGCAGGCCCTGTCCCTGACGGGCAGTATCACCTATGGCATGGCCTTCCCCATCGTCATGGGTCAGAACATCGGTACCTGCGTCACCGCGCTGATCTCCTCCATCGGCACCAGCGCCAAGGCTCGCCGCGTGGCCTGCCTGCACGTGGTCATCAACACCCTGTGCAGCATCATCTGCCTGATCGTGCTGATGACTGTGGACGCCCTGTTCGCCCCCGCCATTCTGGACAAGGCCGTGCAGCCCTGGGACATCGCTCTGCTGCACACCTGTTTCAACATCGTGGCCACCGTCACCCTGCTGCCCGCCACCAAGCTGCTGGTCAAGCTGGTGGAGTGGCTGGTGAAGGACAAGGGCGACGCCCACCAGGCCGCCAAGGTCCCCACGCTGGACGAGCTGCTGCTGCGCTCTCCCTCTGTCGCCGTCAGCGAGTCTTTCAATCTGTCCAAGGAAATGTGCCGTGAGGCCAACGAGATCATTCAGGAGGCCATCACCCTCTTCGACAGCTTTGACGCCGCCATGGAAGAAAACATCCTGTGGATGGAAGACCGTCTGGACCAGTACGAGGATGAGCTGGGCACCTATCTGGTGAAGCTGTCCTCCCAGGCGCTGTCCAGCGACGACAGCCACGTGGTCTCCAAGATCCTGCACTCCATCGGCGACTTCGAGCGTCTGGGCGACCACGCCTGCAACCTGGCTGAAGTGGCTCGGGAAATTCACGACAAGAAGATCGTCTTTTCTCCCCAGGCCCAGCAGGAGATCAAGGTGCTCACCGACGCCCTGCAGGAGATCCTCACCATTACCGCCGTTGCTTATGACGGCAACGACGCCGACGTGGCTGCCAAGGTGGAGCCTCTGGAGCAGGTCATCGACGGCCTGATCTCCAAGATCCGCGCCAACCACATCCGCCGTCTGCAGAAGGGCGCCTGTACCATCGAGGGCGGCTTTGTCCTGGCCGATCTGCTGAACAACTACGAGCGAGTGTCCGACCACTGCTCCAACATCGCCGTGGCCATCATCGAGGTGGAGCACGACAGCTTCGATACCCACAAGTATCTGAACGGCGTGAAGTACGGCAACAGCGTGTTCAACGAGATCTACGACATCTACGAGAAGCGCTACGCTCTGTAATTTATCAAAAAATAATACAAAGCGGAGAGGAGTTTCCTCTCCGCTTTTGCTTGTTCTGCTAACGCTTTAATGCGGTGTCTTGTCCTTGTGTTTGGGGACAGCATGGGATATAATGGAAATACCAATCCTTTCGGAGGTGCGTTCATGACCCCCAAAAAGATCGCTGTCATTCTGCTGGCCAACGTGATGTTCTCTGTTGGCTCGGCTTATTTCCTTGTGCCCTCGGGCATGATCTCGGGCGGTGTCACCGGTCTGGCCCTGGGTCTGGACCGTGGCTTCGGCATCCCCAAGGATATCACCGTGTGGGTGCTGCAGGTGGTGCTGTTCCTGCTGGGCCTGTGGCTGGTGGGCAAGGCCTTTGCCCTCACCACCCTTATCGGCAGTTTTGCCTATCCCCTGCTGTTTTCCCTGTTCACCCGGCTGGCGGACCGCACCGGTCCCCTCACCGACGATCCCCTGCTGTGCATGGTGTTCGCCGGTCTGACCTTTGGCATCGGTATCGGCGTCATCCTGCGGCAGGGCGCCTCTACCGGCGGTACCGACATCGTGGCGGTGATCCTCAACAAAAAGCTGGGCCTGCCGGTGTCGGGCACCCTGTACGCCGTGGACGCCATGGTGCTGGTGACCCAGCTGTTCTTCGTGGACTCCGCCGAGCAGGTGCTGTACGGTCTGCTGTTCGTGCTGTTTTACTCGGTGCTGGTGGACGTGGTGCTCACCTCGGGCAAGAGCCGCATCCAGCTGCAGATCATCAGCCCCAAATATGAGGAGATCAACCACATGATCCTCCGGACCTTTGACCGCGGCAGCACGCTGTACCGCACCGAGGGCGGCTTCAGCCGACGGGAATCCTTCGCCGTGCAGACCATCATCGGCAAGCGGGAGCTGTTCCGGCTGCGGGAAGCGGTGCTTTCCATCGACAAGGACGCCTTTATCGTCATCAGCCAGGTGTCGGAGGTCAACGGACGGGGCTTCACTCTGGAGAAAATCGCGGAAGATTAAGCAAAAAGCCGGCTCAAATGGGCCGGCTTTCTTTTTTCACTTAAAAAGGCAAGAAGGTGTAGGCCACCGCCACGATGAGGGCGGGCAGCAGATTGGCCACCCGGACGGTCTTTTTCCAGATGAGGTTGAGGCCCACGCAGAAGATGAGGGCGGAACCCACCAGCGACAGGTTGCTCAAGGCAGCCTCGGTGAGCAGCGGCTGCACCAGCCGTGCCAGCAGGGTCACCGAACCCTGCAGGATGCCGACGGGAATGGCGGAAAACAGGCAGCCCTTGCCCATGGAGGAGGCCATCACCAGAATGATGACGAAGTCCATGAGGGACTTGGCGGCCAGCACGGTATAGTCGCCGTAGATGCCGTCCTGCACGGCGCCCACGATGGCCATGGCGCCGATGGACACCGTCATGGTAGCGGTGACGAAGCCGTCCAAAAAGCGGCTGTCCTTGCCGTTGCCGCTCTTTTCCCGCAGCCAGCGGCCGAAGCCTTCCAGCCGGCCGTCCAGATCCAGCAGTTCGCCCACAAGGCCGCCCAGGGCGATGGAGATCACCAGCATCAGGGTGCCCTGGGTAGTCAGTCCGCCGGTTTCCACCACCAGCATTTCGGTCATGACGCCGGCGATGGCCACGAACAGCACGCAGACGGCCATGCCGCGGATGAGGGTCTCCTGGGTGCGGTCGTTGAGCCATTTGCCGCCCACAAGGCCGATGGCGCCGCCGATAACGATGGCGGCTACGTTGATCAAAGTTCCGGTTCCGATCATATCGCTTTCTTCTTTCTTTATTTCAGTTTGACGCCGTCACAAAAAGCGTTGCCCGCCTTGCTGCCCAGCTCCAGATAGGTGTTGTTCATGGGGTCAAAGGTGATGGGCCGCAGCTTGAGGGGATCCACCACGCCCTTGTCGTTGAGGACGCTCTCGTCGGCGCTGACGTTGACGATCCGGCCCACCAGACGGCAGGTTTCGGGGGTGTAGGAGATCAGCTCGCACTCCATGGCCATGGGCAGCTGGTCAAACAGGGGGGCGTCCACGAACGCCGACTTGGTCACTGTCCAGCCGGCACGGGCCACCTTGTCGGGGACCTTGTTGCCGCTCTCGATGCCCACATAGTCACAGGCCACCACCTGATCGGCGGTACCCATGCTGACGGTGAAGGCCTTTTTTACCGCGATGTTTTTGGTGGTCTTGTGATCCTCGCTGATGCAGATGGACACCTCGTTTTCTTCGGAAATACCGCCCCAGGCGGCGTTCATGGCGTCGGGGACGCCGTTTTCGTCGTAGGTGCCGATAATAAAGACCGGCTGGGGATAGCAGATGGGCTTGACGCCGAAGTTTTTACGCATAATGGTGTCCTCCTTTAGATTGATTGTTCTTTCCCATACTTGTTCAAAAGCGTTCGATAGGAACCTTTATAATAAAAGCTGTTTCCACTCTTATTCTCGCCACAGCAAACCAGCCCCAAATAGTTCAGAATATTCTGGGATTTCTGGTTGCTTTTATGTGCATAGGCTGCAACATGGCAAAGATCTTTGGGCAACTGTTCTGTGAGCCAAGCATAAAACTGCCGAAACACACCTGATCCGTGATAGTTTGCTCTAAATTGTATTTCTTCCATCAGCAAGGTCTTGTCCAAAACAGAATACTGAAAGTATCCCGCCAATTCCTCCTCACAATAGATCAAGACCAACTGCCGTCCATCTTTCTCCATTAATGGATAAACGTTATCGCACCATAAACGTTTATCTTCCTCGTAAGAGTCACCTGTTGGTGCAATCACGCTCATATTTGCGTACAATATTTCAAAGCAACCAGGAAGTATTTCTTCCATGTGCGTTTTATCAGCATATTTAAATTGAAAGTTCATGTTTTCTCCACCAACGCCATTCGTTGCTTCTTCATTAGCATGAACACACTTTACCATACCCACGCAAAAAGGGCAAGGCTTATGAAGTGTGAAGTTTGGGCTGCGCCCAAGTGAAATTATGCCTGCAGCATAGTGAAGTTGCTCCTTTGGAGCAGTGAAATGAAGTGTTCCGCATATCGTGCCGAAGGCGCACTTCACGCACGCAGTGCGCTTCACTTCTGAAGGATATTTCACGTTCCGCAAAGCGAAACACTTCACTGAAAAAAGCACTTGCTTCCGCAAGTGCTTTTTTCCTGGAGCGGGGTACGGGAGTCGAACCCGCCTGTTCAGCTTGGGAAGCTGACATACTACCGATGTATTAACCCCGCGGGTACTGCTTTATTATAGCGGCTCCCGGCGGCGAATGCAAGGGAATTTTCTGCAAAAAGATGGGTGCGCGGCAAGACCGCGCACCCGGTTTTGTTTGTTACAGCTGCTTGAGGATATATTCCTTGACCTTGTCCAGCTTGCTTTCCTTCCACTTGCCTTCCTCGGCCTTTTTGGAATAGGGCACGATGACGTTGAAGTCCATATGGGCCCCCTCGAAATAGCCGTCAGGCTCGGTGGAGAAGAAGTAGCCGTCCCACACCTCCTGGGGCGCGTCGGTAAACCGCTCGGGCTCCAGATAGATCATCTTGCGCATATCCTCGATGACGAAGGCCTTGGCGGACAGAGGGGCCAGCAGCTCGTACTCGTCGGCGGGGATATCGGTGAACACGTCGGGCAGGGGCGCTTCCTCGATGCGCTCGTCACCCCGGACGATCCGGATGCCCATGGCGTCAAAGTCCAGCTTGTCCTCGGTGAAGATCAGCTTGAGCAGCACGCCCACGTCGGTGTACAGGTGGACACGCTGGTAATTGGTGTCGAAAATGAAGTTGCCCAGAGAGTAGAAAATGGCCTTGCCGTCGTCAAACAGCTCGTAATTCTCGGGCACGTGGGGATGGTGGCCCACCACCACGTCGGCGCCCAGCTCCAGGAACTTGAGATAGCGGTCACGGGTGTAGGGGCTGGGCAGAGAGGTGAACTCCTCGCCGCCGTGGGACACGATGACGCACCAGCGGCACTTGGCCTTGATCTCGTCGATGCGGCGCTTGATGTAGTCCAGATCGTCCCAACGGAAAATGCCCGGTTCGGTGGCGGTGGCGGGGATGCACTCGTTCATATAGGACACGCAGAACATACCGATGCCGCCGGCTTCGTCCAGATACACCGGCTCGGAGGCCTCCACCTCGTTCAGACCGGCGCCGATGGTGCGGCAACCCAGCTCGCCGGCGATCTTGCGGGTGCTGATGACGCCCTCGCGGCCGGCATCCATGGTGTGGTTGTTGCCGATGGACCAGATGTCGGCGTGCATATCCTGCAGCACCTTGGTGGCGGCGGGGTTCATGCTGTGGAAGAACACGCCACGGGAGCCGTCATCCACGGCGTCGATGAGGGCGCCCTCCACATTGGCCACCACATGGTCGGCACTGTGGAAAAAGTCCAGCACGGCCCTGGACAGCAGATTGTCATCCTCCCACCGCTTGTCCATATAACGGTCAAAGCCGATGTCGCCGGTGAACACAATAGAAGTTTTCTTCATGGTGGTCTCTCCCCTCTTTTTGATTACAGCTGGCGGAGCAGATAGTCCTTCACCTTGTCCAGCTTGCTCTCCTTCCACTTGCCGTCCTCGGCGGTACGGGCGAAGGGCAGCATGATGTTGAAGTCCATGTGCGCCCCCTCCACGTAGCCTTCCGGCTCGGTGGACAGGAAATAGCGCTCCCACTCCTCGTCGGTGGCCTCGGTGAACCGCTGGGGCCGCAGATAGATCATGCGGCGCTTTTCCTCTTCCACGAAGGTCTTGGCCGCCAGCGGGGCCAGCAGTTCGTACTCTTCGGCGGAGATGTTGGTGAACACGTCGGGCAGAGGCGCCTCTTTGATGCGTTCCTCACCCCGGACGATCTCGATGCCCATGGCGTCGAAGTCCAGCTTGTCCTCGGTGAAGATCAGCTTGAGCAGCACGCCCAGCTCGGTGTAGGGATGGGCGCGCTGATAGTTGGTGTCGAAAATATAGTTGCCCAGGGAGTAGAAAATGGCCTTGCCGTCGTCAAACAGCTCATAGTTTTCGGTCACGTGGGGATGATGACCCACCACCACATCGGCACCCAGCTCCAGGAACCTTTTATAACGCTCCCGGGTGTAGGGGCTGGGCAGAGAGGTGAACTCCTCGCCGCCGTGGCAGATGACCACGCACCAGCGGCACTTGGCCTTGATCTCCCGGATACGGGCCTCGATACGGGGCCAGTTGCCCCAGTTCAGCACGCCCGGCTTGACGTCGGTGGCCTGACGGCCGATCACGTGGGTGACGTTGATCATGCCGATGCCGCCGGCTTCTTCCAGATACACTGGCTCGGAGGCCTCTTCCTCGTTGAGGCCGGCGCCCACGGTCCGGCAGCCCATTTCCGCGGCGATCTTCCGGCTGCTGACCAGACCGGCCTCGCCCACGTCCATGATGTGGTTGTTGCCGATGGCCCAGATATCGGTGTGCATGGCCTTGAACACACGGGTGGCGGCAGGATCCATGTTGTGGACGAACTCACCCGCCACGCCGGCATCCTCGGCGCTGATGACAGCGCCCTCCACATTGGCCACCACATGGTCGGCGCTGTGGAACCAGTCCAGCACGGTCTGGGACAGCAGGGCGTCATCCTCCCACTTTTTCTCCATATAACGGTCGAAGCCGATATCGCCGGTAAAGATGATGGAAGTTTTGTCCTTTGCCATAGTTCCCACTCCTTATTGGTTTGCGGTTTAGCCGATGACGTCCTTGAACAGGCGCAGGGCGTTGCCGTGGCAGATCTTGTCGCAGGCGGCGGCGCCGAATTCCTTTTCGATGGCGTCCACCAGCTGGGGCAGGCCGGCGAAGTCACGGAAGTTCAGGTTGTCGCCGATGCCGTCGAAGTCGGAGCCCAGGGCCACCATGTCCACGCCGCCCACGTTGGCCATGTGCTTCATGTGCCAGACGATGTCGGAAACGTCGGTGGTCTCGGAGCCCTTGCGCAGGAAGCTGTTTTCGAAGTTGACGCCAACGATGCCGCCCTTGTTGGCCAGAGCCTTCAGCTGCTCGTCGGTGAGGTTGCGGCGATGATCGCACAGGGCACGGGCGCAGGAATGGCTGGCCATGAAGGGATTCTTGCTGTGCTTGACAACATCCCAGAAGCCGCCCTCGGACAGGTGGCTGGTGTCGATGACCATGCCCAGTTCATCCATCTTGGCCACCACTTCCAGACCGAAGGGCTTCAGGCCCAGCATGTGCTGCTCGGCGTCGTCGGTGCAGGGATAGCCCACGGAGTTTTCATAGTTCCAGGTGAGGCCGATCATGCGGGCGCCGCGGTCGTAGAACTCCTGCACGCGCTCGATCTTGCCGTCCAGGGGAGCGGCATTCTCGATGGTCAGCAGGGCGGACAGCTTGCCTTCCTTGACGTTCTTTTCGATGTCGGCCATGCAGCGGACCTGGCTGATCACGTCGGCGTGAGCGGCCATTTCCTTGTCAAAGGCGTTGACGCAGCCCTTCCAGTACTCATAGGGACCTTCGTGAACACCGTGACGCTCGGCAGAGCGGTTGGTGGGGATATAAATGGCAAAGCACTGCACCATGGAGCCGCCCTTCTGCAGCTTTTCCAGGTTGATGTGGCCGGTCCAGTTCTTCAGGGTGTAGCCGTCGATGTACACGGGCATCAGGGTATCACAGTGCAGGTCGAAAATGTTCATGGGTTTCATAAAAAGCATCCTCCAAATGAAAGAATATTTACCATTCCATATTACGCCAAAAGCAAAAAAATAGCAAGGGGCAGCCGATTTTTTCGGCTGCCCCAGAGGTTATTTTTGAAAGAAATCGGCGATCAGCTGGGCCACCTCGGCACCGACCTTTTGTTGCGCCTCATCGGTCTGCGCGCCGATGTGGGGGGTACAGGACACCCGGGGGTGGCTGTACAGGTCGTGGTTGGGGGTGGGTTCCTGCATATACACGTCCAGACCGGCGGCCCAGATCTTGCCGCTGTTCAGGCCGTCCAGCAGGGCAGCTTCGTCCACGTTGCTGCCGCGGGAGGTGTTGATGATGATGACGTGGTCCTTCATGCGGGCGATGGTGTCCTCCCGGATGATGGGCTTACCGTCCACACCGGGGGCGTGGACCGAGATGATGTCGGCCTTTTCCAGCAGCTCCTCCAGGGGCACATAGCGCATGCCGATGTCCTTTTCCAGACAATGCACGGGGAAGACGTCATAGGCCAGCACTTCCATGCCCAGGGCCTTGGCCATGCGGCCCAGCTCCTGGCCGATGCGGCCGAAGCCGATGATGCCCAGGGTCTTGCCGAAGATCTCCATGCCGTGGGAGAAGGCCTTCTTTTCCCACTTGTCCTCCTTCATGGAGTGGCCCGCCGTGGAAATAAAGCGGCTGCAGGAGAAGATATGGGCCATGGCCAGTTCGGCCACCGAACGGGAGGAGGCCCGGGGGGTATTGCGGACGGCGATGCCGCTTTTTTCGGCATACTCCACGTCGATGTTATCCACGCCTACGCCGCCGCGAACGATGAGCTTGAGATTCGAGTGCTTGGCCTGCTCGATGTGACAAGATCGAACCTGTGTGGCAGAGCGTACCACCAGCGCGTCGTACTGCGCCATGGCGGTGCCCAGTTCTTCGCAGCTGTAATGCTGCTCTGAGACCTGGAAACCCTGCGATTTCAGCTGTTCGATTGCATTCTTGTCCATTCCGTCTGTGACCAGAACCCGGATCATTTCGTTCACCCTTTCAGAAAAAGTTTGTTGGGAAGATTGTTTGGCATCTTACCACCTTTTGCGGGAAAAAGCAAATCCCGCAGGTGGCATTTTTCATTGATTTTTCCGCCTGTTTTTGTTTGTTTTCAACAATTCGCCCTTTTGTTTTTACCAGTTTTTGGTTGTATTTTTGAATATTGCACAGTTTTTAGTGCTTTAGACTGTTAAATTCGCTGAATTTATCAAGAAATTCGACGATTTGGATTTATTATCGGAAAGAAAAAAGACACCCCGCGGAGGGGTGTCTTTTGGAAGAAACGCTTACTTGATCTTGCGGCTCTCCAGATAGTAGCGCTTTTCGCGGCTGTGACCCATGGAGAAGGTCTTGCGGGGCAGGACGCCGTCGGACACCACGCCGCGGAACAGCTGGCTCTTTTCCATACCGGGGACCAGGAAACCGATGGCGTTCTCCTTGGCGGCCAGAGCGATCAGAGCGTCGTCGTCGTGGATGTAGTCGATCTCGCCCTTGTTCTCCTTCAGCCAGGCATCCAGATAGGCCTGCAGCACGCCCACGGCCAGCTCGCTCTTGGCGCGGTCCAGATAGACGGTGCCGGACTTTTCGCCGATGTACCACTTGACGGGATAGCCGCCTTCGGCGCAGATGTTCTCTTCGATGTCCTTCAGCAGCTTGTCGGTGTCGGTCTCAAAGATCACACGGTGGATGGGCTCGAACTCCTGGGAGGGATCGTGGATGTTCTCCAGCTCCACCAGAGCGTAGCGGGCGGGATGGTTGGACAGATCCACGCCGGGGTTGTTCTTCTTCAGCTCCTCGTAGCAGCTCTTGGCGGTGGCCAGAGAGTGGTTGCCGTCGCCCACGGCGAAGACAACGGGCGTGCCCTTCAGGCCCTCGTACTTGCTGCCCACGTTGGCGGAATAGTCGGCCAGGGTGGCGTTGAACTTCTCCACTTCCTCCTGAGGGACCAGCCAGCCGGTGATGTGGCCGCCCTGCTCCATCAGGTCGAAGTCGTACAGCACCTTGAAGCTGTCCTTCTTGGCGGCGATGGGCTCGATGAGCACCTTATCGTGGTCGTCGCACAGCAGCAGGATGTGGGGCAGCTCGATGGGAGCGTCGCGGCGGACACGCTGACGGGGAGGAATGCGCTCGGTGACGGTGCGCTCGGTGGCACGGATGGCGGAGGAAGCGCCCACGCTGTAGTCATAGGCATCCAGATCCACCATGCCCATCAGGCCCATACGGATGGAGCCGTTCTCCAGCGTGCGCTCCACGTAGATCAGGCTGTTCTCGTAGGTCTCGAACACGCCGTTTTCCATGTACTGGGCCATGGTCTTGTTGATGAGGGCGGTGTGCTCGGCTTCCTTTTCGGTGCCCAGCTCGGCCTCGGGGAGGATCAGGTTGATGGTGGAAACGCTGCCTTCGGCAGTGGCGCGGACACGGTTCCAGTACTCCTGATCGGAGGTGAACTGGTCGCAGGCGATGACGGCCCACTTGGACATATCGGCGTTCTTGGGCAGCAGGATGTCAGCGGGCAGGAACACGTTATTATTCATGGGAATGACCTCTTTCTTGATAAGATAAGGGTGCGGCAGAGCACAGCGCTCTGCCGCGAAAGGGTGATTTAGAAAGCGAAACCGGCGATGATGTCCACGATCTCGGCGCCGATGCGCTGCTGGGCCTCCACGGTCTGGGCACCGATGTGGGGGGTGCAGGACACGGCGGGATGGCAGTACAGGTCGTGGTTGGCGGTGGGCTCTTCGAACCAGACGTCCAGACCGGCGCCGCGCAGCTTGCCGCCGTTCAGAGCATCCAGCAGAGCGGCCTCGTCCACGTTCTTGCCGCGGGAGGTGTTGATCAGGATGGCGCCGTGCTTCATCTTCGCCAGGAACTCGGCATCCACCAGGGGCTTGTCGCCCAGGGCGGGAGTGTGCAGGGACACGAAGTCGGACTTCTCCAGCAGTTCGTCCATGGAAACGTACTTGACGCCGAACTCGGCTTCCAGCTCGGGCTTGACGGTACGGCCGGTGACGATGACGGTCATGCCCAGAGCCTTGGCCATCTTGCCCAGCTCCTGGCCGATGCGGCCGAAGCCGATGATGCCCAGGGTCTTGCCGCCGATCTCCATGCCCTTGGCGTACTTGGCCTTCTCCCACTTGTCCTCACGCATGGTGACGTTGGCGCTGGCCACGAAACGGGACAGGGCCAGCATATGGGTCAGGGCCAACTCGGCCACGGAAGCGGAGGAGGCACGGGGGGTGTTGCGGACGGTCATGCCGTTCTCCTCGGCGTACTTGACGTCGATGTTGTCCACACCCACGCCGCCGCGGATGATGAGCTTCATCTTGGAGCCCTTGGCAGCGTCAATGTGGGGAGCGCGGACCTTGGTCTTGGAGCGGACGACCATGGCGTCGAAATCGCGCATGGCCTCGCCCAGCACGTCGGCCTCATAGAACTGCTCCACGACCTCGTGGCCCAGCTCCTGCAGCTTGGCAATAGCGGACTTGTCCATACCGTCGGTGATCAAAATGCGAGCCATATGATAAAACTTCCTTTTCTCTGTAATATTGTGACGTAATATTGTGTGGGATGGGAGGGGCGGCGCCCCTCCCGGTGTTACGGCTTACTTGTGGTTGGCTTCGAAGTCCTTCAGGAAGGCGACCAGAGCCTCAACGCCCTCCTTGGGCATGGCATTGTAGATGGAGGCGCGCAGACCGCCGGTGGAACGGTGACCCTTCAGGTTGTCAAAACCGGCCTTCTTGGAAGCGGCGACCACCTCGGCATCCAGCTCGTCGGAGCCGGTGTTGAAGCAGACGTTCATCAGAGAGCGGTCCTCGGGATTGGCAGTGGCCTTGAACATGGCGGAAGAATCCAGGAAACCGTACAGAATGGTGGCCTTCTCCAGATTGCGCTTGAACATCTCTTCCAGACCGCCGATGGACTTCAGGTACTTAAAGACCTTGCCGCAGCAGTAGATGGACCAGGTGTTGGGGGTGTTGTACATGGAGTCGTTGTCCACGTGGATCTTGTAGCTCATGTAGACGGGAGCCTTGGGATCCAGTTCCTCACGCAGCAGATCCTCGCGGATGATGACCACGGCCATACCGGCGGGGCCGACGTTCTTCTGGACACCGGCCCAGATCAGGCCGTAATCGCTGACGTTGCAGGGCTTGGACAGGAACATGGAGGACTGGTCGGACACCAGGATCTTGCCCTTGGTGTTGGGCAGGGTGTTGAAGGTGGTGCCGTTGATGGTCTCGTTCTCGCAGATGTAGACGTAATCGCAATCCTCGGGGATGTCCAGATCGGAGCAGTCGGGGACGTAAGTGTAGTTCTTGTCCTTGGAGGAAGCCACGACCTTCACCTTGCCGTACTTCTTGGCCTCGGCAATGGCCTTCTTGGACCAGGTACCGGTCTCCACGTAGCAGGCGGTGCCGTCCTTCAGCAGGTTCATGGCCACCATGGCGAACTGCAGGGTGCCGCCGCCCTGAACGAAGATGACCTTGTAGTTCTCGGGGATACCCATCAGGTCACGCAGGTCCTTTTCGGCCTCTTCGGCAATCTGCATAAAGACCTTGGAACGATGGCTCATCTCCATGACGCACATACCGCTGCCACGGTAGTTCATCATCTCATCGCGGATCTCCTCCAGCACGGCTTCGGGCATCATGGCGGGGCCGGCAGAGAAATTGTAAGTACGATCGTATTTCATTGGTATCTCCTCCAAATTATAATATTTCACAGCGCAAATCCCGGAAAAACCTTGTCTTTCCGTTAAATATATACTATCATTAAAGGAGAACGGGCGCAATTGGTTTTCGTAAAAAACGATAAAATCGTCATTTCAGCGAGTTTTATTGGTGATTTTTCGCATATTTCACCAATGCACCCCACATATTATTCCATTATTTGGCAATTAACCGGAAAGGAGCACAAAATCATGGCTGACATTTTGGACAACCTGACTAATTTGGTGGGCGAAACGCCGGTTTTGCGGCTCTCCCGATTGAGCGAAGCCTGCGGTTGTTTGACCCCGATTCTGGCAAAACTGGAGTGTTTTTCCCCCGGCGGCAGTCTGAAGGACCGGGCGGCTTTGGCAATGGTGCAGGGTGCCCTGGACCGGGGCGAACTTGCCCCCGGCGGCACGGTGATCTGCGCCAGCGCCGGCAACGC
The DNA here is from genome assembly GCA_017559995.1 of Clostridia bacterium. GTDB lineage: Bacteria > Bacillota > Clostridia > Oscillospirales > Butyricicoccaceae > UBA4644. The sequence goes on along the minus strand of JAFYPP010000040.1, from coordinate 24 downwards.
CGGCCTGTCTCTGGCGTGGGTGTG
>JAFYPP010000039.1 GCA_017559995.1 Clostridia bacterium | reverse complement strand
GGCCTCCTCATAGCCGGAGGAGCCGTTGAACTGGCCTGCACCGTAGAGGTGCGCGATCTGCTTGGTCTCCAGCGTGGCGTGGAGGGCGAGGGGGTCGATGCAGTCGTATTCGATGGCATAAGCGGGGCGGGACATGACGGCATTCCGCAGGCCCGGCACGCTGTGGAGCATCTCCACCTGCACCGATTCCGGCAGAGAGGAGGAGAAGCCCTGAATGTAAAGTTCGTCCGTGTTCAGGCCCATGGGTTCCACAAACAGCTGGTGGCGCTGCTTGTCGGGGAAGCGGACGATTTTCGTTTCAAAAGAGGGGCAGTAGCGGGGGCCGACGCCCTCGATCAGGCCGGAATACATAGGGGCGAGGTGCAGGTTGTCCTGCACGATCTGCTTGGTTTCCTCTGTCGTCCATGTGAGATAGCAGACCGCCTGATTCTCCGGCGGATGCTTTGTGGAGTAGGAGAAGGGGATGGGCTGCTCGTCACCGGGCTGGACTTCCATCTCGTCAAAGTCCACGGTGCGGGCAAGGACTCTCGGCGGCGTGCCGGTCTTGAAGCGGCGCAGGGGCAGCCCCAGTTTTTGCAGGGACTCCGTCAGCCGCAATGCGGCATGCATGCCGTCGGGGCCGGAATCCTCAATGCACTCGCCGATGATGGTGCGGCCGGTGAGATAGGTGCCGGTGGCGAGAATGGCGGCCTTCACGGAAAACACCGCACCGGTGGAGAGAACTACTTCGGAAACGGCACCGTTTTCGGCGCGCACTTCCACCACCTCGCCCTGCCGGACGATCAGGTGGGGCTGGCGCTCCAGCGTGTGCTTCATCACTTCCTGATATTTGCGGCGGTCGGCCTGCGCGCGGAGGGACCAGACCGCAGGGCCCTTTCCCTTATTCAGCAGGCGGTACTGGATGCAGCAGGCATCCGCGGCTTTTGCCATTTCGCCGCCCAGCGCGTCCAGCTCCCGCACCAGATGGCCCTTTCCGGTGCCGCCGATGGCGGGATTGCAGGGCATGTTGCCCACGGCGTCCATGTTGATGGTGAAAAGAATGGTTTCCATGCCCAACCGCGCCGCGGCAAGGGCGGCTTCAATACCGGCGTGGCCTGCGCCGATGACGGCAATATCAAATTGTCCGGCGTGAAATTCAGTCATAGTCATTTATCCTTTATGCAGCGTTACCACCGCCACTTCAGGGCGGTTGAACAGACGGAACGAGGGACCGGAGTTGCCCAGCCCGCGGGACGCGAACAGGCAGGAGCCGTTTTCCTCGTACAGTCCGGAGGTGTAGGAGGGGAACAGGGTACGGTCGGTGGAAATGAGTCCGTCGGTAAAGGGCAGACGGATCATGCCGCCGTGGCCGTGGCCGGAGAAAACAAGGTCGGCGCCCAGATTGCTGTACTGGGTGGCAAACCGGTCGTTCCGGTGGGCCAGCAGTATCCAGAAGGGGTCGCCGTGTGCGGCATAGATCTCGGAGGCTACCGTTTCCGGTGTCTTCTGGTCGGCGTGGCCGTTGGGGTCGTCGATGCCGGCGAGAATGATGGTGTCGCCGTTTCGCTCCAGCGGCAGGAAGGTGTTTTCCAGCACGGTCACGCCGCCTGCCCGCAGACGGTCTTTCAGAGCGGGCACGTCGCCGATGCCCCATTCGTGGTTGCCGGTGACGTAATAGGTAGGCGCAATGGCGGAAAGTCCCGCGGCCACAGATTCGGCAAAGCCCTCCGTGGGGCCGCGGTAGCGGTCCTCCAGATCGCCCAAATAGAAAATATAGTCCGGTTCTGCTTTTTCCACAGCCCGGAAAAGACGCTTGTTCTCCTCGCCGAATTCTCCGCCGTGCAGGTCGCTGAGCACCACGATCTGGCACCCGTCAAATCCGGCGGGCAGATCGGTGAAAACGGGGTCAAAGGGTGTGGTTTGCAGCGAGACGTTGCTCCAGACGAGAAACAAAAAGCAGGCGGCCGCCAGAAGCAGCAGACGGAGGAGGATGCCAAGAGAATGGCGTTTTTTGCGGTGCGTTGCCATGAAGGCCTCCTTTGAGACACAGTCCCTTTGCAGGGGAAGAAAAGATTTCAATTTATAATTATATCATAGATTCAGCGGTGTGACGAGAGAAAAATACACAAAGCGTGGTAGGGGGGTGAAGGAAAACAGAGCGTGTTGGCGTTGCATACAAAGATTTTTTTGTTTTTCTGGGAAAATTATTCAAAACGTAAAAGATTGGTTTGTTGCGCAAAGAAAGTAAATGTGTTGCTTGAAAATTAGGCAATTCGATATTAAAATAAAAGCCAATAAAAGCCTAAGAGAAAAAAACCCCGATCAAACGAAGGAGAAGAAAAGATGGATAACCTGTTCTGGATTGGATTTGTCGGCGCTGTGATTGCCGGCCTTTTTGCTGTTATGCAGGCAAAAAAGGTCATGGCGTATTCTGAAGGCACCGATCAGATGCGGAAGATCGCAGCCTCCATCCGCGAGGGTGCCAACGCGTATCTGAAGCAGCAGTACACCACGGTATTCAAGGTGTTTGTTGCTGTGTTTGTGGTGCTGGTGATCATGGCGTTTGCCACTGGCGGAAAAATGCTTTCCAAATTTACCCCCTTTGCCTTTGTCACCGGCGGCGTGTTCTCCATGCTGGCGGGCTTCATCGGCATGAAGATCGCAACGGCCTCCAACGCCCGTACCGCACAGGCCGCCTCCGAGAGCCTGAACAAGGGCCTGCGGATCGCGTTCTCTTCCGGCTCTGTCATGGGCTTCACCGTGGTGGGACTGGGCATGCTGGATATCACCATGTGGTACTTCCTGCTGCGCTATGTTTTTGGCGTCGTGGACCCCGTGCAGCTGGGCAACATCATGGTCATGAACGGCATGGGCGCGTCCTTCATGGCGCTGTTTGCCCGTGTGGGCGGCGGCATCTACACCAAGGCTGCCGACGTGGGTGCTGACCTGGTGGGTAAGGTGGAAGCCGGTATCCCCGAGGATGACCCCCGCAACCCCGCCACCATCGCCGACAACGTGGGCGACAACGTGGGTGATGTGGCCGGTATGGGCGCTGACCTGTACGAAAGCTATGTGGGTTCCATTCTGGCGACCTTCTCTCTGGGCTCCATCGCCGGCTACGGCTTCAAGGGTATGCTGCTGCCGCTGCTGCTGGCTGTGGTGGGCATTGTTTGCTCGATCCTTGGCTCCTTCCTGGTGAAGACCAAGGAAGACGCCACACAGGAGTCTCTGCTCAAGAGCCTGCGCACCGGTACTTACACCGCCGCTATTCTGGCGGCCATCATTGCTGCACCTCTGACCTACTGGATCCTGGGCAGCTGGGGCGTGTATATCGCTATTCTCAGCGGTCTGGTCGGCGGCTGTGCCATCGGTTATTTCACGGAATATTACACCTCTGATACCTATAAGCCTACCCAGAAGCTGGCTGCCGCGTCTGAGACCGGCTCCGCCACCATCATCATCGGCGGCATTTCTCTGGGCCTGGAGTCCACCATGGTTTCCATCCTGATCGTGGCAGTTGCCGTTCTGGTCAGCTTCTTCTGTGCCGGCGGCGCGACATCCTTCAACATGGGCCTGTACGGCATCGGCATTGCCGGCGTTGGCATGCTGTCCACGCTGGGCATCACGCTGGCTACCGACGCATACGGCCCCGTGGCCGACAATGCCGGCGGCATTGCTGAAATGAGCGGCCTGCCTGACGAAGTCCGTCAGCGCACCGATGCACTGGACTCCCTCGGCAACACCACTGCTGCTACCGGTAAGGGCTTTGCTATCGGCTCCGCTTCCCTGACTTCCCTGGCTCTGCTGGTCAGCTATGTTGACATCGTGCAGAGTAATACAGAGGAAGTGCTGGACCTGTCCCTGACCAACCCCCTGATGCTTGTGGGCCTGTTTGTGGGTGCTATGCTGACCTTCGTGTTCTCTGCCTTTACCATGAGTGCCGTGCAGAAGGCGGCCCAGTCCATCGTGGTGGAAGTCCGCCGCCAGTTCAAGGAGATCCCCGGCATTATGGACTTCAAGGCCGACCCTGACTACGCCTCCTGCGTGGCGCTGTGCACCAAGGGCGCTCTGAAGGAAATGGTGGCTCCTGCGCTGCTGGCTATCGTCGTTCCCATTGCCACCGGCCTGATCCTCGGCCCCATCGGCGTGGTGGGCCTGCTGGGCGGCGTGTCTGTCACCGGCTTTGCGCTGGCGGTGTTCATGTCCAACGCCGGCGGCGC
>JAFYPP010000038.1 GCA_017559995.1 Clostridia bacterium | reverse complement strand
GTCCATCAGGTCCCGGTATGCCTTGAAGTAGTACATGACCTGGGGTGCCAGACGGCCGATGTTGATGGAGTTGGCGCTGGACAGCTCGAAGGGCAGTTCCTTGCCCTGGCAGGCGGCGAAGATGTTCTTGACGCCGGTCTGGGCGTCGTCGAAATTGCCGTAAACGGCGCAGACATTGACGTTCTCGCCCTCCTGGGTGACCATCTGGGCGCGCTGGACCTTGGAAACGCCGCCGTCGGGATAGAAGACGGTGATGCGGATGCCGGGGACATCCTGGAAGCCGGCCAGGGCAGCCTTGCCGGTGTCACCGGAGGTGGCAGTCAGGATCATGATGTCCTTGTTCATGCCGCAGACGGCGCGGGCGGAGGTCAGCAGCTGGGGCAGCATCCGCAGGGCCACGTCCTTAAAGGCGGAGGTGGGACCACGGAACAGTTCCAGCACGGTGTAATCACCGACGGAGACGGTGGGAGTCAGATCCTCGGTCTCGAACTTGCCGGTGTAGGCGTTGGAGACCAGGGTCTTCATATCGGGAATCTCAGGCAGCAGGGCGGAGAGGATCATGGCAGACATCTCCTGGGCAGAGCCGCCCAGGCACTTTTCCCAGTCGAAGGAAGGGATGCTCTCGGGCATATACAGTCCGCCGTCGGGAGCCAGTCCCTGAACAACGGCGCGGGCGCTGTCGACCTGATGGTCCATGCTGCGGGTGGAATGGTAGAACATAACGGTTACCTCTTTTCTAAATGATACGGGATGGACCGCGCCGGGCGCAGTGTTTGGGCACTTTGCACCAACGGTTCCCGGTGTCCACCGGGGGAGTGCGCCTTCCCTTGCACAAAACAGCCTGATTGGGCACAAACTCTTTGTTAGATTTCGTCAGAAATGTACAAAAGGAGCGGCATATCCCGGAAATACTTGTGGTTTTTGGGTCTATTGCATTTTCAACGGGTATATGATATACTGTTTTCGGTAAAAAAGCAAGTGTTTTCGAGTCGGCTACAACCGATTTTATCAAACCCTTGACTCAAACGTTACGGAGGAATATTTTATGAATATCGGACTTTTGGGATTCGGCGTCGTTGGCCGCGGCGTATATGATATCACTGCCGCCCGTGATGATATGCAGGTGACCAAGGTTATCTGCCTGGAAGACATTACCCTGCCCGATGCTGAAGTGACCCGGGACTTCAACAAGATCCTGACCGACGATTCCATCGACACCGTGGTGGAAGCCATGGGCGGTCTGCACCCCGCTTATGAGTTCGTCCGCGCTGCCATTGAAGCAGGCAAGAACATCGTCACTTCCAACAAGGCCCTGGTCGCCACCTTCTATGACGACCTGCTGCCCCTGGCTGCCGAGAAGGGCGTCGCCTTCCGCTGCACCGCTGCTGTCGGCGGCGGCATTGGCTGGCTGAGCGAGCTGGAGCGCGTCCGCCGTGTGCAGGAGATCTCCATGGTCGGCGGCATCATGAACGGCACCTGCAACTACATTCTCGACTCCATGACCCGTCTGGGTCTGGATTACGGCGAGGCCCTGAAGCAGGCTCAGGCACTGGGCTATGCAGAGGCCAACCCCTCCACCGACGTCGACGGCATCGACACCTGGCATAAGCTGATCCTGTCCTCCAACGTCGCCTTCGGCGTCAGCATGGAGCATGAGTCCGTTCCCGTCTGCGGCATCAGCCGAATCTCCGCAGAGGACATCGCCAACTTCAAGGCCAACGGTCTGACCTGTAAGCTGGTCTCCCGCGGCACCCAGGCTGAGGGCAAGTACACTGCCTATGTCCAGCCCACCCTGTTCCCTCAGGGTGCTCTGGAAGCAGCCGTCCCCACCAACTTCAACCTGATCACCCTGGACGGCGAATACTCCGGCCGTCAGAGCCTGTACGGTCAGGGCGCAGGCCGCTACCCCACCGCATATAATGTGGTCGAGGACTGCGTCAGCGTTCTCGCCGGCAAGAGCTTCTACAGCCCCTACGGCGGCAAGGTCAGCGCTGACAACTCTGTCAAGCTGCGCTACTACGTCCGCGGCGGCGATGCATGGATCGACTCCGTTACCGCTGAGAAGTGGGGCACCGCATCCGTCACCGAGCCTGTGGCTGTCAATGAGATCCACGCATGGCTGAAGAACAACCCCGAGGCATTTATCGCTGCCATCGCAGAATAATTTCCGCAATCCCCACCGTATACGGTGTAGGGAACGCTGTCCCCAGCGTTCCGAAATGATTTTGGGGGTTCGATGCCCCCAAAATCATTCTTTATTTACCGCCGCTGTGCAGAAAATTCGTGCATCGAGCCCGAATTTTCTGACGGAACGCCGAGGACGGCGTTCCCTACGGATCATCGGCGGTTTTACCAAACAGCATTACCCCTGATGAAAGAAGGAACAAACATGAAAGTAACCAAATTCGGCGGCTCCTCCATGGCGGACGCCGGTCAGTACCGGAAGATCCGGGATATCCTCCTGGCTGATCCCGAGCGCACCGTGGTGGTCGTTTCCGCCCCCGGCAAGCGCCACAGCAAGGACCACAAGGTCACCGATCTGCTGTATCTGTGCAACGCCCACTCCAAGTACGGCGTGGCCTGCGACCCCGTCTTCGACCTGATCGTGGAGCGCTACACCTCCATCCGTGACGAGCTGGGCATCGACCTGGATCTGGAGAGCGAGTTCGC
>JAFYPP010000037.1 GCA_017559995.1 Clostridia bacterium | reverse complement strand
GATGCTGGATGGTACGCAGGTACTCCAGCGTGTGGCGCTTCTTCTGCAGGGGGTAGTCGGCGGGACAGTCACCCTCCAGGGTCAGGGCGGTAGCCTTCAGCTCCACGGGCTGCTTGGGGTTGGGAGAAGCGATGACCTCGCCCTCAACGATGACGGCGCAGCCAACGTTCAGCTTGGCGGCGGCGGGATAGTCGGGATGGGTGGCGTCATAAACCACCTGCAGGTTGGACACGGTGGAGCCGTCATTCAGTTCCACGAAGGCACAGGCCTTCACGTCGCGGGCGGTGCGGACCCAACCCTTCAGGGTGACGGTCTTGCCCAGCATTTCCTGCGTGCTGTGCAGGATCTCTCTGACAGTGACAACAGACATAGTTCTTACCTCTTTTATTTCGATTGCTTACGCAAGCATTTCTTTCAGCGCTCTGGCGATCTGATCGGGACAGGAGGTGCCCCGGCCGTTGCAATTGACACCCAGCATGCTCTCGGCCACTTCGGCGGCGGGACGGCCCTTGATCAGGCGGGCGATACCCTGCAGATTTCCGTTGCAGCCACCGACGATGACGATATCCTCGATGATATTATCGTCGTTCAGGGTGATCTCATACTGACGGGAACAAACGCCCTGGGGGAAAAACACTGCTTTCTTGCTCATATTTGAAGAGCCTCCTTAATAAATTCCAGTTAAAATCAATTTATCACAAAAGAAGGCGTTTGTCCATGATTTTAAGGAGTTTTACAGAGAATTTGGCGGTTCGGTAAAAACTTTACAAATTGTCGGGGGCTTTACGTTGACTTTCTTTTCACAAACCGATATGATAGAGGTGATAAAGTATACCGATCAGGAGGGCTTCTCATGAATATGAACGAAAAGGTGATCCTTCGTCAGATCATCGACCAGTGCGACGACTCGCTGCGGGATGTGTTCCTGCGCCGTATGGACGTAGCCGTTCGCCTTACCAAACTGGATGATGAGGGCGCAGCGATCTTTGACGAGCCCCGTATTGATGAAGTTCTGCGGCACGTGACCTACGGTCTCTCCCCCGAACTGAACATCCGTGCCAACTCTTTGTGGACTTCGCTGATGCGTATGACCCGCGGTCGGCAGTACCGTCACGTCATCACCCATGTGCCCGAACTCCAGCTGACCCACGAAAAGGATCTGGTGGACACCGACGGCGTTCGTGACGGCATCGTTCTGTGCCCCACCGAGATGGCCCGTGATGTGGCCTCCGCTTTGGGTATGGAGGTCAGCCCCTGCTACTCCATCGCCTCCACGCTGGAAAGCCTTCTGGCCGACAAGGGCGACTATGGCGCGCTGATCGTCAACAGTTTCTACGACACCGACTGGCTGTACACCCTGATCTTCCGCCAGCCGCTGTATATCAATTCCTTCATTCCCCTGCCCGACGGCCGTATGCTGGTGCTGTTCTCCAAAAAACTGTTCTCCGACACCTCCAACAGCATCATCAGCGTGGCTTTCGCCATCAAGATGGACCAGCAGGGCCACCTGTCCCAGACGCTGGCTACCCTGGCCGAAGCCCAGATGAACCTGGAGTATTTCCGCGTCAAGACCCAGGACATCGACGACGACGACCAGCAGAAGATCAACATCGTGTTCGCCGAGTTCACCGGTTCGCTGACCTCCGTGGCCAGCCGTACGGCCTTCCTCCAGCTGGAGCGCGAGCTGCCCTTCTTCCGTGTCATCGGCTACCGCGCAAGCTATTAAGGACAAAACGAAAGCCCCACCGTTCGGTGGGGCTTTTTTCTTTGCTTCAGATGATCAAACCTGCCAGGAACGCGGCGGCCGAACCGGCCAGCGCTACCACAATGAGCGGCTTATCCAGATAGGCCAGCAATACGGCTACCGCGGTACCTACCAGCGAAGTAGCAACGCTGCCGGTGGAGGTAAAGATCGCGGGGATGGTCATTGCGCTGAGTACAGCGTACGGAATATAGTGCAGCAGGCTGCGGAAAAAGGGCGACTGGATCTTTTTGCGGAACAGGGTGAAGGGAATCACACGAATCAGATAGGTCACACCTGCCATCACAATCATATAAACTGCAATGCTCATGCTGCTTCCTCCTCTTCCGCGATGGGAAACAGTACCGCACACAAGGCCGCCGACAGCACAGCACTGATGATGACGGCAAAGCCGCCCGACACAAAGGTCAGCACGGTGTTAAACAGGATACTGCACATGGCGGCGGCGATGACAGCCACCAAAATGCCCCGGTCCTTTCTTGCGGGAGGCACGCAAATGGCGAGGAACATACTGTACAACATAATGCCCATGGCGGCGCTGACAGACTCCGGCAGGATCTGGCCCAGGGTCGCTCCCAAAAAGGTACCGCTCACCCAACCTGTGGCAGAGATCAGGATCACACCATACATATAGGTCGGCTTTAAGCTTTTTTCTTCATCCGGTTCATCACACTGCGCATAGCTGACGGCAAAAATCTCATCGGTGATGCCGAAGGCCGCCGCGATGCGGTGCGGTGTGGTAAAATTGACATCCAGCTTTTGCGACAGCGAGATGGCGAACAGCGAATAGCGGATATTGATGACCAGCTGGGTCAGCACCATCTCCAAGAGAGTACCGCCGGCGGCAATGATGCCCACACCGGCGACCTGTCCCGCCGAGGTCAGGTTGGTCAGCGAGATGCCCACTGCGGCAGCCACCGACAAACCCAGATTGATGCACAAAATACCGAAACCAAAAGACACCGACAGATATCCCAGCGCGATGGGAATACCGTCCCGAAGGCCCTTGAAAAACAGTTTTTTCACCGAACATTCGCTCCTTTTGTTGAATTCCGGAAGATATTATAGCACACTTCCCTGCAAACCGCCACAAAAGAAATGAAAAAAAACAACAAAAAACCGACGAAAAATCGTCGGTTTTTGCATGATTATTCATACCGCAGTGCTTCGATGGGATCCAGCCGGGCCGCCTTGTTGGCGGGATAGTAGCCGAAAAATACACCGATGGCCATGGAAAAGCCCACCGCCAGCGCGATATATCCCACCGTGGGAAAACACGGTTCGGAGATCAGGCTGCTGCCCACATAGCCCAGGATGGTGCCCACGACGATGCCGATGATACCGCCGATGAGGCAGACGATGATGCTCTCCACCACGAACTGGATACGGATATCGTTATTGGTGGCGCCCAGCGCCTTGCGGGTGCCGATCTCCCGGGTGCGCTCGGTCACCGAGACCAGCATGATGTTCATCACGCCGATGCCGCCTACCAGCAGCGAAATGCTTGCGATCACCGAGATGGCGATGGACAGGGTGTTCATGATGGTGGACAGCGACTCCACCATGGTGCTCATAGCCATGGCGAACACCGAATAATCGTCATTGCCGGCGTAATAGCGGTTGAGGAAGTGCTCAATGTCCCCCGCCAGCGCCGCGCTGTCCACGCCGGGATCGGCCTGCACCGTCACCGAGGCGTAGCCGTCACCGCTGCCGGTGATGTGCTTGGCGCAGGTCAGCGGCACGAACAGACTGGTGGAGATATCCTGCTCGGAGGCCATGGAAAAGCCCATGGTGGACTGGTCGTATTCGTACACGCCGATGATGCGGAAATCCAGCAGTTCGCCGCTGCGGTCCACCTGGATATCGGCGCCCAGCGCCCGTTCCGCGCTGCCGGCAAACAGATTGTTCACCAATTTGTCGGACACCACGCACACCGCCCGGGCTCCGGCCAGATCCTTCTGGCGGATCCAGCGGCCGTTCAGCAGGGTCAGATTGTTCACCGACAGGTATTCCTCGTTGACGCCCGAGATGGAAAGATTGGCGTACAGGCGGCCGTCTTTCGCCTGACCGCTGCCCGCCGATTCGCTGACGCTGATGCCCTGGATATAATCGCCGTAGCGGACACGCAGATCCTCCATCATCTGGGGGGTGAGCATATCCTCTTCATCGGGGGTCTGCAGGCCGAAAACGCTGGTCATGCCGCCCATGCCGTCGTCCAGTTTCCGCAGAGACACCGTGATGTTGGAAGCGCCCAGACCGCTCATGGAGCCGGTGATGGAGCCGGTCAGGCCGTTGCCCACCGTGAGGATGCCGATGACGGCGCCGATGCCGATGATGATGCCCAGCATGGTCAGCAGAGAGCGCATTTTGTTGGCCCGGAGCCCCTCCAGCGCCAGGCGGATGGATTCACCGAGTCCCATAGCGCACCTCCTCTCCCGTGTCGCCCACGTACAGGCGGCCGTCCCGCATGGTCACGTAGCGGTCGGTCTCCCGTGCCAGTTCCTGGTTGTGGGTGATGAGGATGATGGTCTTGCCCTGCTCCCGGTTGAGCCGGTGGAACAGATCCATGACCAGTCTGCCGGTCTTGGAGTCCAGCGCGCCGGTAGGCTCGTCGGCCAGAATGATGGCCGGGTCGTTGGCCATGGCCCGCGCGATGGCCACGCGCTGCTTCTGGCCGCCCGACAGTTCGTTGGGCTGGTGGTTCATACGGTCGGCCATGTCCACCATGGCCAGCAGCTCTCTGGCCCGCTGGGCCCGTTTTCCTGCCGGAACACCGGCGTACATCATGGGCAGTTCCACGTTTTTCTGGGCGTTGGTACGGGCGATGAGATTGAAGTTCTGGAAAACGAAACCGATGCTTTTGTTGCGGATGGCCGACAGCCGGTCATCCCGGGCGGCGCTCACGTCCACGCCGTCCAGTATGTAGGAGCCTTCCGTGGGTCGGTCCAGCACGCCGATGAGGTTCATCAGGGTGGATTTACCCGAACCGGAGGGGCCCACGATGGACAGAAACTCTCCCGGCATCACGTCCAGGTCGATGCCGTGGAGGATCTCCAGCTCGTTGGGCTGTCCGATGTAAAAGCGCTTGTAAATGTCGCGCATACGAATGATGGGTGTGCTCATCAGAAGCCTCCCAGCAGACCGCTCCGCTCGGCGGAACCAACCCAAACGGCCTGTCCCAGATACTGCGTATACTGCTCGGGACCGCAGATGACCACGGTTCCCTCCGTCAAGCCGTTACCCTTTACAGCAATATCCAGGTCGGTCTCCAGGCCGACTTCTACCGGCACTTCTTCCAACAGATAGCTGCCGTCCTCCTGCCGCCGTGCCGTCATCACGCAGGAGCGGCCGGCGCCGTTGGTGTACACGGCGTCATAGGGCGCGGCCAGCGCGCCCTTCTCCTCCGCCACGATGAAGTTCAGCCGCACGCTGAGGCCGATCCGCAGATCGGTATCTTTGTCGGTCACCGTCACATCGGTGGCAAAGGAAATATCTCCGCTGGTGTCGGTGACGCCCATGGCGGTTTTGTTTGCGGTGGGCGCGATGGATTCCACCTTGCCGGCGTAGCGTGCCTCACCGGTGGCATCCGAGCGGATCACCGCGGGGGTGCCCACCTTGACCGCCGCAATGTCATAGTCCTTTACAGAGGTTGCGATCACAAAGTTTTCGGCATCTTCGATGATGAACAGTAGGCCCGAGCCGGCGGAGCCCACCTCGGCGTATACAGCGGTGACCGTTCCGGTCATGGGCGAGGTGATCTCGGTGCCTTCCAGCTCGGCTTTCAGCTGCCGCAGGCCCACCTCCATGGTCTCCTTATTGGCGCCGGCATAGGCGGTGTTCAGGCTGTTCTGATAGGCCTTCAGCTGATTTTCCGCGGCTACCTTCGCCGCCTCCAGAGAGGCCTTGGCGGTCTCGTAGGCCTGCTTCGCGGTGTCCACATTCTTGGCGTAGTCCGCCAGGGTGTTGTCCACACCGGTAAGGGCGGCACTGTACTGCTTCTGTACAGTCAACAGGTTTTCCTCCGCCGTGGTGATGGCGTCCCGGCAGGTATCCACCTGCTTCTCCGCCATCTCCGCAGCCTGCTCGGCCTGCTTCACCGCAGCCTCCAGCTGCTCCACAGTGGAAAGGGCGGTCTGCCAGGCGGACTCGGCCTGTGCCTGCTGCAGCTGCAGCGGCAGCATTTTGTCGTTTTTGCTGTCCAGTTCGGCTTCCACCTCGTCCAGCTGCAGCTGCAGCGCTGCTTTCGCGGCCTCGTCGGCGGCCTGCGCGATCTGCGTTTTCAGGTCCCCCTGTTCAGCTTCCAGCGTCTCGATGTCCGCCTCCAGCGTTTCCAGTTCTTTCTGCAAGTCCTTGCGGCTGCGGCGGGCATCGGCCAGCAGATCCTCCGCGTCCTCCAGCGCCTCTTCCGCCTCTTCCACGGCCTCATAGGCGTCCTCTACGCTTTCCTCGGCCGTGGCCAGACCGTCATAAGCGTTGTTCACTCCGTTCTGCGCGTTGCGCAGCGTGGTCTCCTGCGCCAGAAGAGTGGTGTTCTCTCCTGCCTGCAGGCCCGCCCAATAGCGGTCATAGGCCTCCTGCGCCGTCTGCCACGCGTTGTAGGCGTTGGTGACAGCGTTTTCCGCACTGATCAGCGACGCGTTGGTGCCGTTTTCCAGCGACGCCTTAAACTGCTGATAGTTGTCCCGGGCCGAGTTGACGGCGGCGTTGCTGCTGCTCTGGGCAGCGTTGAGGCTGGCCTCCTGACTTTCGATCTGGTTGCGGATATTCTGGTCGTCCAGTCGGCACAAAAGCTGGCCTTCCTCCACCCGGTCACCCACTTCCACCAGCACTTCCTGCACGGTATAGGCCTTGGTGGAATAAACCGTCATGCTGTGGGCGCTCTCCACCGTGCCGGTGGCACTGACGCTGTCCTGCAGATCGGTGCGCGCCAAAAGCGCCGTATCGGTGGGGCTGATGACTACGGCGTTATTGGCCTCGCGCAGCTGTCCTGCCGCGAAAACACCTGCGCATACAAGGATCGCCGCCCCCAGTGCCAGCGGCCATTTGCGCCGGGACCCGGACGGGGCGGGGGATCCGGTTTTCTCTTTTTTCAGCACGGATGCGGGCATAGTGGAATGTGCCTCCCTTAATTGAAATAGTTCGTTATATCGATTATATCAGCAATCCCCGGGAAAAACAGTTGTGTTTTCCAAATAATGTTTGAACTTTTCGTAAACAGGAAAAAAGCGCGGCCTGCACCGCGCTTTTCTTTTATTTTCCAAGCAATTTGTTCAGTTCGGCCACGAAGCTGTCGATGTCCTGAAACTGACGGTACACCGAAGCGAACCGCACATAGGCAACCTGATCGATGGACTTCAGCGAATCCATGACCAGCTCACCCACCTTCTGGGAAGGAACTTCCCGCTCCATGGAGTTCAGCAGCCGCTGTTCGATGTCGGCCACGGCCTTTTCCAGCGTATCCAGAGAAACCAGCCGTTTATCACAGGCCCGCACCATGCTGTTGAGGATCTTGTGCCGGTCAAAGGACTGGCGGGAGCCGTCCTTTTTCACCACCACCAACGGCACGCTCTCCACCGTCTCGTAGGTGGTGAACCGCTTTCCGCAGGACAGACATTCCCGGCGGCGGCGGATGGAGTTGCTCTCGTCGGTAGGACGGGAGTCGATGACTTTGCTTTCCGGATAGGCACAGAAGGGACAACGCATGAACGGCACCTCACTTTTGTTTTCTGTACCTATGATACACCATTCTCGGCGCACCTGCAATATTTTCTTCCAAAATATCACTTTTTTGCGTTTTCCTCTTTTCACAGCGGGGTGTTTTATTATATAATTGCTGTATTCTTTTAAATTTTTATCGTTCGGAGAATGCTTTATGAACAACACTGTGATTTTCTCCTGCGCCAACGATTTTGCCGCAGGTACCCTGGAAAACCTCATCCCCGCTCCTCACATCGGCCGCGGCGCTCTGGTGCTGGCCGACGGCGCCCGTGAGGGTTCTTTCGTTTCTCCCGTCATGACCATGGACGACTTCACCATGGCCGTCATGAGCTGGAACACCGACGTGCCCGCCGGCACCCATTCCGAGGCCTATTGCCGTGTCTGTGATCAGGACGGCCAGTGGTCCGAGTGGCTGTCCTGGGGCGTTTGGGGCCCCTTCGTGGAGCGTGCCAGCCTCAACGAGACCGACGGCGGCTGCGCCTCCGTGGAGACCGATACCCTGACCCTGAAGAAGGATCACGTGGGCAAGGCCCTCCAGCTGAAGGGCGTGCTGCGCCGTGAGGAAGGCGCCGCCGATCCCGTGCTGCGTCTGCTGGCCGTCACCACCCGTCTGTCCAAGGCCGACCGTCTGGTCAACGAAGAGCCCAAATGCAGCATGGACAACAAGGCTCCCGCCTATTGCCAGATGATCCGCGACCCCAACATGGGTTCGGTCATGTGCTCCGCCACCACCGCCACCGTGCAGATGAACTCCATGGGTGACGACATCCTGCCCGAAGAGGCCGCCCTGGCCTGCTGGGATCATGTGTACCACGGCTACGGCAACTGGGCCTTCACCATGGCCATGGCCGGCAGCTACGGCTATGAGACCTGGCTGGCTTTTGCCAACGCCGACCAGCTGCGCGCCGAACTGAAAAAGGGTCATCCCATCGGCGTCAACGCCGCTTATTCCAACACCCACGAGCGTGCCACCGCAAACGCTCCCTATGTGGAGAACACCCCCGGCTACACTCCCGGCCATCTGCTCACCGTCCGCGGCCTGGAAGTGGACAGCGAGGGCCGTGAGTGGCTGCTGGTCAACGACTCCTACGGCAATCCCGACAGCCTGGCCCCCCGCCGCTATCCCATGGACCAGTTCATCCACGCCTGGAGCGGCCTGATGTACATCGTCCGTCCCAAGCTGGCCGGCGCCGGCTCCGGCAGCCCCTACCGTGTGGCCGCCAAGCTGCAGAAGACCGACTTCGGCGACGAGTTCCGCCTGGTGGTCAACGGCGAGGAGATGCCGCTGGATCCCCACTTCAACGGCAAGCGCAAGCACTGCACCGGCGTCGTGGCTTATACCGTGGACGATCCCTACGTCTACGCCACCACCGCCAACCGTCCCTTCCGCTACACCAAGGTCACCGTCAACGGCAACGTGTTCATCCCCGCGAAGGATATCCTGCGTCTCAATCCTCTGGGCGACAAGGCTGCCATCCATGTCTTTATCATCAACGACCGCGGTGTGACCTATACCGCCGACCTGCGGATGTCCGACCTGTAAAAAGCAAGAAAGGAGTCTCCCGATGAAAAATCCGTTCGCCCGAAAGCTGACCATAAAGCAGATCGTATGCCTGTTGCTTTGCACGTCCGCCGTGCTGTATGTGCTGCACTACCTGATCTTCCGTGACCTGCACCACATCGGCATCTTCTTCCTCCACGAACTGGCGGGTATGCCGCTGGAAGTCATTCTGGTGTCCCTGTTCTTTGACAAGCTCATCGAAAAGACCCATGAGGAAGAAAACCAGAGCAAACTGTCCATCATCGAGACCCTCTTTTTCAACGAATCGGGCGGCAACATGCTGCGGTACCTCTCCAGCTTTGATCCCAATTTTGATGAGCTTGCCGACATTATGAACGTCCGCATGGATTGGAAGGCCATTGATTATCAGGCGGCCCGCCTGCATCTGAAAGATTATTCTTTCCACCTGGATGTGGAAAAGGTGGACTTCTTCGGTCTGCACTACCATCTGGACGAGCGTCACGCCTATTACCGCAACATTCTGGAAAACCCTGCCCTGACCCAGTCCAGTGAGTTCACCGAGCTGGTGATGAAGATCTATCTCATGTGGGAAGAACTGGATTGCCGCACCGACCTGTACAATCTGGATCTCCACGAAAAGCATTATCTGGGTGAGCTGCTCACCGAGATCTATGAGGAGCTGGCGGTCTATTGGCTGGACAATGCCCACAACCACAGCATCCACAACCGTCCCCGCCTGCACCGTGTCATCGAGACCAGCCCCTTCGCACAGTAAGCACCGTACAAACGCCCGTGCCAACCCGCACGGGCGTTTTCTTTTTGCCTTGATTGTTGCCCGCTTCTGTGCTATTCTTAAGGCATTATGATAATAAACGGAGGTTCTCCTTATGAAGAAGCAGTATCAGGATTATATGATGGAACAGCTGCAGGCCATCATGGCCATTGACAGCCCCAGCGGCTATACCGCCGACATCCAGGAATACATGAACGCCGAACTGACCCGTCTGGGTTACAAACCCGAAAATCCCGTCAAGGGCGGCATCCGTGCCCACCTGGGAGGCGAAGGCGAGCCCATCATGCTGATGGCCCATGTGGATACCCTGGGCGCCATGGTGGATTGCGTCAAGTCCAACGGCCGGCTGATGGTCTCCCGTATCGGCGGCCTGCAGGCCTGCAACACCGAGACCATGAACGTCAAGATCAAGACCCGCTTTGACGGCGAGTACGAAGGCACGCTGCAGATCGCCAACGCTTCCGCTCACGTGAACACCGAACTGGCCTCTCTCAAGCGTGACTTTATGACCAACATGGAGGTCGTTCTGGACGAGGACGTCCGTTCCGCCGAGGATGTTGCCAAGCTGGGCATTCGCGCCGGTGATATCGTGGCCGTGGAGCCTCGCTTCACCGTCACCTCCAAGGGCTATATCAAGAGCCGCTTCCTGGACGACAAGGCCAGCGCCGCCGTTCTGCTGGCCTTTGCCAAGATGATCGCCGACGAGAACCTCACCCTCAAGCGTTCCATCTGGATCTCCTTCACCGTTTACGAGGAAGTTGGCCACGGCGCCTGCCACGGCATCCCCGAGGGCATCGTGGAGATGATGAGCGTGGATATGGGCTGCGTGGGCGAGACCATGACCTGCACCGAAAAGCAGGTGTCCATCTGCGCCAAGGACGGCGGCGGCCCCTACAACTATGAGTGCACCACCGCCCTGCTGAAGGCCGCCATCGACAACAACATCGATTACGCCATCGACGTCTACCACGCCTATTCTTCCGACGTGGATGCCGCCCTGGGTTCCGGCTACGACGTGAAGCACTGCCTCATCGGCCCCGGCGTTTACGCCTCCCACGGCTATGAGCGCACCCACATCGACGGCCTCACCGCCACCTTTGATCTGCTGGTGGCCTATCTGTTCTAAAAATGCCAAAAGGCGGGAGCACGGCTCCCGCCTTTTTTAATTTCCCCGTGGGAACCCGAAGTTCCACAGCAGAATCTCCTTTGCCGCAGACGCCGCCCGACCGAACAGACGAAGCGCCCACAGGAACAGCCGCAGCAGGTACACCGACACCGTGCTGCGGTACAGCGCGAATCCCCCGGCCAGGCCCAGCGGCAAATACAGCCGCAGCCGTCCGTCGGTGCCCCGCAGCATCAGCAGCAAAAAGCCCAGCAGACCCATAAAGCAAAACAGCACGTCCAGCAGACCGGTGCCCAGCCGCCCCATGCGATGATACATCCGCATGGCCCGCAGCGCGTCGTACACCACCCCCAAAAGCAAACCCAGCAAACCGAACCGAAGGCAGAACAGCAGCTGCTGGCTCACCTCGGTGAGCAGCATCAGAACAGCCTCGACCAGATGGAGCCTTTTTTCTGGTTGCCGCGGCTGTAGCACAGGCTGTGCACCGAGCCTTCCAGCGACAGTTCGCCGATGTCCAGGCTGAGCTTTTCCACGTGCAGCCCCTCCCCTTCCACCGTCAGCAGACCCAGTGTGGTATCCATGATGACCTCGGTTTCGTCAAAGCTGACTACTTCGCTGACCCCGGTGACGTTCAGGCGGTGCCGCTCGTCCAGGCTGACGCTGTGGGGCATATCGCCGCGAAAATCGGTATTGACCATAAAAAATGACCTCCTCACGGAATTGGTTTGTCCAATTCTATGAGAAGGTCTTGTTGTTTATTCCGGTCAGCGCAGCGCCTCTTCCGGGCAGATGGCCCACTGCTCACCCACACTGGCGAGAATATACCGGCCGCCGTCGGGGGTAACGGCCAGCCAAAGGCCGCCTTCCAGGCCGGGAAGCTCCTGTGCCGCCACCAACGCCGCCACGGCATCTGCCAGATAGGTGTTCAGGTCGCCTTGCGGCGCCGCCTCCCACGCTTTCCAAAGGCGGTCGATCTCTTCCATCTTCAGCCCGCTCCAATCGTACACAACGGCGGTCGTGCCCAACAGCTTGTTGACAACGTCATCCAGCGTGGATCGGGCATAATCGTTCAGCCGGTTCCAGTCGCCCTGTTCCGTCAGGGACTCCGCTGCCATGCCGCCCAGCCAAAGGTCGGCTTTCACGGCGTCGATGGCCTGCTCGGCCTGCGACACGAAGGCTGCCTTGTCGTCGTCCACCACGTGTTCACTCCGAAAATCGGCCACCGTGGCGGCAATGGCCACGATGACGAACAGAAAGATCAGCGACCGCAGAAAGCTTTTCTCCCGCGGGCCTTTCGAACCGCCGCTTTCCTGCGCCTTTACTTCCGTGGCGCTGGTTCGGCTGTGCTTGTCCGTGCTCATAAGGCGCGCTCCTTTCGGCGATTTATTCTTCAGCGGGCAGCTCTTCGTACAGCAGAGCGGCCTGTTCCTTGTTGGCAAACTCGGGCACGGCCAGCACCTTCACCCGCACCGAGCGGTTGCCGAAGGTAATGCCGATGACGTCGCCCACCTTCACCTGGTAGGACGCCTTGGCCTCACGGCCGTTGACGGTGACCCGGTCGCCGTCGCAGGCATCGTTTGCCACCGTGCGGCGCTTGATCAGACGGGCCACTTTGAGATACTTATCCAGACGCATGGTTTCCTCCTATGAAAAATGGGGCCGCGCTTTGCGGCCCCACGGACGTTCTTACTCGCCGACCTTGTCCTTCAGAGCCTTACCGGCCTTGAAAACAGGGTACTTGGAAGCAGCGATCTCGATGGCTTCCTTGGTCTTGGGGTTGCGGCCGATGCGGGCAGCACGGTTCTTCACTTCGAAAGAACCAAAGCCGATCAGCTGGACCTTGTCGCCCTTCACCAGAGCCTCGGTGATGGATTCCACAACAGCGGTCAGAGCCAGTTCGGCGTCCTTCTTGGTCAGGTCGGTCTTTTCAGCAATAGCTGCAACCAGTTCAGTCTTGTTCATTGGTATATTCCTCCATTTTATAATATCCTTTTATCAAAACGGTCTCCCGTTTATCGCGATTGTTCCTTGGCCTTCTGCCACAGGGCGGTCATCTCCTCGATGGACATGGTCCGCAGCCGCTCACCGGCCATCTGCTCCACCAGCGCGAACCGGCGCATGAACTTCTGGGTGGCACGCAGCAGCGCCTCTTCCGGGTCAACGTCCCGCATACGGGCTACGTTGACGGCGGCGAACAGAAGGTCGCCCAGTTCTTCCTGGATGTCCTCGTCCCGGTCGATGCATTCCTGCAATTCGGCGGCTTCTTCCCGCACTTTGTCCATGGCGCCCGACACGGCGGGCCAGTCAAAACCCGATTTTTTTGCCCGCCCCTGGACCTTTTCGGCATACATCAGAGCAGGCAAAGTTTTCGCCACGTCATTCATGGCGTCGGTATAGGTCTTTTGGCTCTTTTCCTGGGCCTTGACCGCATCCCACACGTTGTAGGTATCTTCCGGCTTTTCCAACTTTTCGTGGTGGCCGAACACATGGGGGTGGCGCTCGATCATCTTTTTGCAGATGCCCGAGGTCACGTCGTCCATGGTAAAGACGCCCTCTTCCTCAGCGATGCGGGTATGGAACACCACCTGAAACAGGGTGTCGCCCAACTCTTCGCACAGCAGAACGTTGTCCTGCCGGTCGATGGCCTCGCAGACTTCATAGGCTTCTTCCAGGAAATTTTTGCGGATACTGGCATGGGTCTGGGCGGCGTCCCAGGGACAGCCCTCCTCCGGCCGGCGGAGATATTCCATGATCTCCCACAGGTCGTCAAACCCAAAAGTTGCCTTTTTACAATCTACCATATTTTCATCCCCTTGGCAATGCCAAATCATCGAATTTTCAAGATTTTTGCAAGTTTTTCACCCTTGGGCAGCATTAGAATATCCTCCCGGGGCAGCGCTTTCGTGGCTACCAGCATCAGCAGGTACAGCACTGCCGCCAACGCGACGGTCACCGCCACAGCCAGCAGTTCCTCCAGCCGCCCGCCGGACAGCGCGCCCGACAGAGGAGGCCACATCAGCCATACGAAAACGCCCATGACCAGCGCCGACACCAGCGGCCGCAAAAAGGAACGGGCCAGCGAAAAGGGCACCTTCAGCCGACGGATATTCCACAGGTTGACGGAAAGGATCACAAGATAGCACAGAGCGGTACCGATGGGCGCGCCGTGGATGCCCACGTCGGGCATACCCACCAGCACATAGTTACAGGCGATCTTCACCGCCGCGCCGGCACCCATGGCGATCACCGGCAGGTCTACCCTGCCCATGGCCTGCAGCACGGGATTGCTCACCGACACCATACCGGCAAGAAACACCGCCGGTGCCAGCAGCCGCAAAAGGGGCGCCGCCAGGGTACAGGCTTCCGGTTGGTTGGTGAACAGCACCTCCAGAATGGGCTGCGGAATGACCGCCAGACCCACCGCGCAGGGAAAGGCCAGCAGGCCGGTAAGACGGAAGGCGCTCTCGGTAAGGCCCACCGTCCGGTCGCGGTCACGCAGGGCCAGCGCACCGCTGATGGCGGGGATCAAACTGACGCCAATGGCCGTCACCAGCGTTAATGGCAAGTTAAACAACTTTACGGCATATCCGTAGGCACCGTAGGTGTAACCCGCCGCCGCGTCGGTCATAAAGCAGCCTTCCTGCAGGCGCAGCTTCACCATAAAGGTATCGATCAGCGCGCTGACGCTGAACACCGAAGCGCCCACCGTGATGGGCACCGCCAGCCTGACCAGCGTTTGGAAGATCTCTCTGTTGGAGCGGCTGGGTCCCACATCGGGCAGGTCATTTTCCTCCCGGTGCCGCAGGGCGTACAGGATGGAAAAGACCGCCGAAAACACCGTACCCAGCGTAACACCGCCGATGGCACCGGCCACCACGATGTCCAGGGTGTACCCCTCCGCCATCAGATACCGGGCCAGACCCAGGCCGAACAGCAGCTTGCCCATGGCCTCGATGATCTGGGAAACGGCGGTGGGGATCATGTTGGACATTCCCTGGAAATAGCCCCGGACGGCCGACACGATACAGGTAAAGAAAATGGTGGGAGCCACCGCCAGAAGCGCATAGCGGCAGCTGCCGCCGATGAACAGACAGATGCGGTCGGCCAGCAGCACCATGGCCAGCGTCAGCACCGAACCCAAAACCACAAAGGTGACTGCCGTCACCCGGGCGATGGCACGCACTTCCCTGCCCCGGCCCAGCGCGCGGGCCTCGGACACCATTTTGGACACCGCCACCGGCAGACCGGCGGAGGAGACCACATACATGGCGGTATAGACGTAGTATGCGCTGATAAAAATGTCATTTCCGTCAGCGCCGTAAAGATTTGCCAGCGGAATGGAGAAAAAGGCGCCGATGACCTTTACCAGAATGCCCGAAAGCATCAGCACCAGCGTGCCGCCGAAAAAGCTCCTGTTCTTTTGCCTGCTCAAACCGGTGTCCTC
Organism: Clostridia bacterium; assembly: GCA_017559995.1. GTDB lineage: Bacteria > Bacillota > Clostridia > Oscillospirales > Butyricicoccaceae > UBA4644. The sequence goes on along the minus strand of JAFYPP010000037.1, from coordinate 12,727 downwards.
CTTATGATAAGCTGACACAAATTTATGCGCGGAACAGGCGGTTCAGAATGGGTTCCATCTTTTGACGGATGGCTTCGATATCCAGGGCGGTATAGGTACCGTTCTCATACAGCACCTTGCCCCGCACCATGGTGAGATACACGTCACCGCCCCGTGCGGAATAAGCCAGGGTGGACACGGGATTGTGCACCGGGTACATACCGGGCTTCTTGGTATCCACCAGGATCAGACTGGCATCAAAACCGGCCTTCAGCTGGCCGATCTCCTGCTCTCTGCCCTGGGCAAAGGCACCGGCACGGGTGGCCATATACAGGGCGTCGTAAGCGGGGATCACACGAGGATCGCCGGTGGTGCCCTTCTGCAGCAGGGCGGCCAGCTTGATCTCCTCAAACAGGTCGTGGTTGTTGTTGGAGCACACGCCGTCGGTGCCCAGAGCAACCCGAACGCCCTTTTCCCGCATCTTGCAGACGGGGGCAATGCCGGAGGCCAGTTTGAGATTGCTCACCGGGTTGTGGGCCACGGTGACCTGCTTTTCCCGCAGCAGATCCATGTCCTCCTCCGACAGCCAGACGCAGTGGGCCGCGGTAGTACGGGTGTCGAACACGCCGTTTTCGGCCAGCACGGCGGCAGGCGTCTTGCCGTACTTGGCGATACAGCCTTCATGCTCGCTCTTGGTCTCCGACAGGTGGATGTGCATATTCAGGCCGTTTTCTCCGGCAAACTTGGAAAAATCCTGCCACAGGCCGGGGAAGCTGGTGTATTCGGCGTGGATGGACACGTCCAGTTTCACACGGCCGTTGTCGGCGCCGTGGAACTTCTCCAGCACTTCCAGATTCTGTTTGGTGACGCCGTCGGTGTCAAAGTCGTAACCGGCGGGGTTGAAACACATGGCGCCGTTGGAGATGTTGGCGTACAGACCGCCGTCCACGGCAGCCTGGGCCATCTTGGGCAGATGCATATACATATCGGTATAGGCCACCGTGCCGCAGGCCAGCATCTCGGCCTGGGTCCACAGCATGGCCCAGTACACATCATCGGGAACCAGCTTGCCCTCAATGGGGAACACGTGGTCGTTGAGCCACTCCTGCAGCACATAGTCGTCGGCGTAGCCCCGCATCAGGGACATGGCGGCGTGGGAATGGGTGTTCACCAGACCGGGCATGGCGATCATGCCCCGACCGTCCATCACCCGGGCGGCCTCCTCGGCAGGCAGGTCGGTGCCCACATAGGTGATCTTGCCGTCCTTGATGCCGATAAAGGCGTCAGCGAAGATATTTTTTTCGTCATCCATGGTGACGGCGGTAACGTTTTTGATCAAAGTATCCAGCATGGGGGTTCTCCTTACTTCACAAGTTCGGGCAAACAGGCGCGTACCAGCGCGGAGACGCTCTCCTGCGCCCGCTCGGCGGCCTCGTTGACCTCTTCGCCCGACAGTTTCTGGTTGAGGATGCCGGCGGCCATGTTGGTCATCAGCGAAATACCCAAGGTGCGGATACCGCAATGATTGGCGGTGATGGCCTCGTACACGGTGGACATACCGGCGGCGTCACCGCCCACGGCGCGGGCCATCCGGATCTCGGCAGGGGTCTCAAACTGAGGTCCGGCGAAATAGAAATACACGCCCTGCTGCACGCCCAGGTCCATAGCCTTGGCCTTTTCAAAGGCCATCTTCCGCAGTTCGGGATCGTAGGTGGTGGTCATATCACAGAAACGGGGGCCGAACTGGGGCAGATTTTCGCCACGGAGGGGGCTTTCGCCCATGACGCGGATATGGTCCTCGATGAGCATCAGATCACCCACCCGGAAAGCGGTGTTGATGGCGCCGGCGGCGTTGGTGACGATCATGGTGTGCACGCCCAGCAGCTTGGCCACCCGAACGGGATAGGCGATCTCTTCGGGGGTGTAGCCCTCGTAATAGTGGAGACGGCCTTGCATGACGACCACCTCCACGCCCTGCAGTTTGCCCAGTACCAGCTGTCCCTTGTGGTCGGAAACAGTGGACACCTTGAAATGGGGGATATCCCGGTAATCGATGACGACGGCGTCTTCCACTTCATCGCCCAAAAAACCCAGGCCGGAACCCAGGATCATCAGCACCTGCGGCTGAAAATCGCCGATCTTCGCCCGAATGGCGGCGGCGCTCTCTTCGTAACAGGAATACGGTAACATAGCGGCTCCTTTCCGAATACAAAGCGCAGGAGAGCCTTCCCCTGCGCTTTTGGTTTGATGGTTACTGCAGCTTCTCGCCGCAGATACGGCAATACAGATCGTTCTTGTCGCAGGCCTTGCCGCAGACGGGACAGACAGTGGTGGTCTTTTCGGCCTCCTGGGCAGCCTTCAGTTCGGCGATCTGGGCATACTTTTCGTCGATCTGGGCCAGCTTTTCTTCCAGAGCGGCCTCGTCGGTCTCGGCGCCGGTATGGGTCAGATAGATCATACGGCCGATCTCACGCATCAGCAATTCCACTTCGTTGTTCAGGTCAAACACCTGAAAACTGCGCTTGGTCTTTTCCACCAGCTGGGTGCCCTTCTGGGAAACCGCGCCGGCAGCCTTCACGGCACCGTCAGCGGCCAGGCCGGCGGTCAGCTTTGCTTTTTCCAGCAATTCTCTCACTTTTTCATCCATGATAAGGCTCCTCTCTATCGAACAAATTGAACTTTCGTTTTAATTAGGACAATTATATCATATTCACCGTTCTTTCGCAATCATTTTCCGGAAAGCCTTTGCACTTGCCACGGGGCAAAAAATCCCGTATAATGGCTTTATCAAATGATTTGGAGCGGTTTTATGAAGATCATTGCGCATATCCACACCGACTTCCCCCAGAAGTTCGGCATCCCCCGGCAGAGCGGCCTGGTGGAAAGCCTCAAGGGCACCATCGTGTTCGAACCGGAGTACCGCAGCCCCGACGCGGTAAAAGGCATGGAGGACTACGACTATCTGTGGCTGCTTTGGAAGTTTCAGGTGCCCGAAAAGGACAACTGGTCGGCCACCGTCAAGCCGCCCCGGCTGGGCGGAAACACCGCCATGGGTGTTTTTGCCACCCGTTCCCCCTTCCGGCCCAACCCCATCGGACTCAGTTCGGTGCGGCTGGAAAAGGTGGAACTCACCGAGCATCAGGGTCCGGTGATTCACGTGTCCGGCGTGGACCTGCGGGACGGAACGCCCATCTATGACATCAAGCCCTATCTGCCCTATGTGGACAGCCATCCCGACGCAAGAGGCGGATTTGCGGAGGATGTAAAGGACTACAGCTTGCAGGTAGTTTTCCCCGAAACCCTGCTGAATATCTTTCCCAAGTCCAAGCAGGAGGCCATTGTGGAGGTACTGCGGCAGGATCCCCGGCCCCAGTATCACGACGATCCCGAGCGCAAGTACGGCGTGGCCTTTGCGGGACACGATGTGCGCTTCACCGTCCGTGACGGCGTGCTGACGGTGTTTGAGGTAGTGGAATTGAAGTAAGAAAAAAGCGGCTCGAAAGAGCCGCTTTTTGTTATTCTTCTTCAATTTCCACGCGCCAGCCGCAGGGACACACTTCCGGGAGTTTGTTCATGACAGACGTTTTGAAAATCTGCTGCTGTACCAGCAGCTTGCGTTTGCAGACCGGGCAGCGGTACAGGTTTGACCGTCCGCCCACGCCCATACTCCCCACGGCAGCTCCCACCAACATCAGGATGCCGCTGCCGTAGGCGTTTCCGATGTCAACGCCCACCATCGCCAGTAGCAGCGTCACGACCAGCGTGCCCACAAACAAAACGATTCCCAGCACTTCCAGCGTCTTATAAAGTTGTTTCTTTTTCCGTGATATTTTCACAGGCAGCACTCCCTTCTTTGGCGGATCACTCGTCCAGCAGTTCTTCCTTGCCTTTCACGATGGTGTCGATGCGCTCGATATACTCTTTGGGGAACTTGGGGTTGACCACACGGTTGACCTTGCGGCCGCCCTGGGAACACAGCTTGGACACACCGCCCGAACCCAACGCGATAACATCGGACAACTCCTCCATCATGCAGATGTTGTAATGGCTGGCGGTGCCCTTTTTGCAGAAGCCCACGTTTTCCAGGCCTCCGGCCATGTACTTCTGGCGGTAGAGGTAGTAGGGCTCAAAACCCTTGTCCTCCAGAATGGCGTAGCAGGCGTCCAGCGTTTCGGAGGGCAGCTCGCCGGTGGGGCCGAAATACAGCCGCGCGCCACGCTTGCGGGCCAGACAGTGGATGGTGATGTTATCGGGATCCAGCGCCGCCACCCGGCGGACACTGTCGACAAGGCCGTCATCGTTGTCCCCGGGCAGACCGGCGATGAGGTCCATATTGATGACGAAATCAGACACCTTGCGGGCCATTTCGTAGCAGCGGACGATGTCCTCGGCGGTGTGGCGGCGGCCAACGCCCTCCAGCACCTTGTCGTTCATGGTCTGGGGATTGATGGAGATGCGGGTCACCTTATGCGCGGCCATGATCCGCAGTTTTTCCTCGGTGATGGTCTCGGGACGACCGGCCTCCACGGTGTATTCCCGGCAGACAGACCGGTCAAAATGGGTATCCACGGCGGTGAGCAGGGCTTCCAGCTGCCCCTCGTTCAGCGTGGTGGGGGTGCCGCCGCCGATATAGATGGAACCCAGAGGGATGCCGTTCTCCCGCAGCAGTTTGCCTGCCGCCTCCACCTCCTTCAGCAGGCAGTCCACATAGGGCTGCACCATATGGCCCCAACGGGTCATATCGTTGCTGACGAAGGAGCAGTAGCTGCACTTTGCCGGGCAGAACGGGATGCCGATATACAGCTGGGTCTCCCGGGGGAGCAGGCTGTCCTCGGCGGACAGAGAATACTCCGCGGCGCGGATGCACAGCTTGCGGCGGTTTTCGGTGACATCGTAGTGGGTGTCCAGCCAGGCGTCCAGCTGGGTGGGATCCATGCCCTCCCGGATGGCGAGACGGGCAGGCTTGGCGGGTTTGACGCCCGTCATGCTGCCCCAGGCAGGACGCTTGTCCAGCAGGGGCACCAGCGCCTGATAGACCGCCGTTTTGACGCACCAGGTCAGCACGCGCTTGTACTCTTCCCCGTCGGTTTCGGTGGGAATGGGCTTGCGCGCCTCAAAAAAGCCTTCTTTTTCCCCACGGACGATGCGGGCGGAGGCGCAGATCTCGCCGTTCTCCTCCCAGGCGCGGCTGAAGCAGCCCTCGCCGGTGAGTTCCTCCGCCTTGTCGTGGCTTTCGTCGGGCAGCAGGGAGATGAGCATCTCCTGCACGCCGTTGTCACGGTCGTGACCCTGAAGGGCGTATTTCATCGTCTCATCGCCTCACGGATGTAGGGATTGTACTGGCGCTCGTACTCCAGAGAGGAAAAGCCCTCGTGTCCGGGCAGCACCCGATAGTTGCCCTCCAGCTGGGCCAGTCGCTTGAGGCTCTTGAGGATATCCTCCAGACTGCCGGTCTCCAGATCGGTACGGCCGCAGCACTCCTGGAACAGGGTGTCGCCGCTGAACATGGCATCGCCGCACAGGAACACGCAGCAGCCGGCGGTGTGGCCGGGAGTGTGCAGCACACGGATGTCCAGTTCGCCCAGCTTGATGGTCTGTCCGTCCTCCAGGAAACCGTCGATGTGGGGCACGGTGTAGCCTTCGGCACGGGTGCCGTAGCGCAGCACCTCGTCGCACTCCAGCAGCCACTGGTCTTTTTTGTGGATATAGACCTTGGCGCCGGTGGCCTTGACGATCTGGGGCACCGCCATAACGTGGTCGTAGTGACCGTGGGTCAGCAGGATCAGTTTCACTTCATAACCCAGTTCAGCGACCGCCGCCAGGATCTGGTCGGCCTTCTGGCCGGGATCGATAATGGCGCAGGTCTTGGTGGCCTCGTCGCCCAGAATATAGCAGTTGGTACGCAGCCAACCAACGATGACCGGTTTGATGATCATATGGCGTTACTCTCCTTTTTTCAGCATGAGGTCGGTGTCCATCAGGATGGTCACCGGGCCGTCGTTCACGTGGTCGATGGCCATATCGGCGCCAAACTCACCGGTGATCAGGGGGATCTCCCGTGCGCGGATCTCCTTCAGGAAATGCTCATACACCGGGATGGCGATGTCCGGCTTGGCGGCACGGAAAAAGTCCGGCCGGCGGCCGTGGGAACAGTCGGCATAGAGGGTGAAGTTGCTCACCACCATCATGGTGCCGCCCACGTCGGCAAGGGCCTTGTTCATCTTGCCGTTTTCGTCCTCAAACACCCGCAGCTCGGCGCATTTTTTGGCCAGATAGGCGGCTTCCTTTTCGGTGTCCTCCGGCTTGACACCCACCAGAACCACGAATCCCTTGTCCATGGCGCCGCCGGGCACGCCGTTGATGGTAATGGAGGCCCGGCTGACCCGGGTGATCACTGCTCTCATATGATAAATCTCCTTATCTGTTATTTGAAAAATGGGAGGAGCAAAGCCCCTCCCTTTGGGTTGTTGGATTTAGCCGCCGGCAACGATGCGCTTGACCTCGAACACGCCGCTGACCCGCATCAGGCGGTTGATGACGAACTCCAGCTGGCCCTTATCATACACCGTGATGGTGAGATACAGCTCACAGTTGCCGTTTTCATCGTCACGGGCGGTCATTTCGGACACGTTGATCTTCATGTTGCTCAAGTTGGTGAGCACGTCGTTGAAGATGCCCACACGGCTCTTGCCGGCAATCTTGATGCCGGTGTGATAATGGTGCTTTTCTTCCTCCTGCGCCCATTCGGTGCGGATCCAGCGGCCCTCCTCGCCGGGGGTGCGGGCAGAGGTCTTGGCGTTGGCGCAATCCTGACGGTGCACCGACACGCCGTAGCCGCGGGTGATAAAGCCGATGATGGGATCGCCGGGCACGGGAGCGCAGCACTTGGCAAACTTCACCATGCAGTTGTCCAGGCCTTCCACGATGACGCCGGTGTCGCCCACCGCCTTGCGGGGCTTGGCAGCCAGGGCGGCGGCCAGCTTGGCCTCCTTGGCCTCGGCGGCCTTGATGCGGGAGACCTCGTCCTTCATCTTGGCGATGACACGGGACAGCGCCACGCCGCCGTAGCCGATACCGGCGTACAGTTCCTCCAGATCGGGGACATTCATGCGGCTGCAGATCAGTTCCTGCATCTCGGGCTGCTGGAAGTGGTCGTACACCAGATTGGCGCGCAGTTCCCGCTCCAGCACGGCCTTGCCCTGCTCGATATTTTCTTCCCGGCGCTCCTTTTTGAACCACTGCTTGATCTTGGTGCGGGCGCCGTTGGTCTTGACGATGTGCATCCAGTCACGCTTGGGGCCGGTGGAGTTTTTGGAGGTGATGACGTCCACGATCTCGCCGCTGTGCAGCTCGCAGTCGATGGGCACGATGCGGCCGTTGACCTTAGCGCCCGTCATCCGGTTGCCCACCGCCGAGTGGATGGCGTAGGCAAAGTCGATGGGGGTAGCGCCCTTGGGCAGGTTGATCACGTCGCCCCGGGGGGTAAAGACGTAAACTTCATCGGCAAACATATCGGTCTTGACGTTCTTGATGAAGTCGGTGGCGTCGGAGTCCTGCTGGCTTTCGATCAGCTGGCGGACCCAGGCGAAGGTTTCTTCCTTATGGCCGCCCTTCAGGCCGTTCTTGTACTTCCAGTGGGCGGCGATGCCGTACTCGGCACGGTGGTCCATCTCGTCGGTGCGGATCTGCACCTCGAAGGGGATGCCCTCGGTACCGATGACCACGGTGTGCAGGCTCTGGTAGCCGTTGGGCTTGGGGGTACTGATATAGTCTTTAAAACGGCCGGGCACCGGCTTATACAGGTCGTGGATCAGACCCAGCACGTTGTAGCAGTCGGCCAGAGATTTGACGATAACACGGGTGGCGCAGATATCGTACATTTCGGAAAAGCTCAGATTCTGTCCGTACAGTTTGCGGTAAATGGAGTACACGCTCTTGAGCCGGGCCTTGACCTGGCACTGGATGCCCACCTGGTCCAGCTTCTCGATGATGCGTGCCTTGGTTTCGTCCAGGAAATCGGCAAAGCCGTGGTTCTGCTCCTCCAGATAGTCGGAGATCTCCTGATAACCCACGGGGTCCAGGATCTTCAGGCAGCGGTCCTCCAGCTCCAGTTTGACCATCTGCATACCCAGACGGTGTGCCAGAGGCGCGTAGATCTCCATGGTCTCCACAGAGATGTCCTTTTGCTTCTGCTCCCGCTGGAACTGGATGGTGCGCATATTGTGCAGGCGGTCGGCCAGCTTGATCATCACCACGCGGATGTCCTTTGCCATGGCGATGAACATCTTGCGCAGGTCCTCCACCTGCTGCTCCTCCTTGGTGGAGTAGCTGGTGTGCTCCATCTGGGTCAGCTTGGTAACGCCGTCCACCAGCATGGCGACAGCCTCGCCAAACTCCTTGGCCACCTCGGCGTAGTTGGCCTCGGTATCCTCGATGGTGTCATGCAGCAGACCGGCCATGATGGACTCGGCGTCCAGGTCCATCTGCGCGATGTTGACAGCCACCGCCACGGGGTGCATGATATACGGCTCGCCGCTCTTGCGCAGCTGGCCCTCGTGGTGCTTATAGGCATAGCTGTAAGCCCGGAGGATCTTTTCGCCCTCTTCCTCGGGGAAGCCGGCGGCGATCTGCCGGATCTGCTCGTTCAGTCCTTCCAGATATTCCCGCATTTCCTGTTCGTTCATACGTTTAACCCTTCAATACTGCCATCAGCGTTTTGAGCACGACCGAACCGTTGACGTCGGCCTTGCCCTGATAATCCATGACGCGGACCGACAGGTCCTCGCCGTTCTGTTCATAAGAGAAAATGCCGCACTCGGTAAACACATCCAGACAGGTCAGCAGCTTGCCCACGTTCATGGAGGTGCATGCCTTTGCCTCATACCGCACCTTGCGGTACAGCGTGGCGGCGGGGGTGACCAGAATGCCCTCTTCGGCATTGGCCTTCACGTGGCGGAACACCGCCACCAGGTCGTCCCGGGTGGGACAGAGCAGCGCGGCCTCGGCGCGGCCGATCTCACGGCCGTCACGGAAGGCCCGCCAGGTATCCCAGGCCAGCCGGTCGGCGGCCTCTTCCCCTTCGGCCCACTTCACGTCCTTGATCACCAGCTGCACGTTTTCATTGCCGCGGTAGCTGTTGATCTCGGCGGAAAACACGATATCCAGCAGGTCGCCCTTGACGAACTGGCAGCTCTTGGCGCCCATGCCGAATACGAAAGCGTAGAAATTGCGGCCCTGCTTGCTCAGGTGCAGCTTGATATGGCGATCGTGGCTGATGGGAGTGATCTCCTCGATGCGCACATCGTTCATCAGGAACACCGGCTGGGGGTTGCCCATGCCGAAAGGCTCCAGCGCCGCCAGGCCGCGCACCTCCCGCAGGGTCAGTTCCTGGGGTTCCACCCGGCAGTCCACGTTGACGCAGGGAGTGATCTCCTCTTCCCGATCCACGGCGGCGTACTCTTCCAGAGCGCTGCGCAGCGCCTCCAGATTTTCCCGCTTGACGGTGAGGCCCACGGCCAGCTCGTGGCCGCCGTACTTCTCCAGCAGGTGGGCGTTCTTCTCCAAAGCGGCATACAGGTTGAAGCCCTTGATGCTGCGGCCGGAGCCCTTGCCACTGTCGCCGGTCATAGAGATCAGCACGCAGGGCACGCCGTACCGGTCGGACAGACGGGAGGACACGATGCCGATGACGCCATTGTGCCAGCCGTCATCCCACAAAACCAGGGTCTTGCCCCGGGTCAGCTCGGGCTGTACCTTCAGGCGGGACATGATCTGCTCGTAAATGCCGTTTTCCTCTTCCTGGCGGCGGTGATTCAGGTCACACAGATGCTCGGCCAGACCGGCGGCCTCCCGGGAGTCCTCGGTGAGGAACATCCGCGCGGCGCTGCTGGCACCGCCCAGGCGGCCGGCCGCGTTGATACGGGGCGCCATGGTGAAGCTGACGGCGTTGGAGGTGACGACTTTGGTATCCAGGCCCAGCTTCTGCATCAGCGAGCGCAGGCCGTAATTGCGGGTATTCTGCAAATAACGCAGACCGTAGGAAACGATGATGCGGTTCTCCCCCACCAGGGGCATCACGTCGGCGATGGTACCCACCGCCACCACATCGGCGTACTCCTCCAGCAGTTCTTCGATGGGGCGATCCTTTTCCAGCGCGCAGATGACCTTGAAGGCCACGCCGACACCGGCCAGCTCCCGGAAGGGATATTCGCTGTCCATACGGCGGGGATTGACCACCGCGGCGGCGGCGGGCAGGGTCTCCTTGCACTCATGGTGATCGGTGATGATCAGCCGCAGGCCGATGCTGCGGGCGTACTCCGCCTCCTCGTCGGCGGTGATGCCGCTGTCCACCGTGATCAGCAGACGGCAGCCCTCGTCATAGAGGCTCTGGATGGCGGCCACATTGAGGCCGTAACCCTCCTCCAGACGGTCAGGGATGTAGTAGGTGCAGTCGGCACCCATCTTCTTGAGGTACTGGATCATGATGCAGGTGGCGGTGACGCCGTCCACATCGTAGTCGCCGTACACGGCGATCTTGACCTTGTTTGCAATGGCCTGACGGATCTCGGCCACAGCCGTATCCATATCCTTCAGCAGGAACGGATCGTGGATGCCCTCCACCGACTGGGTCATGAAATCGTTGGCCTTTTCTTTGGTGTCAAAGCCTCTCGCAGCCAATACACGAGCAGTAAGCCGGCTGAGCTCCAGCTCCCCGGCCATCTTTTCCGCGCAGGCGCTATGATCGGCTGACAGCAGCCATTTTTTCTTTTTCATTCCGCACTCCAAATTTATATTTTTATCACCGAACATTATACCAAACACGGGGGGCTGTTACAAGATATTTTGGCAAAAAATACAAACTTTGCATATAAAAAATCCCACCGATGTTCATCGGTGGGATCTCTTTTCAGTCTTTATTGAACAGGTCCTTCATTTTCTTGAAGAAGCCGCCCTTTTCGCTGTAGCAGTCGTCGATATCGTCATCGAACTTGCGCAGCAGTTCCTTCTGCTCGGCGGACAGGTTGCGGGGCACCTCCACGGTGACCTTCACGTACTGATCGCCCCGGCCGCGGCCGTTGATATTGGGCACGCCGCTGCCCCGCAGGCGGAACACCGTGCCGGTCTGGGTACCCTCGGGCAGGTCGTACTGCACCTTGCCGTCCACGGTGGGCACGGTGAGGGTGGCGCCCAGAGCCGCCTGGGCAAAGGAAATGGGCATCTCCAGAATGATATCCTGTCCGTCACGCTGGAACATCTTGTGCTCCTTCACCCGGACAGTGACGTACAGATCGCCGGCGGGGCCGCCGTTGGAACCGCCGTTGCCCTCGCCGCGCAGGGAAATGGTCTGACCGTCGTCGATGCCGGCGGGGATCTTCACCTGAATGGTGCGGGTCTTGCGGGTCTTGCCCTCACCCTTACAGGTGGGACAGGGCTCCTTGATGATCTTGCCGGTGCCGTGACAGTTCTGGCAGGGGGCATTGGTGGAAAAGACGCCGAAGGGGGTGCGCTGGGTGGACTTCACCTGACCCATGCCCCGGCAAACGGGACAGGTCTCGGGGGTGGTGCCGGCCTTGGCGCCGCTGCCGCCGCAGTCCTTACAGGCCTCGTTGCGGGTGATGCTGACGCTCTTTTCGCAGCCGAAAACCGCCTCCTCGAAGGTCAGGGTCAGGCTGACACGGAGGTTTTCGCCCTTGCGGGGGCCGTTCTGCCGGGTCTGCTGGCCGCCGAAGCCGCCGCCAAAGCCGCCGCCGAACATGGAGCCGAAGATGTCGCCCAGGTCAAAATCCTGGAAACCGCCGAAGCCGCCCGCGCCGCCGCCGGCATAGTTGGGATCGATGCCCGCAAAGCCGTACTGATCGTAGCGAGCCTTTTTATCGGCGTCGGACAGCACCTCATAGGCACCGTTGACTTCCTTCATCTTCTCCTCGGCGGTCTTGTCGCCGGGGTTCAGGTCGGGATGGTATTTTTTCGCCAGTTTGCGATAGGCTTTTTTGATTTCGTCGTCGCTGGCGCCCTTCTGCAGGCCCAGGACTTCATAAAGATCGCGCTGTTCAGCCATATCTGCTCTCCTATTATCTCACGATGTAAAGGCAGGCAAAGCGGGGCCTGTGCCCCGCTTGCCCTGTATCGAAATTGCTTACTTGTGCTCTTCGTCGTCCACGACCTTGTAGTCGGCGTCGTAGACGGTCTCGCCGTTGGGGCCGGTCTGGCCGCCGCAGCTGCCGCAGTCGGCGCCGCAATCGGCACCGCCCTGGGGATTGGCCTGGGCGTACATCTTCTCGGCGATGGCGTAGAAGGCCTGCTTCAGAGCCTCGGCGTCAGCCTTGATGGCCTCCACGTCGGAACCCTTCAGGGTCTCCTTCAGCTTGTTGACGGCGGTCTCCACAGAGGCCTTTTCGTCGGCGGAGATCTTGTCGCCCAGCTCGCCCAGAGACTTCTCGGTCTGGTAGACCAGGGACTCGGCCTCGTTGCGGGCGTCGACGGCTTCCTTCTGCTTCTTGTCCTCAGCGGCGAACTGCTCGGTTTCCTTCACGGCGCGCTCGATGTCGTCCTGGCTCAGGTTGGTGGAAGAAGTGATGGTGATCTTCTGCTCCTTGCCGGTGCCCAGATCCTTGGCGGAAACGTTGACGATACCGTTGGAGTCGATGTCAAAGGTGACCTCGATCTGGGGCACACCACGGGGAGCGGCGGGGATGCCGTCCAGGTGGAACTTGCCCAGAGTCTTGTTGCCGGCGGCCATGTCACGCTC
>JAFYPP010000003.1 GCA_017559995.1 Clostridia bacterium | reverse complement strand
TCTCGCGCCCGGAGAACTGAAAAAGGAAGGTCCCATCTACGATCTGCCCATCCTTGTGGGCGTTCTTTGCGCTTCCAAGCAGCTGCCTCTGCCGCCGGAGGATGCCTGCTTCATCGGTGAATTGAGTCTGGAAGGCCGCCTGCGGCCCTCCACCGGTGTGCTGCCCATGGCGCTGGCGGCACGGGATGCCGGCATGAAAACACTGTTTGTTCCCGAGAATAACGCCGCGGAGGCCAGTGTCTGCGATGAACTGACGGTGATCCCCGTACGGGATGTCCTTCAGTTGGCGGCCCATCTTCGGGGGGAGATCCGGATCCCCGCGGAACCGCCCTACACTTTCGTCACGCAGCGGCCGGAAGGCCTGGATTTTGCCGATGTGATGGGGCAGGGAATGGTCAAACGGGCGCTGGAGATCGCGGCGGCTGGCTCCCACCACGTGCTGATGATCGGCCCGCCCGGCAGCGGTAAAAGTATGCTGGCCAAGCGCCTGCCTTCCATTTTACCCGATATGACGCTGGAGGAGTCGCTGGAAACCAGCAAGGTGTATTCGGTGGCAGGCCTTTTGGAGAGTGGAACGCCCATGCTGCTGAACCGTCCGTTCCGCAGTCCGCATCACACGGTGTCCCCGGTGAGCCTTTCGGGCGGCGGCAGCGGCCGTCCCCGTCCCGGTGAGGTATCCCTGTCCCACAACGGCGTGCTGTTTCTGGACGAGATCCCGGAGTTCCGCCGGGATGCCATCGAGGTGCTGCGCCAGCCGTTGGAGGACGGTGTGGTGACGGTTTCCCGCATCGCGGGCAGCTTTACCTATCCCAGCCGGTTTATGCTGGTGTGCGCCATGAACCCCTGTAAATGCGGCTATTTCGGCCATCCTTCCGGTCGGTGCACCTGTACCGATCAAAGCATCCGGAGCTACCGCAAACGGATCTCCGGCCCCATGCTGGACCGCATCGACCTGCATGTGCCGGTGAGCAGCGTGGCTTACGATCAGCTTCGTGAGCGTCGGCCCGCCGAAAGCTCCGAGGCCATCCGTGCCCGTGTCAACGCAGCCCGGGCACTGCAGCGGGAACGCTATGCCGGTACCGGCGTGCACTGCAACGCCCAACTGACGCCCGGTATGATGGCGCAGCACTGCCCGCTGACGGCCGAGGCACAGGAACTGATGGCAGGCGCTTTTGACCGTCTGGGTTTGTCTGCCCGGGCCCATGACCGCATCCTGAAGGTGGCACGCACCATCGCCGATCTGGCGGGGGAAGAACGCATCTCCCATATGCATATAGCCGAGGCGATCCAGTACCGCTCCCTGGATCGTGAGACCCTTTTGTAAAGGCGGTATAACTGTCTGTTTTCAAAAAATGACACCTTTTTTGGGGAAAACTCTGTGGAAAATGTGAATTAATCCACAGGTTACAGGGGTGTGGTGACAGAACATTGGCAAAAAGGCGTTAAAATTTCAAAACGAAAAGTAATTTCACCTTTACAAACCCTATTGCTGGGGCAATACCATAACAAAAGGCAGACCCGTTTGGGTCTGCCTTTTATCATGGGTTAACAAATCAGCCGACGAGCTGCTCCATTTCGTCCAGAAGCTGACCGAACAGCTCCAGAGCCTGCTCCACGGGAGCGGGGGAAGCCATATTCACGCCGGCGATCTTCAGCAGGGACATGGGATCCTGACTGCCGCCGGAGGAAAGGAACTTCTTGTAATCCTCCACGGCGGGGGCGCCTTCCTTCAGAATGCGCATGGCGATGGCAATGGCGGCGGAGAAGCCGGTGGCGTACTGGAAGACGTAATAGTTGTAGTAGAAGTGGGGGATTCGGGCCCACTCCATGGCGATGCCTTCGTCGATGACGGCATTGTCACCGTAGTACAACTGATTCAGACGGTGATATTCCTTGCACAGCAGATCGGCGGTGAGGGTCTGACCGGCTTCGCAGGCCTTGCCCATGAACAGTTCGAACTCGGCGAACATGGTCTGGCGGTACAGGGTGGTGCGGAACTTCTCCAGGAAGTGGTTGACCAGATAGGCGCGCTGCTTCTTGTCGGTGGTCTTGTTCAGTAGATGCTGGATCATCAGCACCTCGTTGCAGGTGGAGGCCACCTCGGCCACGAAGATCACGTAGTTGGCGGTGCACAGCGGCTGATTCTTGCAGGAGTAATAGCTGTGCAGGGCGTGGCCCATCTCGTGGGCCAGGGTGAACATACTGCCCAGATCGTTCTTGTGGTTCAGCAGCACATAGGGGTGGGGGAAGCCGCCGGCGGAGTAGGCGCCGCCACGCTTGCCTTCGTTTTCGTAAACGTCGATCCAGCGGTTTTCAAAGCCTTCCTTCAGCATGGCGGTGTAGTCCTCGCCCAGCACCTGCAGGGCCTCCAGAACGGTGTCCTTGGCCTGGTCAAAGGGGATCTCGGCAGAGGCTTCCTTGACGATGGGGGTGTACAGGTCGTACATATGCAACTCGTCCACGCCCATGAGCTTCTTGCGCAGGGCCATGTAGCGGTACATCTTGTCCATATTGTTGTGGACGGCCTCGATGAGGCTGTGGTAAACGGCCACGGGCACCTCGGTCTTGTCCAGAGAGGCCTCCAAAGTGGACTGGTACTTGCGGGTCTTGGCGAAGAACTTCAGCTGGCGGAACTGGGCGTCCAGAGTGGTGGCGATAGAGTTGCGGAAGCCGTGCAGCGTGGTGTAGAAGGTCTCGAAGGCGTTCTTGCGCAGGATGTCATCGGTGCTGCGGAGGCAGGCCACCAGACTCTCCTGGGTCAGCTGACGGGTATTGCCCTGGCTGTCCTCCACGGAGGGGAAACGCAGGTCGGCGTTGCGGAAGGCAGAGCCGATGGAGTCGGCGGCTTTGGAGATCTCACCGGCAGCGGCCAGCAGGGCCTCTTCGGCGGGAGAAAGGGTGTGTTCCTTCTGGTGGCGGATCTTCTCGATGGGGCGGCGGTAGACTTCCAGCTGGGGCTCTGCGGCATAGAAGCCCTGCAGCACATCTTCATCGATGGCCAGTATCTCGGGAGTGGCATAGGCGGAGGCGCTGTTGAGGTTCACCATCAGGGACATGGCCTTGTTGCGCATATCCTGATAGAAGCCGTTGCCGGTATCCTCGTCGCCCTTGCGGGAGGCGTAGTTGAACAGCAGGCCCATACGGTAGGACGCGTCGTCACGCTCTTTGAAAAAGGTCAGCAGATCGGCAGCGCTGCTGCCCAGCTTGCCCTTGAAGGCGGCGGCCTGCGCGGGCAGGACCTGCAGCTGCTCATATGCTTCAGCCCAGGCCTGATCGGAAGGGAAGATGTCCTCCACGGCCCAGGTGTTTTCTTTCTTTACTTCGGATCGCTTTGGAATACGGTTTTCAGACATGAAAATTCCTCCTGTTGATGGTTTGCATGGCAACAGAATACCACAGGAAAGTTGATTGTGCAACCAATAGGTCTTGTAAAAACCGCAGTGTTTCGGTATAATCATATGGAAATATTAGCAAAACGGAGGAACTCCCATGAGCAAGAAAATGCGCGGCAATTTGATGCTGCTTTTGACGGCCCTGATCTGGGGCACTGCCTTTGTGGCACAGAGTGCCGGTATGGAGCACGTCCAGCCTTTTACCTACAACGGTATCCGAACCTTGATCGGCGGTCTGGTGCTGATCCCGGTGATCGTTTTGTTTGATATAATGAAACCGGCAAGTGAACGCATGTCTTCGGAAACACAAAAAGCTACCAACAAAAGATCTCTGATCGGCGGCGTTTTTTGTGGCGTTGTGTTGTGTGTAGCAAGCTCTTTTCAGCAATTTGGTGTCAGCATGACCACTGCAGGTAAGGCAGGATTCATTACCGCGCTTTACATTGTTATCGTCCCGCTGATGGGTGTTTTCATTAAAAAGAAAGTTCCCAAAATCATTTGGCTGTGCGTCGCCATTGCCGTTGCGGGTTTCTATTTCCTTTGCGTAAAAGAAGGATTCTCTGTCGGCACCGGTGATCTTTTGGTGCTTGTCTGTGCCGTCTTTTTCTCTGCGCATATTATGGTCATTGACCATTTTACCGACAGCGGTGTTAACGGTGTTCTGATGTCTTGTGTTCAGTTCCTGGTGGCAGGCACGATTTCCATTTTGCTGATGCTGATCTTTGAGGAGCCCACATTGACGAATATCTGGGCTGCCCGTGGCTCTATTCTTTACGCCGGTATTATGTCCTGCGGTGTTGCTTATACCCTGCAGATCCTGGGTCAGCGGGATACTGACGATCCTACCATTGCGACCCTTTTGATGAGTCTGGAGTCTGTGTTTGCCGCGCTCTCCGGTTGGCTGCTGCTTCACGAACGGCTTTCCCTGAAGGAACTGGCCGGCTGCGCACTGGTGTTCATCGCCGTTATTCTGGCGCAGATCCCTCTGCCCGTGAAATCCAAGAAGAGTTAAGGAGCGCCCCATATGGTCAATTCCATTTCCTTCCCCAACCTGTTTGACCGGGTATTTGAGATCAACCGTGTGGCATTCACGGTGTTTGGCAAAGACATCATGTGGTACGGCGTGATCCTGACCACCGCGGTGATCCTTGCCGCGGTTTACGGCCTGCGCCGCTGCGAGGAGTTCGGCTGGTCCCAGGATCACCTGATGGACGGCCTGCTGTGGTGTCTGCCGGCGGCCATCGTCGGTGCCAGAGCCTATTATGTGATTTGCCAGTGGAGCTATTACAGCCAGCACCCCAAGGAGATCATCGCCGTCTGGAACGGAGGTCTGGGCATTTACGGCGGCATTATCGCCACGGTGATCGTCATGCTGATCTTCTGCCGCCATCACAAAGGCGACGTGCTTGGCGCTTTTGACTTCGTCAGCATCTGCTTTTTGCTGGCGCAGACCATCGGCCGGTGGGCCAATTTTGTCAATGCAGAAGCCCACGGCGGCGTCACCGAACTGCCCTGGGGCATGGTGATCAACGGTCAGGCGCCGGTGCATCCCACCTTCTTTTATGAGTCTATGTGGACCCTTGCGGGCTTTTTGTTCCTGCATTGGTATTCCTACCGCAGAAAGTTCCGTGGAGAACTTTCGCTGATGTATATCGGCTGGTACGGTATGATCCGGTTCCTCACCGAGTTTTTGCGTACCGACAGCCTGTATATCGGCAATACCGGCATCCGCACGTCCCAACTGGTGGGCGGTGTCTGTGTGGTGATCTCGGTAGCGCTGCTGACCTATTTCTACACCACGAAAAAGTATCCCAAGCCCTTCGGCGCGGAACCCCCGGCCGAAAGCGAAGAAGAATAAAACAAAAGCCTGCAGCGTTTGGCTGCAGGCTTTTTTGTTTACTTCTTGCCGAACTTGTCCTTCATACGGAGCTGGCCGTTGAGGATGCGCTTGCGGATACGCAGGTTCTTGGGGGTGACTTCCAGCAGTTCGTCGTCTGCAAGGAACTCCATGCACTGCTCCAGGCTCATCTGTCTGGGGGTAATGAGGCGCAGGGCATCATCCGAACCGGAGGCACGCATATTGGTGAGCTGCTTGCGCTTACACACGTTGACGATGATGTCCTCGGCCTTGGGGGTCATGCCGATGACCATGCCCTCGTAAACGGGAACGCCGGGGCCGATGAACAGGCTGCCGCGCTCCTGGGCGTTATACAGACCGTAGGTCACCGATTCGCCGGTCTCGAAGGAGATCAGGCTGCCGGTGTTGCGGCGGGTGACGTCGCCCTTATAGGGGGCGTAGGAATCAAAGACGGAGGCCATGATGCCCTCGCCCTTGGTATCGGTGAGGAACTCGTTGCGGTAGCCGAACAGACCACGGGCGGGAACCAGGAACTCTACCTTCATGCGGTTGCCCACGGGGGTCATTTCCAGCATTTCGCCCTTGCGGCTGCCCATCTTTTCGATGACGGCACCCACGTTGTCGGAGGGAACGTCCACCACCAGTCGCTCGATAGGCTCGCACAGAACGCCGTCGATCTCACGGTACAGAACGCGGGCAGGGGAGACCTGGAACTCGTAGCCTTCACGGCGCATGGTTTCGATCAGGATGGACAGATGCATCTCACCGCGGCCGGCCACGTTGAAGCTGTCGGTGGAATCCTCCAGTTCGGTGACCTTGAGGGAGACGTCCTTCAGGGTCTCGCGGAACAGGCGGTCACGCAGCTGGCGGGAAGTGACGAACTTGCCCTCACGGCCTGCGAAGGGGCCGTCGTTGACCGAGAAGGTCATTTCGATGGTGGGGGCAGAGATCTTTACGAAGGGCAGAGGCTCCACGTCGGTGGGAGCGCAGATGGTGTCGCCGATGCTGATGTCGCCGATACCGCTCATAGCGATAATGTTGCCGGCAGAGGCCTCGGTAACGGGGGTGCGGCCCAGACCGTCAAAGGTGTAAAGAGAAACCGCTTTACACTTCTTGCTGACCTGTTCGGGGGCGTGATAGTTGCAGACCACGATCTCCTGGTTCTGCTTGATGGTACCGCGCTCGATGCGGCCGATGGCGATACGGCCGACGAACTCGTTATAGTCGATGGAGGAGACCAGCATCTGGAAGGGGGCCTCGGGCTCCACCTCCTGGGCGGGAATGTATTCCATGATGGTGTCGAACAGGGGGCGCAGATCGGTGCCGGCGGAGTCGGGGGAATAGGAAGCGGTACCCTGACGGC
Organism: Clostridia bacterium; assembly: GCA_017559995.1. Lineage (GTDB taxonomy): Bacteria > Bacillota > Clostridia > Oscillospirales > Butyricicoccaceae > UBA4644. The sequence goes on along the minus strand of JAFYPP010000003.1, from coordinate 64,602 downwards.
CGGAGCAGAACAGCATGGGAGAATCGAACTGATCCTCGGTGGCGTTCAGGTCCAGCAGCAGTTCCAGAACCTCATCCACCACCTCGTGGATGCGCTGGTCGGGGCGGTCGATCTTGTTGACCACCACGATAACACGGTGGCCCAGTTCCAGAGCCTTGCTCAAAACGAAGCGAGTCTGGGGCATGGGGCCTTCCGCGGCGTCTACCAGCAGGATAACGCCGTTGACCATCTTGAGGATACGCTCCACCTCGCCGCCGAAGTCGGCGTGGCCGGGGGTGTCCACGATGTTGATCTTGGTGTCCTTGTAATGAACGGCAGTGTTCTTTGCCAGGATGGTGATGCCGCGCTCACGCTCCAGATCGTTGGAATCCATCACGCGGTCGACGACGGCCTGGTTTTCACGGTAGACACCGCCCTGTTTGAGCATCTCATCCACCAGCGTCGTTTTGCCGTGGTCGACGTGGGCAATGATAGCGATGTTTCTCAGATCATTGCGAACCATTGTATCTTCCTCCAAAGTAAAATTTCAAACAAGTAATTATACGCCTTATTTCGAGAAAATGTCAAATGAATTCCTTAAAAAAATGAATTTAGGCCTGACGCTCCAAAAACTTCGCAGAAAGTCATTGTAACACCGTTGTTGATTTGCTATGATATAGGTCTGGAGGGATCCTATGAATCGATTTTTGAAACTGTCCAGCGCTGTTTTGGCGTTGTGTATTCTCTTGTGCGGCTGCGGCATCCGGCCGGAGAACGTACCCCAGGAAACCCAACCGGCGGTAACGGTGCCTACGGAAGCACCTGCACAGCCGGCCACGGAAGCCCCCACCGAACCGCCCACGGAGGCGCCTACCGAACCGCCCACGGTCTCTATCCGCATCACTGCCGCCGGTGACAATCTGCTGCACAACACGGTGTCCTATGCCTGCGCGGTGGAAGGCGGCTATGATTTCCGACCGGTGTATGAGCCCATCCGTTCCATCATCGAAGGCAGCGATATCGCTTTTATCAACCAGGAGGTCATGTTCACCGGTGAGGCCGGTTCGTACCCCAATCTGGCGGCACCGCTGGAAGCCGCGGACGCTTTGATCGATGCTGGTTTCAACGTGATCAATCTGGCGACCAACCATACGCTGGACAAGGGCGTCAAGGGTCTGGAGACCTGTCTGGAAACGGTACATGAGCTGCCCTTTGACGCCGTTCTGGGCGCGTTCCGCACCGAGGAAGAATCCACCCAGCTTTCCATTGTGGAAAAGCAGGGGATCCGCTTCGGTTTCCTGTCCTATACTTACGGCCTGAACGGCTATCAGCTGCCGTCGGACAAGCTGTGGAAGATCTCCATGATTGACGATGCAAAGATCAAGGCCGATCTGGAAGCCATTCGTCCCGTTTGCGATTATCTCATCGTTTCCATGCATTGGGGCAACGAGTACCAGACCGTACAGGGCGCCCGTCAGGAAGAACTGGCGCAGCTTCTGTGCGACGGCGGCGCCGACTTGATCATCGGCACCCATCCTCACGTGCTGCAGCCCATGGCGTGGCTGGAACGGGAGGACGGACACCGCACCCTGTGTATGTATTCCCTGGGTAATTTTGTGTCCAATCAGCACAAGCGTGTGACTATGCTTGGTGGTATTCTGGAGATCGAATTGCTCTTCCAACAGGACGGCACTCTGTTGGAGACTACGTCTGCCGGGGTGATCCCCACGGTGACCCACTATCAAAAGGGATATTACCGGATCTATCCCTTGTGCGAATATACCGACGAGCTTGCCGGTAAACACAGCATCAAAAACTATGAAACGCCCTTTAATCTGTCCTATCTGAACGACCTTTCGGACAAGATCCTGGGCGAATACGCCGTCACCTGGGAGGGTGAACATGACTGATTTTTGCGGATTTACCCCGAAAAACCGTTTTTTCCTGGCGCCCATGGCGGGGATCACCGACGCGGCCTTCCGCACGGTGTGCGCCGAGCAGGGCGCCGCGGTGACCTATACCGAGATGGTCAGCGCGCGAGCGCTGGTCTATGAGGATAAAAAGACCGCCAGCCTGCTGGAAATGCAGGCGGAACAGCGCCCCTGCGGCGCCCAGCTGTTCGGCAACGAGCCGGAGATCATGGCGGAAGCCGCCGTGCGCGCGGCGGCCATCTGCAAACCGGAGTTCCTGGACGTGAATATGGGTTGTCCCATGCCCAAAATCTTCAACAACGGTGACGGCAGCGCCCTGATGGGAGACCCCGAACGGGCGGCAGCCATCGTTACTGCCATGAAAAAGGCGGTGGATCTGCCCGTCACCGTGAAGTTCCGCAGCGGCATCCGGGAAGAGGCCCGCAACTGCGTGGAGTTCGCCAAACGAATGGAAGCCGCCGGCGCCGACGCCATGTGTGTCCACGGTCGCACCCGTGTGCAGATGTACAGCGGTACCAGCGACCGATCCATGGTCAAGGCGGTAAAAGATGCCGTATCGGTGCCGGTGATCGCCAGCGGTGACGCCTTGAGCGGTCAGGACTGTATGGATATTCTGGCAGAGACCGGCGCGGATTTCATCATGATCGCACGGGGCGCCGAAGGGTATCCCATGATCTTCCGGGATTGTCTGGCGCTGGAGGCCGGACTTCCCAAGCCGGAACACAGCGCCGCGGAAGTGCTGGAGGTGATGCGCCGTCACGCCCGTCTGACCTGCGAGCTGAAGGCGGAGCACCGGGCCATGCCCGAGCTTCGCAAGCACATGCTGTGGTATCTGGGCAACCTGCGCGGGGCCAAGTCCTACAAACCACGCATGGCGCAAATCAATACATTGGAGGAGTTCCTCACGCTTTGCGAGGAGCTGGAGCAGCAGCAATTCGACGTAAAGGGGTGATACCGTGTCGAAGGAAAAAGCGCTGGTCCGGCAGGCGAAAGCAGGCGACCGTGACGCTTTTGCCGCGCTGGTATCAGCTTATGAAGGAAAAATCTATAACCTTGCGTTCCGTTATCTGGGCAACCGGGAGGACGCGATGGATGCCTCGCAAGAGGTGTTTTTGAGAGTATTTCGGTTTTTGCCAGGATTTCAGGAGGAAAGCGAGTTTTCCACCTGGATCTACCGCATCGGCGTTAATGTCTGCAAGGATATGCTGGCAAAACGCAGCCGCAGAAACGAGCTGCCGTTGGAGATCCCCGATGACGAGGAGGACTACCGCACCGCGGAGGTAGCCGACGAGAGTTACGATCCGCAGACGCTGGTGGAGCAGGCCGATCTTCGGGAAAGTCTGGCAGAAGCCATTTCCCAGCTGCCGCAGCAGCAAAGGGAGATGATCGTGCTGCGGGACATTCAGGGGTTAAGCTACGATGAGATCGCCCAGGTGCTTTGTCTGGAGTCGGGAACGGTAAAATCCAGGCTTTCCCGGGCGAGAGAAAATCTTCGAAAAAAATTATTACAAAGTGGGAACATTTTTGGCATATCGCCGTCTAAACTATCGAAAGGAGGGAATACAGATGCGATCCTGTGAAGATTTTGAACTGTTGATAAACCTTTTCCTGGATGACATGCTTCCCTCCGAAGAGTGTCGGCCTTTGGAAGAACATTTGAAAGAATGTCAGGCTTGCCGTTCCCGCTATGAGCAGCTGCGCGCTATGAAAGAAGCGCTTGCCGACATGGAGGAACCGGTGCCTGAGGGACTGCATGGACAGATACTGGACTATGTGGAAAAGAACTGCCCGGAATCCGTTCCTACAGTCTCGGCCGCCCCTGTGCCGTTTTACCGTAAACGCTGGTACCGTGCCCTTGCCGGTGCTGCCGCCTGTGCCGTTGTGGTAATCGTTGCCGCCCGGTTTGTCCCCGGACTTGACCTTGCCGTAACAAAAGAAGCCGCGGCAGAGGCGCCGCAGGTGATGGCGCCTACGTTCTCTGCCGCCGGTTCCGCACCCATGGCTACCGCTCCGGCGGCAATGGATCGTGCGGAGTCCTATGCGCCCTCCCAAAGCGTTGTCACCAGTAACAGCGCCGACAGGAACGAAACAGGAGCCATGGATGCCGCGCCGCCGGTGGCAAACGCGCTTACCGGACAGATGGCAGAAGATCTGCCGCCTGTGCGGCAGGAATATGCCAACGAGGACAACACCTACCGTGTGCCTTCCATCCGCAAGTGGCTGAAGGTCACCGGTCCCCGGGAACGCCTTCCCGAGTGGGTGGATCTGCACTTTGTGTATCAGGCGGAATTGGACGGCGCCTCCCGTGATTATGTGGAGATCGCCGCCTGGGCGGAGGAATACTGGATCGATCAGCTGACCGCCTGCGGCTTTACCGTGGAAGTGCTGGACGAACATGACGTTTCGGAGGACGGCGAGCACATTCTTCTGGTATTTTATTGGAAATAATAACTTTGAAAAAGCACCGGGAAACCGGTGCTTTTTTACGTCTTTTTCGGGCAAACTACGGAAAATGAGGTGATTGGATTTGCCGGAAAAAGTGTCGTCCGTATTGGAAGAAAATATTGCGCGGATCAGGAAACTGTTTGGAAATGACAGGACTGTAAAACTTCACCGCCTTCAGCCGCAGGCGGTGGCTGACGTTCGGTGCTGCCTGGTGTTTGTGGACGGGATGGTGGACTCCCTGCGGATCAACCAAAGCATCACTCGGCCCATCAGTCTGCTGCGGGAGGTGCCGCCCCGGGGCGCTTCGGTCATGGATTTTCTGCAGTATCAGGTACTGCAGGCCAATGAGGCCCAGACGGAAGAAACGGTAGAGGCGGTGCTGCGGGGGCTGCTTTACGGGGATACCGTGCTTTTCGTTGACGGCTGCGGTAAAGCGCTGATCCTGGGCAGCAAAGGGTTTGCGAAGCGGGGGATTGCAGAGCCGGCAGGTGAGACCTACCTGAAGGGACCGCGGGAAGGGTTTGTGGAGCCACTTCTGCACAATCTCGCAATGCTGCGAAGGCGTTTGCGCACAACTGCATTAAAGCTTGAGTACTTTACACTTGGAACTGTGACAAAAACCGACTGCTGCCTATGCTATCTGGAGGGGCAGGTGGACAGAAACGCTCTGGCGCAACTGCGGAAACGGTTGAGCGGCATTGCCATCGACGGTGTATTTGACAGCAATTATATTGCCGAGCTTGTGCGTGACGCCCGGTGGTCGCCGTTTCGCACCACCGGCACCACCGAGCGGCCCGACGTGGTGGCAGCAAAGCTTTTGGAGGGACGCATCGCACTGCTTGTGGACGGAAGTCCGGTGGCGCTGACGGTGCCTCATGTGTTTCTGGAGCAGTTTCAGTCGGGAGAGGACTACTATGTGGATGTATTCTTCGCGGGGATCAACCGTGTTTTGCGCGTCTCCGGGTTTGTCGCCGCGATCTCGGTTTTGCCGCTCTATCTTTCTCTGGTGGCGTTCCATCAGGCCTTCATGCCGCTGCCGCTGATTTTGAGCGTGGCGAAAGCACGGCAGGGCGTTCCCTTTCCCATTCTGCTGGAGGCGCTTTTGCTGAGCCTTGCCTTTGATATTCTTCGTGAGGCCGGCGCGCGGACACCGTCCAGCGTGGGACAGAGCCTTTCCGTGGTGGGCGGTCTGGTGATCGGCCAGGCCGCTGTGGACGCCAGACTGGTTTCCGTGCCGGTGCTTATCATTGTGGCGGTGTCCAGCATTTGCAGCCTGATCACGCCAAAACTGAAAGCGGCGACCCTTCTGTGCCGCACGGTATTGATGTTTCTGGCGGTGTGGTTTGGCATTTACGGTGTCCTTTTGGGCTGTATCGGCATTCTTCTGCTGCTGTCGGAACAGCGTTCTTTTGGGGTATCTTATTTTGCCGGTCTGCCGCTGCAGCAGTGCGGAAGTGCGGAGGACAGCGTGATACGGCCGCCTTATTGGGCCATGAAACGGTTTGGGCGATTTCTGGCGGATCGCGCGCCGAACAAACGGAGGGGTTTATGATCAAACGGATGGCATGCCTGCTGCTCATACTGCTGTTGTGCGGCTGCGGCCGGGACGCCGCGCAGCTGACGGTGGTCACAGGCATCGGTGTGGACGGACATCCCGGCGGATATCAGGTAGGGGCTGAAGTGATCCGCCTTTCGGAGGGGGACGGCGAAGGAAACCAAAGCGTGTATCTCCGTGGAACAGGCGTTACCATCACGGACAGCATCAACAACATGGTATCCATGACCGGCCGTACGCTGTACTGCAATCACGCGCAGGTTCTTGTTGTCAGCAGGGAGACGGCGCAAAACGGCATGAAACCGATCCTTGAGGAACTGCTGCGGGGAACGCAATATCCAATATCCCTGCGGCTTGCCGTCTGCAAGGACACTGCGGCGCAGACCATGCGTGCCAAGCCGGTGATCAGTGACCTGCACAGCGTGGAACTGGAGGATATGATCCGGGCGGGCGCAAAGCAGTGCATTACCGCGGATGTGGACGCCGGGGCTTTTTATCAGCAGGTGGCCGCCCAGGGAGTGGAGGGCGTACTGCCGTTTTTAACGCTGGAGGAACGGGACGGGGAAACGGTTTGCTCGCTGGACGGAACGGCGCTCTTCCAAAAGGATCGTATGCTTGCGGTGCTGGATGCCCGGGACAGCTGCAGCCTGATGTGGATGCAGGGCAAGTCCGGCGGGACGCTGGTCACCGAGCACGCGGTGTTTGAGGTGATGGGATTGGACAGAAAACTGGAAGCCGACCGGTCGGGGGCGAAACTGACGCTGGAACTGGTGCTGAAAGCCAGCGACAGCGAGAGCAACCGTGAGGCACTGATGGCGGAAGCGGAAATGGCGTTGGCACAGCGATGCGGATCCCTTTTGGAGCGGCTGCGGTGGCTGGAATGTGACGCTGTGGGATTTGGCAGCCGCATCGCGCAGACACATCCCAAACAATGGGCGGCCATGGGCGACGATTGGCCGTCGCTGTTTGCGGATTACCCCATTTTGGTGGAGGTGCGGGTGAAAAACCTCATTTGGGGCAGAATATGGTCGGATGACGGGCAGGGGGGATGACAATGGATCGTGACGGGCTTACTCCACGGCAATGCTTCTTTCTGCTGTTTTTGTTTCTGCTTGGAAATCTGGTGACGGCGGCCGGCGCAAAAGGAACGCAGAGCGGATGGCTGCTGTTTCCGGTGTTGGGCGTACTGTCAATGCCGGTCAATTGGCTGTTTCATCAAGCGGCCGATTGTCATTCGGCTGGCATGGGCTTTACGGGCGCGCTGGGCCGTTTTGCGGGCGGTATTTTCACGGGAGTGTACGTGGTTCTTTCTGTGCTGATGGCAGGGGATGCCATGCGGCTGTTTGCGGATTTTATCGTGATCAACGACCTGAATGACGCGGGCGCGTGGGGCAATACTGCCATGCTGACGCTGGTGGTGCTGCTGATGCTGGTCTGCAGCCTCCGCGGTCTGGGCAAAGCCGCCTGGGCTGTGATGCCCTGCGCGGTGGCTCTTTTGCTGTTGAGTGTGGCGGTCACCGTGGGAAAAGCGGATCTTCACCGGCTGCTGCCGTTGTTTGCCGAAGGGGAAGGGGTTCTCGCGCGCAGTTTTATCAGCAGTTTCGCGGCGTTGACCGCGGCGTCATTCTTTCCCATCGCGGTTTTCGGCAGCGGCGGCACCGTCGAAAAACGAAGGGCGATCTATGCCGCCGGCATCTCTGCTTGCCTGCTGATGGCCGTGCTTTCCCTGCGGGACGCCGCGGTTTTGGGATGGCCGGCCGTTGGCCGGTTCCGGTTTCCCATGTTTGCCGCGGCGGCAACTACGCGGCACAGCCAGATCCTGATATCTTCGGTATTTGTGTTGGTGCAGCCGTTCCGGGCGGCACTTTGCCTGCGTTACGCACAGACCTGCCTGAAAAACCGAATGCCAAGGCTGGGCCGATGGTATCCGCCGCTCCTGCTTGGCGGTGCCATACTCAGCGGATCATTGAGCTGGAGCAGCGAGCAGGTGCGCTGGCGTACCGCGGGGGAGGCTGCGGTATCCGTTATGCTGCTGCTGGGACCTGCCGCGGCAGTCGTGGCTCACCGTTTGAAACGACGGCAGACATGACAGACGGCTTCTCCGCATATGGATGTGGAGAAGAGGTGATGTTTGAGATGAAAAAGCCGGTTTTTCACGGCAGTGCCACAGCGATGATCACACCTTTTGACCGGGCGGGAGAACTTGATCTTCAAACCCTTGGCCTTCAGATCGAGCGGCAGATCGAGGCTGGCACCGCGGCATTGGCCATGTGCGCCACCACGGGAGAATGTGCCACCATCCGCGATGGCGAGTGGGAGCGGATCCTGGATCACACCCTGCAGCGTGTTTGCGGTCGGGTGCCCGTTTTGGCGGGCGTAGGCCGAAATGACACCCGCCGAACGGTGCTGCTCTGCAAACGGGCAAAGAGCCTTGGGGCGCAGGGGACGCTGGCGGTGACGCCCTATTACAACAAAACCACCCAGCGCGGGTTGATCCGTCACTATGAGACTGCCGCCGATGCCGCCGATCTGCCCATGATCCTGTATAACGTGCCGTCCCGTACCGGGATGTCCATTGCGGCGGAGACCTACGCCGAGCTTGCCGCGCATCCTAATATCGTCGGCACAAAGGAGGCTTCGGGCGATTTCAGCCTGCTGCTGAAGATCAGGGCGCTCTGCCCGGAGGAGTTCTTCCTTTACAGCGGTAACGACGATCACATCATTCCGATTTTGGCCTTGGGCGGTGTCGGGGTGATCTCCACCATGGCCAATGTGATCCCGGCGCAAACCCAGCGGATCTGTGATCTTTGGAAAAGCGACAGGGAAGGGGCGCTGGAACTGCAGATCCAATGCCAGAAGCTCATACAGGCGCTTTTCCGTGAAATCAATCCCATCCCGGTGAAGGCTGCCATGGCCATGCTGGAACTGGACAGCGGCTATGTGCGCCAGCCGCTGACGGACATCGGCGACGCCGCCCGGGCGGAACTCCGTCAGGCCATGCGCGGACTGGGTCTGCTGTGAAATTTGTAAAACTACTGGAAATACCAGAACGAATGTAGTATAATAACCGCAAATCAATTGATTTGGAGGTTATTGTTATGCAGAAGAAGATCAATACCGATAAGGCTCCCGGCGCTCTGGGCCCCTATTCCCAGGCCGTTGAGATCGACAATCTGGTTTATACTTCCGGTCAGCTGGGCATTGACCCCGCCACCGGTGAAATGCCCGAAGGCGTCGAGGCCCAGGCCAAGCTGGCTCTGGAGAACGTCAAGGCCATCCTGGCCGAGGCCGGTCTGGAGATGACCAGCATCATCAAGACCCTGGTATTCATCAAGGATATGAACGATTTCGGCAAGGTCAACGCTATCTACGCCGAGTACATCAACGGTCCCGTGCTGCCTGCCCGTTCCTGCGTGGAAGTAGCCGCACTGCCCAAGGGCGGTCTGGTGGAGATCGAAGTCATCGCCAAGAAGTAAACAGGCAAAAGAAATAGCCACCCATTCGGGTGGCTTTTTTGCGTTTAAAGGGATCGTTCGGCCAGAAGCGCCGCGCCGATGAGCCCGGCACGGTTGCCCAACTGGGCCTGTTTCAGCTGCACCACTTCAAATCCGGGCATCAGCTGGGCACGGGTGAAGGTGTCGATGCGGCGGAACAGTTCCTCATTCTGCAGAATGCCGCCGCCGAGGACGATGAGACCTGGGTTGAAAACGTGGATGAGGGAACTGAGGCCCCAGCCGATATTGGATACCCATTGTTCCACCAACGGCGCGATGGCAGGGTCATCCATGCAGGCGCAAACCTTTTTGCCGTCGGTAAGTGCGGGGTCTACAGCCTTTGCGCCGTCCACCAGAGCGGCCGCGGAAGCAAAGTTTTCGTAATAGGCACCGCCGAAGCCGGGCCAGGCCGGCTTTTGCGAAAACAGCTGCATGGCGCCAAACTCACCGGCAGACCAATTGGCGCCCCGGTAAAGCTGGCCGTTCAGCACGATGGCACCGCCGATACCGGTGCCATAGGTCAGGCAGAGGAAGTCTCCGCAGCCCTTTCCGGCACCCAGACAGGCTTCGCCCCAGGCGGCTGCGTTTACGTCGTTCTCCACCCAGACGGGAATGCCGAGACGGGCCTCCAAAAGCGCTTTCAGCGGTGTGCCGGTATAGTCGGCCACCGGGCCGTTATCGTAGAGAATGGCACCGTTTCCGTCCACCTGACCACGGGTGCTGATGCCCACGGCGTCCAGTTTTCCCAGACCGTTGATGATATCCGTCAGGGCGTCCACTACGTCAGCGGCGCAGCCGGTGGGGGAGGGACGTTCCGAAAGGCCGGTCAGCTGACCGGCCTCCCAAATGCCGTATTTGATGGCGGTTCCGCCAAAATCTACCGCACCGACGCGCATATCAGTCCAGATTGCAGATGACGGTCAGGTCGGGATGGAGCTGCAGGATAGAAGCAGGGACCTCGGGAGTGATGGGGCCGTAGAAGGATTTCTCAATAGCTTCCTTCTTGGCGGCACCGTTGGCGATGAGCAGGACCTTCTTGGCCTTCATGATGGAACCCATGCCCATGGTGATGGCCTGGGTGGGGACTTCGTCGATGGAGTTGAAGAACCGCTTGTTGGCCTCGATGGTGCTCTTGTCGAGGGTGACGGTATGAGTTTCCGCCACGAACACGTCGGCAGGCTCGTTGAAGGCGATGTGGCCGTTGTTCCCAATGCCCAGCAGCTGCAGATCGATGCCGCCCATGTCGGCGATGGCCTGGTCATAGGCCAGACCGTAGGCCTTGGGATCGGCGGCACAGCCGTCGGGTACGTTGGTGCACTCGGGACGGACGTTTACGTGGTTGAACAGGTTATCGTTCATGAAATAGCGGTAGCTCTGGGGATGGTCGCCGGTGAGACCCAGATATTCATCCAGGTTAAAGGTGGTCAGGGTGGAAAAATCCAGATCGCCCTGCTGGTATTTCTTCACCAGGTTCTGGTAAGTGCCGATGGGGGTGGAACCGGTGGCGAGGCCCAGCACGCAGTTGGGTTTCATCAAAATCTGGGAAGCGATGATATCGGCAGCCTTGCGGCTCAATTCTTCATAGCTGGAAACGTGAATGATATTCATAGATTGCCCTCACTTGTTATGATTTCAATTAGTACGCTTATTTTATCACAGATACCTTCGGAATGCTACCGTTTTCGTTGCCTTTTTGTGCGGGGTTTGGTATAATCTCCACAGAAAACATATATGCAAAGGAGCGTCTGCCATATGAGTGAACGAAAAATGAGAGTTTTGAGCATCGGTGCCCATCCCGATGATGCCGATACCAGCGCCGGCGGTCTGCTGACCAAACTGAAGCGCAAAGGCTGGGAGATCCGTCTGCTGTCGGTCACCGACGGCAGCGCCGGTACCTATCGCAAGGAGATCGGCGGCCAGGAGCTGAAGCTCATGCGCCGTGCCGAAGCCGCCCGCAGCGGAGCCCGTCTGGACGCGCGGTATGACGTTCTGGATCATCCCGACGGACGTCTGGAAGTCACTCTGGAGATCCGGGAAGAGCTGATCCGCTATATCCGCCGCTTCAAGCCCGATCTGATCATCACCAACCGCCTGAACGACTACCATGCCGACCACCGCAACACCGCGCAGCTGGTGCAGGACGCTTCTTTCCTGCTGACCGTGCCCTGCATCTGCGCCGATACGCCCTATATGGAGCATATGCCCGTGGTGCTGTACTGGCATGACTCCTTCAAAAAGCCCTATCCCTGCCAGGGCGACGTCATCGTTCCCATCGACGATACGCTGGAGGACATCGTGCAGCACGCTTCCTGCCACGAGTGCCAGTATTTTGACTGGATGTACTGGCCCGACAATACCGAACTGATCGATTGGCCCAGAGAGCAGCAGATCGCCCGTCTGCGTGATCGGTTTGACCGCCTGTTCGCACGGTTCCGCCGTGAGTATGACGCGGAAGTGCGTGCCAAGTTCGGCGACGAGGCCGACAATATCAAGCACGTGGAAGTGTACGAGATCAGCGAATACGGCGAGGAACCCTCGCAGGAGTTCCTGGATATTCTGGAAAAATAATCACGTTAGGAGAAACCCATGAAGAAACTTGTGATCGGCATCCTGGCCCATGTTGACGCGGGCAAGACGACCCTTTCCGAGGGTATGCTCTATTTGAGCGGCAGCATCAACAAGCTGGGCCGGGTGGATCACAGGGACGCCTTTCTCGACCACAACAATCTGGAGCGGGAGCGGGGCATCACCATCTTTTCCAAACAGGCGGTGCTGCCCCTGCCGGAGGTGGAGATCACCCTGATGGACACCCCGGGGCACGTGGATTTTTCCGCCGAAATGGAGCGCACCCTGCAGGTGCTGGATTACGCCATCCTGGTGATCTCCGGCACCGACGGTGTGCAAAGCCACACGGAGACCCTTTGGCGGCTGCTGCGGCGGTACAAAATACCGACCTTTCTGTTCGTCAATAAGATGGATCTGGCGGGCGCGGACAAGCCTGCCATCCTCACGGAACTGCAGAGCCGTCTGTCCGATAAATGCATCGATATGGACGCCCCGCCCGATGAACGGGCAGAGGCGTTCTCGCTGTGCGACGAGCGGCTTTTGGAACGCTATCTGGAGGACGGGGATCTTTCCGCCGATGACCTTGCCGGGGTGATCGCGCGGCGAAAGGCTTTCCCCTGCAGATTTGGCTCGGCCCTCAAGCTGGAGGGCGTCGAGGAGCTGCTGGGCGATCTGTCCGGGCTGACCGTAAGGCCCGCCTATCCGACAGAGTTCGCGGCACGGGTCTATAAGATCGCCCGGGATACTCAGGGCACCCGGCTGACCTATCTCAAGGTCACCGGCGGTCAGCTGCGGGTGAAGAGCCTGCTTTCCGGGATGGGAAGCGGCGGCGAGTGGTCGGAAAAGGCCGATCAGCTGCGCATCTATTCGGGCGCCAAATACAAGCAGGCCGAGGTGGTGGAAGCCGGCTCGGTCTGTGCCGTCACCGGGTTGGAGCTTACCTTCCCGGGGCAGGGCCTGGGTGCCGAAGCCGCGGCACAGGCACCCCTTCTGGAACCGGTGCTGACCTATCGGATGGATCTTCCGAAGGACTGCAATATCCCGGAGACCATGCGAAAGCTGCGCCAGCTGGAGGAAGAGGATCCCCAATTGCACATCCTGTGGGATGAGCGTCTGCGTGAGGTGCAGGTGCAGCTGATGGGCGAGGTGCAGCTGGAAGTGCTGCAGCGGCAGATCAAAGAGCGCTTTTCCATGGATGTTTCCTTTGGTCAGGGCAGCGTGGTTTACAAGGAAACCATCGCCGCTCCCGTGGAGGGCGTGGGACACTTCGAGCCGCTGCGTCATTACGCCGAGGTGCATCTGCTGCTGGAGCCCGGCCCCCGTGGCAGCGGTTTGGTCTTTGACTCGTCCTGCGGCACCGACGATCTGGATCTCAACTGGCAGCGGCTGATCCTCACCCATCTGGAGGAAAAACAGCATGTGGGCGTGCTGACCGGCTCACCCATTACCGACGTGCGGATCTCCATCCTCAGCGGCCGTGCCCATGTAAAGCACACCGAGGGCGGCGATTTCCGTCAGGCCACCTACCGTGCCGTGCGGCACGGTCTGCGCAAGGCGGAAAGCATCCTTCTGGAGCCTTATTACGACTTTTCCATGGAACTGCCCGTTGAGTGCGTGGGCCGTGCCATGACCGATATTCAGCAGAAAAACGGCACCTGTGAAAGCCCCGAGCAGGTAGGAGACCGGGCCTTGCTGACCGGCAGCGCGCCGGTGGCCGCCATGCGCGGTTACCAGTCTGAACTGGCGGCCTATACCCGCGGCCGCGGCCGTCTTTCCTGTTGGCCGGGTCGGTACGAGGCGTGCGCCCAGCAGCAGGCCGTGGTGGAGGCTATAGCCTACGACGTGGACGCCGACACCGAGAACTCTGCCGATTCGGTATTCTGCAGCCACGGTGCCGGTGTGATCGTGCCCTGGTACGAAGTGGAGCAGCATATGCATCTGGAGAGCGGTCTGCGGCCCGCTGCCAGAATGGAAGAAGAGACGCCCGTGGTCACCGTGTCGGCTTCCGCAAGCGCCTATCGCGGTACGGTGGAAGAGGACAAGGAACTGCAGGCGATCTTTGAGCGTACCTACGGTGCCGTCAAGCGCCGGGAGTTTGTCCAGCGTACGCCCGAGGTGCGGGCGGAGAGCCATAAATCGGTTAAGCATACGCCGGTAACGATGCTGCCTGAATACCTTCTGGTGGACGGTTACAATATCATTTTTGCATGGGACGAGTTGAAGTCGCTGGCGGCCGAAAGTCTGGAGGCCGCGCGGCAGTCGCTGGCCGATCTTTTGAGCAACTATCAGGGCTACCGCAAGTGCGGCGTGATTCTGGTGTTCGACGCCTACAAAGTGAAGGGCAATCCCGGTTCGGTGGAGAAATATAAAAACATCCACATCGTCTACACCAAGGAGGCCGAAACTGCCGACGCCTTTATCGAAAAGGCCACCTACGATATGCGCAAGCAGTACCGTGTTCGGGTAGCCACCTCTGACGGCATGGAACAGCTGATCATTCTGGGCCATGGTGCCACGCGGGTACCGGCCAATATTTTCCTCAGCGAGATCCGCAACACCCATCTGGAGATCGACGAGATCGTGCAGAAGTATCGCAACCGTGCCATGAAGGGCAGTACTGTCCGCGAAATGACAAAGAAGAAATAAAAAAAGCCCTCGCAAGAGGGCTTTTTTGTCATCCGTGGATCTTTTTTGCATTGACGCACAGCCGATCGGTGCATTGGCCGCACTTGAGGGCGTCGTTGGCGCCTTCGTCAAACCGCTCGGGATGGCGGAGCACCGTGATCTCCCACACCAGAAAGACCACGACGGAAAGAAGGAACAAGCTGCGTGCAAAGAAGCCGTCCACAAACAGCAGGGGACTGAACATCATCAGATGGTCCCAGTTGAAAATACGGCAGGTGGTACAGCAGCGGTTTTTCATGATAAAATGACGGAAAGGGCACCAGAACAGGACGCAGATCAGGTCACAAACGTAGAAAAAGGTGGTTACCCATAACAGCGCGAGGTCGCCCAGAATGCCTTTCCCGTGCAGAATGCCAAGAGCGGCGGTCAGCACGCACCAAATGAGGAACACCACATAGGCACGCTTGGCAGCGGCTTTCGCTCTTTGCGCAAGTCCGGCAGGGGAGAGCGGGGTGGCGGCCCGGCGAAAATGGATGCGGAAGGATTTCTGGGATCCCAGGGCGGTAACGGCCTTGCCGGAAGGAATCAACTGGGACAGCATATCCATGATCCAAACGATCCACAAAAGGTGCAGAAGCGTAGGCTTTGCAAAGAAACGGCCCGGATAGAAGGGTTCAAACTGTTTGGGGGCCAGAAAGATAAGGCTTGTCATCGCAAGCAGCGTCAGGCAGCGGAAAATGAAGCGCGCCAGATAGATTTTTCGCATTTTGGACACGGTGAGGTCTCCCTTACATCAGCGTTTCGACTCAAAAAGACATTTTAGCCGTTTCAGCGCCGTTGTCAAGAGAAAAACACACGATATTGGAAATAACTGGCGAAGGTAAACGCGGACGAACTTTTCGTGCGAAAAAAGCCGAAAAGAGTGCCAATTTTCAAGGAATAGCGGATATAACAGGAAAATTTTCCGCACATTTCCAAAAATGCGTGAAATAACCTACAAAACGCTTACTCGATAGGAAAACGTTTTTATTTAATTAATACATATTTAATACAGACTTGTATCAAAGCAATTGACAAACCGCGCCATTTTGCGGT
The DNA here is from genome assembly GCA_017559995.1 of Clostridia bacterium. GTDB lineage: Bacteria > Bacillota > Clostridia > Oscillospirales > Butyricicoccaceae > UBA4644. The sequence goes on along the minus strand of JAFYPP010000003.1, from coordinate 48,913 downwards.
ATACTGTATCGGTAAAAATATACTGATTGGAGGTTTCCATGACCAAAGCCGTTGCCATATCGGAACAAGCGTTGAAGCGGCTCCCGCGCTATCTGCTTTACTTGAAAGAATTGCAGAAACAGGGAAGCGTCTTTGTTACCGCGCCTGTGGTAGCACGGCAGTTGGGTTTGAATGAGGTTCAGGTCCGCAAAGAACTGTCTTTGATGAGCACAACTCCCGGAAAACCCCGTACCGGATTTCTGATCAGCGACCTGATCGACAACATGGAAACCTATCTTGGATACCGAAATGTGGATGACGCCGTTTTGGTCGGCGTTGGTTCCCTTGGCCATGCGCTTTTGGGCAACCCCGGTTTTGACCATTGCGGTGTTCATATTGTGGCCGCCTTTGACCGCAACGACGCCCTGGATGGGTTGTCGATCCACGATAAGCCGGTGTTTTCCGTGCGGCGGATGGTGGATCTTTGCAGACGGATGCATATCCGCATCGGCATCATCACCGTTCCCGCCGATCAGGCGCAGGCTGTTTGCGATCAGCTGGTATCAGCCGGCATCCTGGCCATTTGGAACTTTGCGCCCGTTCAGCTCCGCATACCCGAGAACGTAATCGTTCGTAACGAAGATCTTTCTTCTTCGCTGGCAATGCTTGCCCATCAGCTGCAGGGAATCATCCGCAGCCAATCTTAAAAGGAGGGTCTCACCATGGGGATCCTGAAGTTCAAAAAGGCAAATTGCAAAAACTGTTACAAATGCGTTCGAAACTGTCCGGTGAAGGCCATTCAGGTCATTGACCAGCAGGCGCAGATCGTGGAGGAGGACTGCATCCTCTGCGGCCGCTGCACGGTGGTGTGCCCCCAGAATGCCAAGGAGGACGTGAGCAGCCTGCAGGAGATCCGGCAGCTGCTGGCTTCCGGTCGGGAAGTGGTTGCCGCTGTGGCACCCTCCTTTACCGCCTATTTCGACGGCTGCGACTGGCAGATGTTTTCCGCTGCCATGAAGCAGCTGGGCTTTTCCCAGGTGTTTGAAACCGCGGAAGGCGCTTTTCTGGTAAAGAGCGAGTACGAAAAGCTTCTTGCCTCCGGTATCGAAGGCCCGGTGATCACCACCTGCTGCTCTTCCATCAATCAGTACATCCGTAAGTATATGCCGGAAGCCATCCCGTTTATGGCTCCCGTTACCACACCGCTCCGCGCCGTGACCCGCCTGATCCATCAGCGCTGTCCGGGCGCCGCGGTGGTGTTTCTTAGCCCCTGCATTTCCAAAAAGACCGAAACGGTGCCCCAGGGTTGTACCGACGGCCCCGATTACGATCTGACCTTTGACGAACTGGAAGATTGGATGCGTGAAAGCGGCATCCACGTGAACAAGGCGTTCGCCAGTTCCGACGCGAAACTGTCCCGTATGTTCCCCGTGACCGGCGGTATCCTTCGTACCATGAAGACCGAAGCCGGTTGGCGTTATTTGGCTGTGGACGGTATGGAGGATTGCATCCAGGCCATTCGCGACGCTGTGGACGGCAAACTGAAGCGCTGCTTCATTGAAGTTTCCGCCTGCGAGGGCTCCTGTGTCGGCGGCCCCGCCTTCCTGAAGCGTGATCGCCGTGTTGCCGTCTCTTCCGCCGTGGTGCAGACCTCTGCCGTAGACAACGAAGGTTCCGATTTCGAAGTCGACGAGACCGTGGATCTGGAGAGCGTGCTGACCGCCCGTCCCGTGTACCGTCCCGAGCCCTCTGCCGAGCAGTTGCAGAATGTTCTGCGGCGTATGGGTAAAACCAAGCCCGAGGACGAGCTGAACTGCGGTATGTGCGGCTATGCCACCTGCCGTGAAAAGGCCCACGCCGTATTCCTGGGCCGCGCGGATATCACCATGTGTCTGCCCTATATGCAGGCCAAGGCGGAATCCTATTCCGACAAGATCGTCAGCGTTTCTCCCAACGCGATCGTTACGGTTGGCCGTGATCTGAAAGTGAAGCAAATCAACGAGGCCGCCTGTGAGATCTTCTCCATTCGCAACCGGGAGGATATTATCGGATATCCCGTTTCCCGTATTCTGGACGAGTTTGACTTTGTCCGTATGCTCAGCGGCGACGGACGGCAGATCCAGAACTACACCTATCTTTCCGACTACAACGTTTATCTGGAGCAGGTTTTCATCTGCGATGAAGATAAAGAGATCGTCACCTGCATCATGAAGGACGTGACCCGCAGCCGCCAGAAAAAGAATCAGATCCGTCAGGTCAAGCTCCGCACCGCGGGCATGGCAGACGAGATCGTGGAAAAGCAGATGCGGATCGCGCACGAGATCGCAAGCCTTCTGGGCGAAACGGTGGCAGAGACCAAGGTTGCCGTCAACAATTTGAAAAACACCATTTTGATGGATGAGGACAAAGATGAACAGAGATAATCTGATCGTGGGAGACCTGGTCCTGGAACTGGGCGCCGCAAGCGTCTGCAAAAACGGTGAAAGCATCTGCGGTGACTTCTGGTGTCAGGACGCGGTGGGCGATGAGCGCATCGTGGTGCTGTCCGACGGCATGGGCAGCGGTGTAAAGGCCAACATTCTGGCCACCATCACCGCAAAAATGCTGTCCGCCATGATGGCGGGAAACATCCCCATCGACGAGTGTATCATGACCATTTCCGAAACCCTGCCCATGTGCCGGGAACGGAAACTGGCCTACGCCACTTTTACCGCGCTGAAACTGCAGGGTACGACCGCGTATCTTGCGCGCTACGATAATCCGCCCGCGCTGCTGATCCGCCACGGAAAGCCCACCCGGTTTCCCTACGGCGTGCAGTTTGTGGGTGAAAAAGAGATCCACGAGAGCACGCTGCATCTAGAAGAGGGCGATCTGCTGCTGTTCATGAGTGACGGCATTACCCAGGCCGGACGGGGTAAGACCTGTGACGGCTGGCCTTCGGAAGATGTCGCTGCCCTTGCCGCGCAGAACGACAGGGAAGACCTGTCGCCCCAGCGCATCGCCGCCATCATTCTCCGCGCGGCGCTGGCCCTCAATCTGGACGAATCGGATGACGATGCCACCGTGCTGGCACTGAAGGTTCGCCGCAGATACGCGGCCAATGTGATGATCGGACCTCCCGAAAACCGTGAGGATGATCAGGCTACCATGCGCTTGTTCTTCTCCAAGGCAGGTGCCCACGCCGTGTGCGGCGGTACCACCGCCAAAACGGTCGCCGCTTACCTGGGCAAAGAAGTCTACAGCCAGGAAGATACCGCTACCGAGGATGTACCGGCTATGGCCCGTATCGACGGTGTGGACCTTGTTACCGAAGGTTTCCTGACGCTGCAGGCAACGGTGGATCTGATCCGTCGTTATCGCAAGGACTGCATGATGACGCTGGATCTGGAAAAAGGGAAGGACGGCGCCTCCCGCCTGGCATATTTGCTGCTGGAGCAGGCAACCGATGTAAATATTTTCTTCGGCACCGCCGTGAATACCGCCAACCACACCGGTCATTCGTCATTCCAGAATAAACTTGCCCTTGCGGAAGCTCTGGAAAAGGAACTTTCTGAACTTGGCAAAAACGTAAAACTCAGTATGTGTTAAACTTTTATAGATTAAAATAAAGGGGAATTGCTATGAATCTCACTCAAACCCGCGGTATCGCAACTTCCATGACCGCACACCGCAAGCAGATCTTCACCGAGGTCGCCCGTCTGGCCTATGAGGGCGGCGACTACACCCGTATCGAAGATCTGCCCTACAAGATCGCTCCCGGCGAGCTGCCCGAGGATCGTGAGTCCATCTTCCTGGAGCGCGCCATCATTGGCGAGCGCATCCGTCTGGCTATGGGCCTGCCTCTGCGTTCCATCACCGAGCACACCCGTCTGTCCGACGGCGTCAACGAGAGCGCCATTGCCGAAAAGTACTATGATCCCCCCTTGGTGAACATCATCAGCTACGCTTGTAACGCTTGCCCCACCAACCGTTACCATGTCACCGATGGCTGCCAGGGCTGCCTGTCTCACTACTGCTACGAAGTCTGCCCCAAGGGCGCTATCAGCTTCGTGAAGGGCAAGTCCGTCATCGATGAGACCAAGTGCATCAAGTGCGGCAAGTGCGCCAACGCCTGCCCCTACAACGCCATCATCAAGCAGGAGCGTCCCTGTGCCGCCGCCTGCGGTATGAACGCCATCGAGTCCGACGAGCACGGCCGCGCCAAGATCAACTACGACAAGTGCGTGTCCTGCGGTATGTGTATGGTTTCCTGCCCCTTCGGCGCTATCTCCGATAAGGGCCAGATCTTCCAGCTGATCCACTCCATCAAGAAGGGCGATCGCAACATCGCCTGCGTGGCTCCCGCTTTCTACGGCCAGTTTGGTCCCGATGCCACTCCCGAGCGCCTGACCGCTGCTATGAAACAGCTGGGCTTCTCCGACGTGGTGGAAGTCGCTATCGGCGCCGACCTGTGCACCATCGAGGAAGCCAAGGACTTCCTGCGTGAAGTTCCCGAGTATCAGCCCTTCATGGCTACCTCCTGCTGCCCCGCCTGGTCCGTCATGACCAAAAAGGAGTTCCCCGAGCTGGCCATGAACATTTCCATGGCTATGTCTCCCATGGTTCTGACCGCCCGTATGCTGAAGACCCAGCATCCCGACGCCAAGATCACCTTCGTCGGTCCCTGCTCCGCCAAGAAGCTGGAGGCCAGCCGCCGCAGCGTCCGTTCCGACGTTGACTTCGTTCTGACCTTCGAAGAGCTGCAGGGTATGTTCGAGGCCAAGGAAGTGGACTTCAAGTCCATCCCCGCCGAGGATGAAGTCCCCCTGTGCGAGGCTTCCGGTGTTGCCCGTAACTTCGCCGTTGGCGGCGGTGTTGCCGCTGCCGTTGTCGAGGCTGCCAAGCACCTGGCTCCCGGCCGTGAGGTCAAGGTCGTTGCCGCTCAGGGTCTGTCCGAGTGTAAGAAGATGCTGATGCTGGCCAAGGCCGGTAAGTACAACGGCTATCTGCTGGAAGGTATGTGCTGCCCCGGCGGCTGCGTTGCCGGTGCCGGTACCATCCAGCCCATCAAGAAGAGCGCCGCCGCTGTCGGCCTGTACTCCAAGGAAGCTCCCTTCGAGAGCGCTCTGGAGAGCAAGTACGACATCACTCTGCCCCTGCTGAAGGACTAATTTATAAAGCAATTAACCGCCGTGACCGTTTGGCCACGGCGGTTTTTCTTTGCCTGTGCGAAACATTGTTTTTCGGCGCAAAATATGGTATGATAAATCAATAAAATCCACGATGAGGGAGAGTACTCCATGTACAAGAAGCATCCGCTGAAAACACCGGAACGCTATGCTCTGGGCGAGATCGCCGACGAGCAGCTGACTTTTGTGGTCATCGCCGCGCGATACCGGGATCATTGGGTTTTCTGCCGACATAGGGACCGGGACACCTGGGAGCTGCCCGGGGGCCATATCGAACCCGGTGAAACGCCGCTGCAGGCCGCGGAACGGGAACTGTGGGAAGAAACCGGCGCGGTCAAGTTTGACCTTACGCCCATTTGCGCCTACAGCATTACCCGATACGGCCTGGTATATTTCGCGGAGATCAGCGAGCTTGGGCCGCTGCCCCAGCGGGAGATCGCGGAGGTCTGTCTGGTGGATGGACCGCCTAAAAATCTCACCTATCCCGCGCCCCATTCCAAGTTCTACGACTGGGTACAGGGCTGGCGAAACGTGCAGACCAGCTCTGATGAACTGTGGGATATCTATGACAAGGATAGAACCTTTACAGGCCGTATACAGAAAAGGGGAGAACCCCTTCAAACCGGCGATTATCACCTGACGGTGCACGTTTGGCTGCAGCATACCGACGGCCGTTTCCTGATCACCAAGAGAGCGCCCAACAAGGGCTACGCAGGCCTTTGGGAATGTACCGGCGGCTCTGCTTTGTCGGGAGATGACAGCCTTGCGGCTGCCCTCCGTGAGGTGCGGGAGGAGACCGGTTTGGAGATAGCGCCGGAGAACGGAAAGATCATTCTTTCTTATCAGGGCTGGGATTGGTTTACCGATGTGTGGCTGTTCCGGCAGAACTTTGCACTGGATGCCGTGGTGCTGCAGCCGGGAGAAACCTGTGACTTCCGTTGGTGCACCGCCGACGAGATCCTGGAAATGAACGAACGTGATGAAATGGTACCCTTCCGGTACCTGAACGAGTTTTTGCGTGGAGGTTTGTGTGATGGCGAAAGAGCTTGACGATCTGCTTCGTGATGTGTTTGGAAACGGTAAAAATCGCACCTTTTCCACGCAGAGCGCTGAACGGTATCTGGAACAAAGCAAAAAAGTGAACATGGGCTTGGATTCGATGAAAGCCCGGCAGGAACAGCTCAATCAAAAACTGCAGGATCAGCTGGACGAACTCAAGCAGATGAGCGGTGAACTGGATTTTGACGCCATCCAGAAGGAAGTGGAAAAGGATTTTGGGGTGACCTATCAGCCCAAGGCGCCTGCCAAACCGGAAACCGCCGTGAAAGAGGTCGAAACCCGGCCGGAAGCGCAGCGTTTTGGCGATCTGCTGCCTCGGCTGACCGCGGAACTGATCGGTCAGGAGGCCTTTTTGAAGAAGCTGATCATTGCCTTCAAGCGGCCCTATATCATGGGTTGGGAACAACCTGAGGGCCTGCGCAACGCCATTCTTGTCCACGGCAAGCCCAACACCGGACGGCATACCGCTTTGGATCTGGTGGCAGAAGAGATGCACAAAGTCGGCCTGTTGGAGCATGGCGCGGTGCAGACGCTGGACCTTGCGCTGTATCCCGGCCAAAGTGAGGAAAAACTGTTCCTGCAGGATCTGTACGCCGCGCTGCTGAAGGGCGGGATCCTCGTGATGGATCACTACGAACAGTGTCATCCTGCCTTTTTGCAGCAGCTGGGTGAGCTGATCTGCACGGGAAGCCTGCAGCTTTCCTCCCGTTACGTGATGCAGAAGGGACACCTTGTGGACGCCGGCACGGCGCTGGCCTCCGAAACGGTGGGCTGTATCTATGCCAACGGCAGCTATCTGGTGCTGGTTTCGGAAAAAGGTCTGGACAAGCTTGTTGGCGCTTTTGGCGCGAAAGTTGTGGATGCTTTGGGCGATGTATGCGCCACACAGCAGCTTTCCCGGGAAAATCTGGAGCGGATCGCGGCGCTGCAGTTCCAAAAACTCTCCGAAAAAGCTGTAAAGCGGCTTGGCTTTACGCTTGCTGCGGATACGGCGATCAACGGATTCCTGGCAGACAAAATCAAGCCGGATACCGGGGTCGGCGGTATTTTGGATTATACCAACGATTGCTTCGAGGCGCTGGCGCAGTACAAGCTGGAAAAAGACGCGCCCGACCAGACTGTGTCTCTGGTTTGTGAGGATTCCCATCTGTTTGCCGTGCTGGACGGTGTGAAGACCGACCTGCTGTCTCTGCTGCCCGGCGGCTACCGCGGTGAGTTGGAGGCTGTCAAAGCAGAGATGGATACCATCGTTGGCCTGCGTGAGATCAAGGAGTATATCCTGTCGCTGGAAAAGAACTACAAGGTGCAGGAAATGCGCAAAGCGCAGGGCCTGCCGGTAAGCGGCGTGTCCATGCATATGATCTTTACAGGCAATCCCGGCACCGGCAAGACCACCATCGCCCGTCTGGTGTCCAAGTATTTGAAGGCCATCGGCGTTCTGTCCGGCGGTCAGCTGGTGGAAGTCAGCCGTGCGGACCTGGTGGGCAAGTACGTAGGCCACACCGCGCCCCTGACCATGCAGGTGATGAAGAGCGCCCTGGGCGGCGTCCTGTTCATTGACGAAGCCTATTCGCTGTATCGTGGAAAGGACGACAGCTTCGGTCTGGAGGCCATCGATACGCTGGTAAAGGGCATGGAGGACAACCGTGACGACCTGATCGTCATCCTTGCCGGTTATACCAAGGAAATGGAGACCTTCCTCACCGCCAACTCCGGTTTGCGAAGCCGTTTCCCCAACATCATCGAGTTTCCCGACTACAGCGGCGACGAGCTGGCAAAGATCGCCGAGATCAACGCCACCTCCCGAGGTTACCGTCTGTCCGAGGACGCAAAGAGCGCGCTGCTGGACTATTTCTGCGTGATCCAGGCCATGGAAAGCCGGGAAAGCGGCAACGGCCGTTTGGCAAGAAACGTCATCGAAAGTGCCATTCTGGCACAGTCCCGCCGGGTGTTGGATCAGCCCGATGCAGCGCTGGACCTGTTGGAAAAGTGTGATTTCGATTTGTTTGAATAACGTATGCTGAATCATATCGGAACGCAGACGCTGGAGAGTCGGCGACTGATCCTTCGGCCGTTTTCGGTGGAGGATGCCGGGGCGATGTACCGCAACTGGGCATCCGATCCGGAGGTCACCAAATACCTGACGTGGCCCACCCACACAGGTGAAGCCATCACGGAAGGCATCCTGCGGGAATGGGTGCCCCACTACGAAGAGCCGTGCTACTATCATTGGGCCATCGTTCTCAAGGACAGCGGTGAGCCGGTTGGCAGTATCGCGGTCATGTCTTTGGATGAACGGGTGGAAAAGGCAACGGTGGGCTACTGTCTTGGCCGAGCCTGGTGGCATCGGGGCTTTATGACCGAAGCGCTGAACCTGGTGATCGATTTCCTGTTCAACCGCGTTGGTCTGCAACGGGTGGAAGCCTATCACGACCCGAGAAATCCCCATTCCGGTGCCGTGATGCGCAAGTGCGGAATGACCTATGAAGGGACGCTCCGTGCTTCGGACCGCAATAACCGGGGGATCTGTGATGCCTGTTGGTACGCGATTTTGAAAGAATAGAGAAAACGGCGTGACTGCGGTCACGCCGTTTTCGTTTGCTTACTTGCGGGACAGTTTTCCGCAGCCGCAATTGCCGCAGTTGTTCTGGGGACTTCCGCAGTTGCTTGCGGTGTTCCCGGTTTGATTTTGGAGGAAATCGGACTCTTTAGGCGGGAAAAACTCATCCACGGGAAACTGGAAGTTCTGGAACAGGGCGCAGGGATCCTCCCCGGAGCCGGCGCATTCTTTCTGCGGCATACAGAAATCATAGGCGGGCATCAGCAGCTGCACGTCACGCTCCAGACGGATGATGCTGAACTGCCCCAAAGTCACCAGCAGCTGGCGGCCTTCGCCGCCGGTGGCAAGGTCATCGTCAAAGCAGCCGCAGATGTCGGCGGGAACATCCACCGAGCAGCAGCTGCCGCAGCGGTCTTCCATACGGCAGCCCAGCACAACGGGATCCACCACTTCCACCACCGCTACCGGCAGGTTGGAGCGCTCGGGATTCTGCAGATCAAGGGAATTGCCGGTATACATGGAACTGAAGATGCGTGCGCTGCCCTCGCTGCCAAACAGCACCGTGCGTCTGTCATACACCGCCAGACCGGTCAGGGTCTTGGGGCGGCCCACACCGCAGAAGGCCTCGCAGGTGATCTTGAAAAAGTACCGGGTGTCAACGGTGAAAAATCCGCGGTTGTAGGTGATGGGCTCCACGTCGATGGAGGTCCAGAGCAGTTCGGCGCTTTTTGCTTTCACGTTGATGGCGCTTTCCAGAATGCACTGGGAGGCACCAGTGAGATAGACGCGGAGGTCCCGGAGACACTCTTTTTCACAACAGGAATCATAAACTTTGCGGGTATGGACACAAACAGCCTCGCGGGGCGGGGGATTGCCCCGCAGCGGGCCAGGAGAAACCTTTTCAGGCATAGCATTTACCTCCCGATTGAGATTGAAGGATACCTTCATTCCAATCTATGCAGCACCGCGCGGAAGGGTGAAACGGTGTACTTTTTTGTACGGAACTTGCCGTTTTTCATTGAATTATGTCTGTATTTGCTGTATAATAAATAAAATATCGGTACTCTGCCCGTATATGCGAAAACTGATGAGGTGCCCTATGAAAAAAATCCTTTCCCTTTGCGTTGTTTTATGCCTGTTTCTGGCATTTTTACCCAATACATCCGCCGCGCGAAACTATGACCCCATCATCAAGGTGGGTCTCAGCTATGACAGCAACGCGTTGGTTGCCGCCAATCTGCAGAACGTCTCCGGCATGGATACCGGCTATACGTTCGGCTATTTCGACGAGGATCGGGAGTTCGTGTCCACCTACGAAGTAGAGGACGAAAACAAGATCACCGTCCTGAAAAACACCAATCTGTGGCTTTCCGGTAATACCTATTCAGATACCCCTCTGGCCAACTACAACGATATGGTGTGCGCCTACTGCCTGCAGATCGATGAATACTTCGAAGAGCTGGATGACGCCCTTGATGTGATCGATGAGGTGGAGGACGCGGATTACGACGCCTACCTTTGCTATACGCCCGGCGGCTACCGTGTGCGTATCGGCCAGTACATCAACGGCGAGGCCGCCAATGAGATGATCGACGAAGTGTCCGAAGCCATTGGCTGGGATGTGGAGCGCCGTGTGCCCAATGGCACCTGTTACACGGTGGTGGTCACCGGCACCTCCGATATCCTCTATCAGTTCGATATGCTGGGTGAGTATCCGCTGGGCATTATGCCTAAGAGCGAGCAGACCTGGTTCAAGGGTTACATGTATTACGGCGGTTTTGAGTATAACCGTGTCAGCGGAAACAATATCAACGTCATCAACGTGATCGGCCTTACCGATTATGTCAAGGGTGTTATCCCTTACGAGGTTAGCCCCAGCTGGCCTGTGGAGGCCCAGAAGGCGCAGGCTCTGTGCGCCAAGAGTTATACGGTGAACAACGTAAATAAGCATCGGGCCAAGGGCTTTGACCTGTGCAACACCACCGACTGTCAGGTGTATTACGGCACCAACAAGGCTACCGAGGTCAGCGACGGCGCGGTAGAAGATGTGGACGGCCTGTTTGTGGTTTATGACGGCAAGATCTGTCAAACCTATTACCACGCCTCCAGCGGCGGCTACACCGAGGATGCGGGCAACATCTGGGGTAAGGATATCCCTTACCTGAAAGCGGTGGAGGATACCTATCTGGAGAGTACCCGGCCTTTCAGCTTTACCATTACGCTGGACGAGATCTCCTGGATCCTGCAGAACAAGGGCTATATCACCAAGGATGTTACCGACCTGTACGTCAGCAAATACAGCGACGTGGGCAACGTGCTGGCGCTGACGGTGGAACTGGAGGACGGCAGCACCAAGACCTTTACCGGCGACCGGGCCAGAACGGCGCTGAACAGCACGACGCTGGGCTATACGGTGGGCAGCCACCGCTACACCATCAACGGCGATACCGGTGAGAGGACGGTGAACATCAACGGCAAGCCGGTGGCTTTGAGCGACCTGTATGCCCAGGGCGACGGCAGAAACGCCGAAGAACTGGATTTTGATGACGGCCCCGTGGCCCTGACCGCCCGCGGTATTGAGGAGGTCACCATCACCGAACCCCAGCGCCAAGAGCATAAGAAAGGCGAGTACACCATTACCGGTACCGGCTCCGGCCATAATATCGGCCTCAGCCAGGAAGGCGCCAAGTCTATGGCCAATGCGGGCTTTGACTATGAAGAAATTATTGAGTTCTACTTCACCGGCGCGGAAGTAGACTATTACGATCCGAATTGAGGATAAACCATTGAAAAAGTCTGATTTTTACTACGATCTGCCCGAAGAGCTGATCGCGCAAACTCCGCTGCTGCAGCGGGATCATTCCCGGCTGATGACTTTGGACCGCCATACCGGCAAGGTCGGTCATGAGCATTTCTATGACATTTTGGATCATTTGGTGCCCGGTGACTGTCTGGTGATCAACGACACCCGGGTGCTGCCTGCCCGTCTGTACGGACAGAAGACCGGCGGCGGCAGCGCGGCCGTGGAAGTGCTTCTGCTGGAAAACGTGGAAGGGGATCTGTGGGACTGCATCGTTTACCCCGGACGCCGCTTGAAGGAGGGCGCCACCATTTCCTTTGGTGACGGTCAGCTGACCGCCGTGGTGGAAGGCGTGAAACCCGACGGCAACCGCCTGGTGCGCTTCTGCTACGAGGGCATTTTCCTGGAGCATCTTGAGCGTCTGGGCACCATGCCTCTGCCGCCCTATATCAAGGAGAAACTGGGCGACCAGGAACGTTATCAGACGGTGTATTCCAAGAATAACGGCTCCGCCGCCGCGCCCACCGCGGGTCTGCACTTCACCCCCGAACTACTGAAAAAGATCGAGGAGAAGGGCGTGGACATCGTCCGCGTGACCCTGCACGTGGGTCTGGGCACCTTCCGTCCCGTTAAGGAGGACGAGATCACCGATCACGTGATGCATTCCGAGCGGTACAACGTCACCGAAGAGGCCGCCGCCCGTATCAACGCCGCCCGTGCCCGCGGCAGCCGTGTGATCTGCGTGGGTACCACGTCCTGCCGTACCATTGAGTCCACCACCGATGAAAATCACGTGACGCACGCCGGCAGCGGCAGCACCAGCATTTTCATTTACCCCGGCTATACCTTCAAGGGATTGGATGCCATCATCACCAATTTCCATCTGCCCGAAAGCACGCTGATCATGCTGATCTCGGCGTTCAGCAGCAGGGAAAAGGTGCTGGCGGCGTATGAAGAGGCCGTGCGGGAGAAGTATCGCTTCTTCAGCTTCGGCGACGCCATGTTTTTGTACTGATGATGATTGTATTTTCGATTATTGCCGCAGTTGCGGCTGTCATGGGTCTTGTGCTGATCCTGCTGCAGAACCGCAAACTGCAGCGCATGGATGAGCTGGAAAAGCAGCTTGCCCAGCTGCAGAATACCCTGCAGGACAGCCAGAAGGGCGATGCGGCCCTGTCGGCACGGCAGGATCTGCTGCTGCAGTCGGTGGACGGCTGGCTGGAAAAGCTGCAGGCCCAGCAGGTCAGCGGTGCCATGCAGACCGAGCAGAAGCTGGAGCATCTGCGCCGCACCATGAACGAAAGTCTGGAGCGTATGCAGACCGGCAACCAGGCACAGCTGGACAGCATTCGCAAAACCGTGGATGAAAAACTGCAGGAGACCCTGGACCGTAAGCTGAATGACTCCTTCCAGCTGGTCTCCCAGCGTCTGGAGCAGGTGTATAAGGGCCTGGGCGAAATGCAGACCCTTGCCCAGGGCGTGGGCGACCTGAAGAAGGTGCTTTCCAACGTCAAGACCCGAGGCGTTCTCGGTGAAGTACAGCTGGGCGCCATTCTGGAGCAGCTGCTGACGCCCGACCAGTACGCCGTCAATGTGGCGACCAAGCAGGGAAGTCAGGCCAATGTGGAATACGCCATTCGCCTGCCCGGCACGGACGGAAGCCCCGTTTGGCTGCCCATTGATGCCAAGTTCCCGCTGGATGCCTATGAACAGGTGCTTGCCGCCTATGATTCCGCAGACGCCGCCCAGGTGGAGACCGCCGTCAAGGCGCTTAAGACCCGTGTAAAGGGCTTTGCCAAGGACGTGCAGACCAAGTATATCGATCCGCCCAACACCACCGATTTTGCCATCCTGTTTATTCCCGTGGAGGGGTTGTACGCCGAACTGGTTCGGGCCGGTATGGTGGAGGTGCTGCAGCGTGAGCATAAAGTGACCTTGGCCGGCCCCACCACCATGAGCGCGTTGCTGAACAGCCTGCAGATGGGTTTCCGTACGCTGGCTATCCAGAAGCGCTCCAGCGAGGTCTGGAAGGTGCTTGGCGCCGTCAAGGGCGAGTTTGATAAGTTTGCCACCGTGCTGGAGGCTACCCAGAACCGCTTGAATCAGGCCAATGCCGAGCTGGACAAGCTGGTGGGTACCCGTACCCGACAGATCCAGCGTACATTGAAGAATGTTGAATCGCTGCCGGATGAATCGGCTTTGGCAGCGCTATCGGAGGAAAATTATGTTTAAACTGATCACTACTGACGGAAAGGCACGCCGCGGCGAGTTCCAAACCGCTCACGGCACGGTGCAGACCCCTGTCTTTATGAACGTGGGTACCCAGGCTGCCATCAAGGGCGGTCTTTCTGCCGAAGATCTGCGCCGTGTGGGTTGTCAGGTGGAACTGTCCAATACCTACCATCTCCATGTGCGCCCCGGTCAGGACGTTGTAAAGTCCCTGGGCGGCCTGCACAAGTTCATGAATTGGGATGGCCCGATCCTCACCGACAGCGGCGGATTTCAGGTGTTCTCCCTGTCCGTCCTGCGCAAGATCAAGGAAGAGGGCGTGTATTTCAACGCCCACACCGACGGCCGCCATATCTTCATGGGCCCGGAGGAGAGCATGCTCATTCAGTGGGCGCTGGGCTCTGATATCGCCATGGCCTTTGACGAGTGTATCGAAAACCCTGCAAAGCACGATTACGTGGCCAAATCCTGTGACCGTACCACCCGTTGGCTCCACCGCTGCAAGGACGAGCTGGAGCGCCTCAAGCAGCGCCCCGACACCGTGAACCCCGGCCAGATGCTGTGGGGCATCAATCAGGGCGGTACCTATAAGGATCTCCGTGTGAAACACATGAAGGAGATCCGGGAACTGGATCTGCCCGGTTACGCCATCGGCGGTCTGGCGGTTGGCGAGCCTGCCGAGGTGATGTACGAGATCATTGAGGCTGTGGAGCCTCATATGCCCGTTGACCGTCCCCGCTACCTGATGGGCGTTGGTACGCCTTCCAACATCATTGAAGCGGTTGCAAGGGGCGTGGATTTCTTTGACTGCGTTATGCCCTCCCGAAATGCCCGTCACGGTCATGTGTTTACCTCCGAAGGCGCCATCAACCTGAACAACGCCAAGTACATGACCGATCCCCGTCCCATCGATCCCAACTGCAACTGCCCGGTGTGTCAGCAGTACTCCCGCGGCTATGTGCGCCATCTGCTGAAGGCAGGGGAGATGCTGGGTATGCGTCTGGCTGTCATGCACAATCTGTATTTCTACAACAACCTGATGGCACAGATCCGTCTGGCCATTGAAGAGGGCAGATTTGAAGAGTTCCGCCGTGAAAACAGCGAAAAACTTGTAAAAAGAATCTAAGCACCCTTGTTTTTCCAACTGTTTCTGCTATAATATTTTCATTATCATTTTCAATGGAGGCAATTATGACCAATTTCTTTAACCTGTATGCTACCAGCGAAGGCGGCGCCATGGGCACCTACGGCACCTTCATTTGGCTGGGTATCATGGTGGCTCTGTTCTACTTCATGCTGATCCGTCCCCAGAAGAAGAAGGAAAAGGCCGACCGTCAGCTGCGCGCCAGCCTGCAGGCCGGCGACAAAATCGTCACCATCGGTGGTTTTACCGGCCGCATCCTGTCCGTCAAGGATGACGAAGTCACCTTCGAGACCGGCGCTGCCAAGACCCGCCTGACCGTCAAGAAGTGGGCCATCCAGACCCGCGAGGGTGCCGAAGCTGCCGAGGAAGAGTCTAAGGAGACCGAAGAATCCAAGTAATGTTCGCATGCCTTCCCGCATAGTTTTTTGTAAGAACTGTGCGGGAGGTTTTTTTATGTCCAAAATACGCGATCTTGAAAATTGCGAGATCCTGCCCGGGCGCATTGTTACCGGGAGTGTCTTTGGGATAACAGGGACACTTGCGCTTACCTTGCTTGCGGCACTGGCCTTGCACGGAGAACTGCTCAAGCTGGAGGCTTGCCGATGGTTGGGGCCGATGATCCTTGCGGTTTCCGCACTTCTCTGTGCGTGGTTTGCGGCGTTAAAGAATCGGAAAAAGCTAATGTGCGGCCTTTTGAGCGTAATGCTATACGGCTCCGTGCTGATGATCGGCGGAATGCTGCTTTTTTCGGCACCCATGCAGGCCGGACGGCTGGCATTGTCGGTGGGAGCCATGCTGGTCGGGGGACTTGCCGGCGCGATCCTGTCCGGTGTGACCGATTGAGAGGTGCGTATGGGCGGCTTTCGCTGGAAAACCTTACTGTTTTATGGAATTTTGACTTTCCTGACTTTGATTGCTATAATATTGATGATCGTTGTAAATAGCAAAACCCGGTTCGCGTCGGAGCTTGTGGAGATGCAGGTGGACGTGATCCTGGACGCCGGACACGGCGGTCTTGACGGAGGCGCGGTATCGGCGGACGGGGTTTGTGAAGCGCCCATCACGCTGGTCGTGGCGCAAAAGACCCAGGCGCTGTTTGGCTTCTGCGGAAAAACGGCGCTGATGACCAGAAACGACGACACATCGCTGGGATACCGCCCGGACGCAAGCGCGCGGGAGAATAAAAACGCCGACCTCCACGCCCGGTTGGAGATCGCGCGGGACTATCCGGAATGTCCGTTTGTCAGTATTCACCTGAACAAGTTCTCACAGCCGCAATACGCCGGCGCACAGGTCTTTTATGGCGGGGCGGGGGAACAACTGGCCCAGACCCTGCAAGAGGCGCTGCGGACGGCGTTGGACCCGGAAAACCAACGTGTCTGCAAGCCGGCGCCGGAAGGCGTGTTTTTGATGAAGAACATTCAGGGCCCGGCGGTGACGGTGGAGTGCGGATTTCTTTCCAACGAGGAGGAGTGCGCCAAACTGCAGCGGGACGATTATCAAACCAAGATCGCGCTGGCACTGGTCAGCGGTTATGAACGTTATAGTAGGGGATAGAACGATGGCAAAGACAAAGACAGCCTATGTATGTACCGAGTGCGGATACGACTCGCCCAAATGGTTCGGAAAATGTCCATCCTGCGGAAGCTGGAATACCATGGAGGAAGAGCGCGTTCGGGAGGATAAGAACGCAAGGAATCTGGATATTTTGACACCCGGCGGCGGAAACCGGCCGGTGCGCCTGCGGGAGATCGCCGGCACGGAGGACGCGCGGTTCTCTACCGGCATCGGTGAGTTGGACCGTGTTCTCGGCGGCGGTATGGTGACCGGCAGCCTGGTGCTGGTGTCGGGTGCCCCCGGTATCGGCAAGTCCACTTTGCTGCTGCAGGCCTGCAAGAGCCTGTGCGCTTCGTCCTGCGTGCTGTATGTGACGGGTGAAGAATCTCTGGCGCAGATCAAAATGCGCGCGGACCGCCTTGGGATCGACGGAGAAAATCTGCTCATCTGCGCCGAAACGCAGATCGACCAGATCTTGCTTTCGGCGGCAAAGCTGAAGCCTGCGGTGATGATCGTGGACTCCATCCAGACCATGCTCAACCCCGAGCTGCAGTCGGTGCCCGGCAGCGTGACACAGGTTCGGGAATGTACCATGCAGCTTTTGCAGTTCGCCAAGTCCAATTCCATTTCCGTGATCCTGGTGGGCCACGTGAACAAAGACGGCGGTATTGCCGGCCCAAAGGTTTTGGAGCATATGGTGGATGCCGTCCTGAACTTTGAGGGCGACCGCCATGCCTCTTACCGGCTGCTGCGAGCCACCAAAAACCGCTTTGGCTCCACCAATGAGATCGGTATGTTTGAGATGACCCATTTGGGGCTGGAAGAGGTGCAGAATCCTTCTGCCGCCCTGTTGAGCGGTCGGCCGGAAAACGCCAACGGCAGCTGTGTCGTGGCAACGATGGAAGGAACACGACCCATTTTGGCCGAGATCCAGGGCCTTGTGACCAAGTCGGCCTACGGTTCCGCCAGAAGAACCGCTGCCGGCATCGATTATAACCGTGCGGTGCTGCTGCTGGCGATCCTGGAAAAGCGTGCGGGTATGCTGTTGGGCAACTACGATACCTATATCAACGTGGTTGGCGGTATGGATCTGGACGAGCCGGCGGTGGATCTCGCGGCGCTGCTTGCCATCGCGTCCAGTTATTTGGAGCGGAGCATTCCGCAGAATCTGGCGGCATTCGGTGAGGTCGGTCTGTCCGGCGAAGTCCGTGCCGTCACCGGCGCGGCGCAGCGCATTGCAGAACTGCAGCGCCTGGGCTTCCAAACCTGTATTCTTCCGGAGGACAATCTTCCCAGCCTGAAGGGCGTCGAGGGGATTCGCCTGATCCCGGTCAAGGATGTCCAAAACGCCATACGGAAATGCTTTGAATAGTTGAAATAAAACAGCTGTAAGGGTCTATACCCTTACAGCTGTTTTTTGCTTTTTGGGCGGTAATAAGCGCATTTTTCGTTCATGGTACAATCATCGGTAACGGTTTTCAGCGTACATTCACCGTAGGATTGATAGGCACATCGCTCCTGGGAACAGGGAATTTGCATGACATTACCTCCGTTCTGTTGTACTCATATTTTGCGCAGGACAGGCAAGAATATCAGCAGAAACGAGGTGGAGGCATGAAAAAAACGGTTGTGGTCATTGCGTTGCTGGGTGCTGTATTGGGGGTATCCTGGGGAGGGTACGCCTACCGTGAACAGCGGACAACGGAGCGTCTGCAGTTTCTGTATCCCGAAATCAGTCCGATCCAGGATACGGTGCAACTCCAGGGAACTGTGATCGCCACAGAGAAACAACGGCTTTACGCGCGGGGTACAAGCCGTGTATTGGAGCTATACGTTGCCGAGGGAGACGTGGTGAAAGCGGGGCAGTGTCTGCTGAAGCTGGAGCGTGTGGAGTCTGTGGCGGAGGAGCAGGCCGCTGCAGCGGTGGCCTTCACCCGGCTGCAGGAATCCGTCATGGCGGGCGATCTGAACGGAGCGACCGAACTTTTGGAAAGTATGGATATCCAAACCAACGGTATGATCGGCGACGATAAAACGTATTGTCTTTATAGTGAAAAGGATGCGCTTGTGATGTCCATCGACGCGGCGGAGGGGGAAACGTTAAGCGCTTTGCTGCCGTGTATCACACTTTATACACCGGAAAGTCTTCGTGTCGAGGCCATGGCAGGTGAGACCGTGGTGGGCATGCTTGCGGCCAGTATGGATTGCTACATTTCTGTTCCGGCGTTTTCCATTCGTGAATTACAGGGAGAGATTATTTCCGTTGCGCCTTTCGCCACGGAAAAGACCAGTATTACAGGCCAATCTACCTGTGAGACCGCCGTACTGATGAGAACGTCTGATCCTACCGTGCTCCGACCGGGATACCGTGCCGCCGCGAAAGTGGTTGTGGCGGCACGGGAAAGCGCGCTGCTGCTGCCCTATGAGGCGATCGCACAGGATGAGACCGGGCAGGAGTACGTGCTCAAACTGCAGGGCCTTCGGGTGGTAAGACAAAATGTTCAAACCGGTTCGGAACTGGAAGAATGGGTCGAGGTATGTGAAGGGCTGCTGGCACAGGATGCGGTTATGCTGCGCCCGGATTTACGCTGGGAAGGGGCCTTGGTAAACTTTGCAAGCCATTGATTTGTTTTTGATCGCCCTGAAAAATGTGACACGGGCAGGCGTCCGTTCAAAACTGTGCGTACTGGCAATTTGTGTCGGCATCACCTCGGTCAGTTCGGTATTGAGTTTCGGTATGTTTGCCGGAGAAATCGTGGAAGCTGAAATGGGACGGATCGGTATCGGTGGAGTAGCGGTTTATCACAAAACAGGGGAGTCCTTTACGGAGCAGGCGGTGGAGGTGGTCGCTGACGCACCGTGTGTACAGGCGTCTATGCCGCTGGTCCTTGCATCCGGAACCGTGCAGCTGCGGAACCTGTGCTCAACGGCTGGGATCCTCGGTATTGATGAGCATTTGAAGGATGTTTTCCAACTGGAGGTCTGTCACGGGAGTCTGCCAAACGGGACACAGGTTCGCTCCGCCGCCAAAATCGCTGTTATCGACACGGATTTTGCGCAGAAGGTATATCAGCGGACCAACGTGGTGGGAAAGACGCTCTACCTTACGGTAAACGGATGGACGGAGGCGCTGGAGATCTGCGCGGTGATCCGTTCGCAGTCATCCGGCGTTTCCATGATGCTGGGCGGACAACTGCCTTATTTCGTCTATCTGCCTTATACGACACTGCAGGCCATGGATCCTGGGCTGTATACCGATAAGATGATCGCAAATATAGCGGATGCAGGGCGGAATGTGCCGGAGCTGATGGATCGGCTGGAACGTGTCGCTCCGCAGACCTATGCTTTTGAAAACCTGAATCAGTATATGGACAGCTTTTCTGTTATAACGGAGGCGATTGCGCTGCTGATCGGCGGGATCGCCGCGATCTCGGTGGTGGTTGGCGGCCTTGGCGTGATGAACGCCATGATATCTTCGCTGGATGCCCGCACACGGGAAATCGGGATCTATCGCGCGCTGGGCGCTACGAAGCGGGCAATCGTGAAAACCTTCCTGTGGGAGTCCCTACTGCAATGTCTGGCGGGCGGCGTCGCCGGTGTTTTGTGCAGCGCTGTGTTGATGCGTTTGATTCGGCTGGTTTTCTCTATTTCCATCGCCTTTCAACCGGAAAGCGTGCTGGTCAGCTTTGGGATTTCTATTTTTTGCGGCATTATATTTGGTATCCTCCCGGCTTTACGGGCGGCAAGGCTGGACCCGATCCGTGCCATTCGCACCGAATAGAGGAAAACCCCTGTGACGGTTTCACAGGGGTTTTCGATCGTTGCGGTTGACACAACAGGGAAATTATGGTATGAAGGAGGTGAGGAAAATCGTATGAGTCGATCAATATATATTTGAGGGAGGAATACTCGATGTTTGATGTGCTGATCAAAAACGGTCAAATCGTGGATGGCAGCGGCAGCACGGCTTTTTACGGTGATATTGCGGTAAAAGACGGAAAAATTGCCCACATTGCGCCTTGTATTGATGAGGAAGCCGTGGAGATCATCGATGCTGCCGGAATGCAGGTTTCTCCCGGTTTTATTGATACCCACAGCCACAGTGACAGTTCGGTGTTCACCGGCAGTGACAGCTATAATTATTTGGAACAGGGTGTCACCATGCAGATCGCCGGCCAGTGCGGCAGTTCTCCCGAACCTTATGCGGAAGGCAGTATTCGACAGGGCGATCTCTCTGACGAGGAGTTCCTCGACCGGATTCGAATCGCTCAGACACCTACATCCTTTATTGAAGCTGCGGAAAAACAGCAGTTTGGCACCAATATGGCCTTTTTCATCGGCCACGGCGCACTGCGGCGGAAGGTGCTGGGATATTCCGATGCCGCCCCCAGCGCGCGACAAATGCAGACCATGCAGGCTGATTTGATCGAGGCCATGGAAGCCGGCTATTTGGGCGTGACCTCCGGTCTGGTGTACGCGCCGTCTGTCTATGGTACGACAGAAGAATTGATCGAACTGGTAAAGGTCATGCAGCCCTACGGCGGTATTTACGGTTCCCATATCCGTGGCGAAGGCGATAATGTTCTCCGTTCGGTGCAGGAAGCCATCCGCATCGGTGAAGAGGGCGGCGTCCCGGTGCTGATCTCTCACCTGAAGGTCATGGGCAAACACAACGAGGGCACATCGCAGTACTTGCTGAAGGAAATCGACGATGCAAACGCCCGCGGTGTTGCCGTTTGTGCCGATCAGTATCCCTATACCGCAGGTTCGGCGCCCCTGTCCAGCCAGATCCCGCCCAAATATCTGGTGGGCGGTATTCCCGCTTTGCTGGAGCGGTTGAAGGATCCGGCCATCCGTCAGCAGATCCTGTATTCCATTTTCCACGAAGTGGATGAGTTCGAAAGCGGTATTTACTCCGCCGGTTTTGACGGTACGTTGATCTGCAGCGCGGCCAAGACGCCGGGATATGTCAATAAGACCATTGGCCAGATCGCGAAAGAGGAAGGAAAGGAGCCCATTGACGCTCTGTGCGATGTGCTGTTGGCGAATGACGGCGTCATGCAGAGTATCCTGTTCAACCAGTGTCCTTCCGACCTGCTGCGTATCATGGCCCATCCCAAGGTGTTCCTTGGTTCGGATGTTTCCGACAGAAACACATGGAAAGACCCCGAACACGCCGGCAACGGCCATCCTCGCGGCACCGCGTCTACCGTACGTCGGTTGGAACTGGTGCGTGATTTCCGCCTGCGTACCATGGAAGAAGCGGTCAAAAACCAGACCTATGATGCGGCGGTGGCCTTGAATCTGCCCGGTCAGGGCCTTTTGCGGGAAGGCTGGGACGCCAATATCTGCGTTTTCCAGTATGACAAGCTTCACGCTGTGGCAGATTATGCCCATCCGTTCCGCAGGAACCAGGGAATCCATTTCGTGCTGGTAAACGGTAAGATTGCCGTCCGTGACGGCGTTTCGCTGGGCGTGCGTGCCGGTAAGGTGATCAAGCGAGGCAAAGGCGGCGTTTAAAGCCCGGGGAGGGGAGACGTATGTTTCGGGATAAGGTAGTTGTGGTGACCGGCGGTGCCGGCGGCATTGGCAAATGCATTTGCGACGAGTTCGCAAATGCGGGCGCAAACGTCTGCGTGATCGATATCAAAGACAATCCGTATTTTGTCGGCGATATTGGAAACGAAGAGACTCTGCGGCGTTTTGCGGAGCGGGTCATTGAGGAACACGGGCGAGTGGACGTGCTGGTCAATAACGCTCCGCCTGCCATGCACGGCCTTGACAGCTGCACCTGGGAGCAATTTCAGCAAGCGCTGAACGTGGGTGTAACCGCTCCGTTTTATTTGAGCAAGCTTTTTACACCGTATTTTGCGCCGGGGGCCAGTATTATCAATATTTCGTCTTCCCGTGACCGTATGAGCCAACCGCAGACCGAAAGTTATACTGCCGCAAAAGGCGGTATTGCCGCGCTGACACACGCTCTGGCGGTAAGCCTGGCAGGAAAGGTCCGTGTCAATTCCATTTCTCCCGGCTGGATCGACACCGATTATGCGGTGTATGACGGACCGGACGCAGTGCAGCAGCCCGCCGGACGGGTCGGTAATCCGTTGGATATTGCCAATATGGTGCTGTTTTTATGTTCTGAAAAGGCCGGGTTCATCACCGGAGAAAATATTTGCATCGACGGCGGCCAAACCAAGCTGATGATCTATCATAATGACTGGGGCTGGCAGTATCAGCCGTGAATAATGAGTAGAGCAACCACAGACTTGTGGTTGCTCATTCTGTAAATGGCACACATTTAATTATACAAAATGAATATTTTGTATAATTTAGGGGAGCGTCAAACCGGAAATTATGGGTGCGGAGATGTTTGTGATGGTTCCTGCAGGTCTGTCGAGTGGTTTTGTTCCAATTCAAGCAGCCAGCGTTTCATGGGCATTCCACCGCCAAAACCGGTCAGATTACCGCCGGCGCCGATGACGCGATGACACGGTATGACGATAGCGATCGGATTATTGTGACACGCACCGCCAACTGCTCGGCAAGCCTTGGGATTACAGATGTATTCAGCCATCTGTCCGTACGTCCAGGTTTGACCGTATGGGATCTGCAGTAAGCCGTTCCACACAGATTTTTGAAATGCTGTACCGGACGGACTGATCGGCAGATCAAACCGCGTACGCTGACCATTAAAATATTCTGTAAGCTGGGCCGCAGCTTCTTTCAGCAGCGGATGTTCCGGCGCAAGCGTAACACCTTCTTCAAGCTCATGCTTGCCAAACAGGATCTTTTTGATATAATAATCATCAGAGATGATCGTTAGATACCTACCTTCAAAATGATACAAAATATTTCCGTACAGCATATATTGCACCTGTTTCTATGAGGTTTTTATGGATTATTTAAAAGAATCCCCCGCTGTGATTCGGGATTATCTGGTCTATCTGGAAACCATTATGGGCCGTTCCCCTCGAACTGTCAACGAATACTATCTTGATTTACGCACGTTTTTCCGTTATATCCTGCAAAAACGTGGGCTGGCCTCCCCTGCCGCCGAGTTTTCCGCGATTTCTCTGGAAAAGGTCGACCTGGAACTCGTCCGCAGTGTTACCCGTTCGGAAGTTCTGGATTTCCTTGTTTTCACTGCAAGGGAGCGCCCAAAACATCATAAAAGTTCCGAAACGGCCTATGGTAACGAGGTGCGCACCCGGGCCCGAAAGGTCTCTTCCCTGCGCGGATTTTATAAATATTACTGTGATAAACTGCAATTGGTTGAAGAGAATCCCACCAAAAGTCTGGATATGCCCAAGGCCCAGAAAGCTCTCCCTAAGCATTTGACCCTTCGTGAGAGTTTGCAGCTGCTGGAGTCGGTGGATGGCAAATACAGAGAGCGTGATTACTGTATCCTTACCCTGTTTTTGAACTGCGGTATGCGTGTTTCCGAACTGGTGGGTATCAATCTGCAGGACATTTCCGACGACCGCTTGCGGCTGCTGGGAAAGGGCAACAAGGAGCGCATGATCTACCTCAACCAGGCGTGCCTCAACGCGATCGAGGCCTATCTTCCCCACCGGATCACGCCGAAAGCCGGTCATAAAAATGCCCTGTTTATCAGTCAGTTTGGGCAGCGTATCAATGTCCAGACGGTGAAGGCGCTGGTCAAAAAATACCTGGGCGCGGCGGGCCTTTCGCAGAAGCATTGTTCGGTGCACAAACTGCGCCATACCGCGGCCACGCTGATGTACCAGAATGGTGTGGATGTCCGCACGCTCAAGGAAGTGCTCGGTCATGAAAACCTGGACACCACCATGATCTACACCCACGTGGTGGATCAAAACATGAAGGATGCCTCCAACGCCAATCCCTTGAGCCAGATCTCCCCTCCCGGCCGTAAAAAACGGCCACAGGAAGATGAAGAATAAAAAAAAGAAAAGCCTCCGGTCACAGACCGGAGGCTTGTTTTCTTTGATTGCTTACTCAGCAGTCTCCTCAGCGGGAGCCTCTTCGCCGGTCAGCAGAGCACGGATGGACAGAGAGATCTTCTTCTTGTCCTCGTCGATGCCAATGATCTTGGCGTCGACCATCTGGCCAACCTGCAGGACTTCCTCGGGCTTGCCGATGCGGCGGTCAGCGATCTGAGAAATGTGGATCAGACCGTCAACGCCGGGCAGAACCTCAGCGAAAGCGCCGAAGGGCATGAACTTCACGACCTTGACGTTGGCGACATCGCCCTCGGCATAGGTGGTGGTGAACTTGGTCCAGGGATTGTCCTGAGCCTTGCGGTAGCCCAGAGAGATCTTCTTCTTCTCGGCATCCAGAGCGATGACGTAGACTTCGACTTCCTGGCCGATGGTCAGAACGTCAGAGGGATGCTTCACGCGGCCCCAGGACAGCTCGGAGATGTGAACCATACCGTCCACGCCGCCGATGTCGACGAAAGCGCCGTAAGAAGTGAAGGACTTGACAACGCCCTGATAGACGGTGCCGACTTCGATGGTCTCCCAGATCTTGGTCTGAGCTTCCTTGCGGGCCTCGTTCTGCAGAGCCTTGATGGAGCCAACAACGCGATGACGCTGGGTGTTGACTTCGGTGATGCGCAGCTTCTGGGTGGTCTTCATCATGGAGTCAAAAGAAGCCTCGCGGGGCAGGCCGGTCTGGCTGGCGGGGACAAACACACGGATGCCCTTGACCAGAGCGACAACGCCGCCCTTGTTCTGGTCGACGATAACGCCTTCCATAACTTCCTTGCTCTCGACGGCAGCCTCCAGAACCTCCCAGTTCTTGACGGCGTCCAGACGCTTCTTGGACAGCATGATCCAGCCTTCAACATCGTTCACACGGACAACAAAAGCTTCGACTTCGTCGCCAACGTGGATGTTATCAGCAACAACGTAAGTGGGGTCGTCGGACAGCTCGGTGGTGGGGATGTAGCCAGCCTGCTTGACACCCAGATCAACGGAAACTTCAGTAGCGTTGATAGCGGTAACGATGCCAGTCACCTTTTCTCCTGTATGTAAAGTTTTCAGAGACTGCTCCAGTAATTCCTCAAAGCTCTCTGCGCCGGTGGTCTTGATTTCTTCAGTCATGTTCCTATATACCTCCTCAATAATTCGATCCGGTGTTGAAGCGCCCGCGGTGACGAACGCGTGGGTTGACCGCTTCAGTCCAGTCAGGTCCAACTCGGATGCCTCCTGGATAAACTGCACGTTCGGACAATATTCCGAACACAGGCGATAGAGGCTTTGGGAGTTGCTGCTGGAGGGGTCACCGATGACAACCGCAAAATCGGATCGCAAAGCCAGGGCCTGCGCTTCTGATTGGCGCAAATCCGTAGCATTACATATTGTATCAAATATCTGGGGTGAATTACAAGTGTTTTTTACGATTTTTACATATTCTACACAAATTTCTTTTTGAAAAGTGGTCTGGCAAACCACCGAAATCGGCGCATTTTTCCATTTTTGGAGAATTTCTTCCAAATTTTCATAGGTTTCGGCGATCAGCGGGGTTTTACACCGCGCGGCGATGCCCACAACTTCCGGGTGGCCGTGCTTGCCAAAGATCAAAATCGCCCTTCCCTTTTCGCTTTCTTCCTGCACGATCTTATGGATGCGGGCGACGAAAGGACAGGTGGCGTCCAGCACCGAGCAGCCCTTCTTCTCCAAAACGGCGAGATCCTCGGGCGGAACACCGTGGGCACGGACGATGACACGGGCGCCGTCGGGAATGTCGGCCAGATCGTGGACCGTGATCACGCCCTTTTCCCGGAGATCCTCGATCACGTGACGGTTGTGGATCAGCGGGCCCGCCGCGTAAAGCAGGTCATTGGGCGTCGCGTTCTCCTCCGCCATCTGTACCGCGCGGCGAACGCCAAAGCAGAAACCGGCGTGTTTTGCAAGTGTGATCATTTGTTCAGCTCCCCGTGTGCCAGCGCCTGAATGCGCTGCATAAGATCTTCGGCCATGCGCTGATAATCGTCGTGGCCGGGTTTTCCGTCAAACTCCGGAAGATAGGGTTTACCGATAACCACGGTGTTTTTGCGGAAAGCCTTCCGGCCGGAGGGAATGTATATCGGCACCAGCGGAGCGTTGCACTTCAGCGCAAACATGGGCGCTCCCGACTTGGGCGCCACGGGCGCCATACCCTCTTTGACACGGGTGCCTTCCGGGAACAGCAGCAGCTTCTTCCCTGCCTTCAGAATGGACAGGCTGACCCGGACGGCCTGCAGGTCGCCGCCGTCACGTTTGACGGGAACGCCGCCGATCCAATGGAAAAAGGCTGCGATAGGCTTGAAGCGGAACAGTTCTTCCTTGCCGATAATACCGAAGTTGCGTTGGGGGCCGTTGGCCAGCACGATGAACACGGCGTCAATGTTCGCCGTGTGATTTCCGCACAGGACGGCAGCGCCTTCGGGAATGTTCTCCTTACCCACAAACCGAAAGCGGTAAAAGGGGTACAGAACGATATACAGGAACCAATAAACGACCTTAAACACCGATGCGCTCCTTTGCGATGGCGCGAACGTGATCGATGGTCTGCTGCAGGTCCATCTCGGTGCTGTCCACGAAAACGGCGTCATCGGCGGGTTTAAGGGGCGCCGCGGCACGGGTGGAGTCCTGCAGGTCACGGACGCGCATACCTTCCAGCACCTGCTCATAGGTCACGTCCATGCCCTTTGCGATCTGCTCGATATAGCGGCGCTGGGCACGGGCCTCGGCGGTGGCGGTGAGGAAGATTTTCAAATCGGCATTGGGAAGCACCACGGTGCCGATATCACGGCCGTCCATGATCACGTTGTTGGACTGGGCGAAACTGCGCTGGAAGTCCAGCAGAAAGGCGCGGACCTCGGGAATGGCAGACACGTCGCTGGCGCGCTTGGAGGCCTCTTCGGTGCGGATCTTGTCGGACACGTCTTCCCCGTTGAGGAAAATGTGCTGTACGCCGTCGATGAAGCCCAGCTCCAGCTTGATCTCGGGCAGCAGAGCGGGTACCTTTTCCCGGTCATTGGCGTCAACGCCCTTGTGGGCGGTGTACAGGCCGATGGCACGGTACATGGCACCGGTATCAATATAAATAAACTTCAGCAGAGCGGACAGCTCCTTGGCGACCGTGCTTTTGCCGGCGCCGGAGGGGCCGTCGATGGCGATGGCGTGGTAATTCATCATACTTCTTCTCCTTCCGCGGCAGCTTGTCCGGCACAGTAGCCCGTGGACCAGGCGATCTGCAGGTTAAAGCCGCCGGTATATGCGTCTACATCCATGACCTCACCGGCAAAATACAGGCCGGGAACCAGTTTGGATGCCATGGTTTTGGGGTCGATCTCCTTGACGGCGATGCCGCCGGCGGTGACTACCGCCTCATCCCAACTGCCCGCCGAAACAACGGTCAGGGGGAAGGCCTTGAGCAACGCGCACAGCTGCTCCCGCTGCTGACGGGTGATGGTGTTGACCTTCTGCCGGGCGGAAATGCCGCAAAGGTCGATCATAACGGGGATCATTTTGGCGGGCAGCAGCTGGGACAGGGCGTTGGAAAAGTCCCGGTTGATATTCTCCTCAAAATCCCGCAGCAGACGCTTGTCCAGCGTGTCGTGATCAAGCGCGGGCTTGAGATCGATAAAGGCCTGATAAGGATAGGTGTGCTTTTTCACACCAAGATGGGCGGATGCGCTGAGCACCAGCGGGCCGGAAATGCCCTTGGCGGTAAAGACCATCTCACCGAAGTCGGAGAAGATCTTCTTGCCATCCTTTTTCACCGTCAGGGAAACGTTTTTCAGCGCGAGGCCTTCCATCAGCGCAGGAGAGGTCTCTTCGGTGAGCAGCGGCACCAGCGAGGGGCGCAGAGCGGTCACGGTGTGACCCAGCGCCTGTGCCATGCGGTAGCCGTCGCCGTCGGAGCCGGTACGGGGATAGGAACGGCCGCCGGTGGCCAAAATCACCCGGTCGGCAACGATGACAGAGCCGTCCTGGAGCGAAACACCGCAGGCGGCGCCGTCCTTGGTGACGATGCTCTTCACACGGTGCTGCAGCACGGTGACACCAAGGCGGTGCAGGTGGGTCTTGAGAGCGCCGGTAATGTCACGGGCGTTGTCGGTAACGGGAAAGACACGCTTGCCCCGCTCCACCTTCAGCGGAACGCCGATGCGCTCGAAAAAGGCAATGGTGTCCTGGGCGGACAGGGCCGCGAAGGCACTGTACAGAAACCGTCCGTTGGTCAATGTATTTTTAATGAGGGCTTCGGGTTCGCTGTCATTGGTAACATTGCAGCGGCCCTTGCCGGTGATGTTCACCTTGATGCCCAACTGGGAGTTGCGCTCGATCAACGTGACCTTCGCGCCACGTTCGGCAGCGGTACAAGCTGCCATCATACCGGCGGCACCGCCGCCGATGATCACAATCTTCATGGTTACTCCTTGATTTGAAACTGGGTTGCCGCTGTAAAGGTGTTCAGCTTTCGCTGGGCCTTGTCATCGGTTTTGGACAGCAGGCAGACGATCATACTGCACAGAGAGATCAGCGGCGCGATGCTGCCGCCCAGACCAAAGTCGCCGCACTCGGCGATCAGGCTGATATCGGCCTCTTTCGCCAGGGGCGAATCGTGACTTTCGCTGATGATGGCGGTGCAGACCTCCTGTTCCCGGGCGTAGGCCAGCAATTCCAGCGTCGTGCGCTGGTGGGCGGGAAAACCGATGCACAGGAGCAGATCGCCGGCATCCATTCCGGCGGCGCTGCTGAGCGGCTCCTGTCCAAGCTGGTTGATACAGCAGACATTGGGCAGCAGAATACGCAGATAAGACGCCAGATACATGGCGGCAGGCGATGCGAAGCCCTGGCCGTAGAGATAGATCTTGCCGGAAAGCATCAGCCGCGTACACAGGTTGTGCAGCGCGTCCATGGGATTCAGGCTGAGATTTTTCTTGATGTTCATGGCGTCGTGCATGGCGATGTTGTTCAGCATCTCGGCGTCGCTGGAACTGTTCTCTTCCACCAGTTCAAAACGCTCCAGCGTGGTGAGCCGGTACTTCAGCTCCACCTGCAAAGCGTCCTGAAAATCGCCGTAGCCCTGATAGCCCAGCGCGGAGGCAAAG
Source organism: Clostridia bacterium (assembly GCA_017559995.1). GTDB lineage: Bacteria > Bacillota > Clostridia > Oscillospirales > Butyricicoccaceae > UBA4644. Next base: position 19,330 of record JAFYPP010000003.1, on the reverse strand, counting down.
CGAATGACGGTAGACTGGCTGACGCCGGTAACGGCCGCCAAGTCAAAGGAACTCATGAAGGCCGCTTTGTCGCAATGTTCGGTAATGAACCGTGCCAAAAGGTGCTGTCCTTTTGTAAAGCCGTTGGCCTTTTCAGCGATTGCTTCGTTGATCCGTTTCATGGATCCACCCCCAACTCTTTCTACTTCTTACAGCGATTTTAAATAGCGGACTTCCGCTTCGGTGAGATAGCGCCAGCGGCCACTGGGAAGATCGGCCAGCTTCACGTCGCCCTCGGAAACACGTTTGAGGGAATTGACGGTGTATCCGCATTTGGCGCACATACGGCGGATCTGGCGGTTTTTGCCCTGGCGAATGGAAATGGTCATGATATAGCCGTTATCTGTCTTGGACAGCAGGCGGCATTTGGCGGGCAGCAGGCGCTCTCCGTCCAGTTCGATCACGCCGGACAGAGGCTTTTCGGGAGAAGGCAGACCCTCTTCATCAGGGGTCAGCTTGACCAGATATTCCTTATACACCTCATGGGAGGGGTGCATCAGGCTGTGTGCCAACTGACCGTCATTGGTCAGCAGCAGCAGGCCTTCGGAATGCATATCCAGACGACCCACGGGATAGACACGCTCGGGAACGTCGCCGATGAGATCGGCAACTGTCTTGCGGCCGGCCTCGTCAGACAGGGTGGTCACATACCCACGGGGCTTGTTCAGCATGATATAGGTCAGACGAGGCGCTTTTTTGCCCAGAGGACGGCCGTCCACCAGAATTTCATCGGTGTCCGGGTCGGCACTTTCGCCCAGATTGGCTGTAATGCCGTTAACCTTTACACGGCCTTCGGTGATATAGGTTTCGGCCGCTCTGCGGGAGCAAATACCCGCGGCGGAAAGAATTTTTTGAAGTCGTTCCTTCAATGTTCTCTACTCCTAAACAATATGTTCAAAAAACGGTTCCAGCCGGTGGTTTCCGGCTGCACTTCTTCGGATTGATCGGCAAAATATACGGGTCCTTCCCACAGCACTTCCCTGCCCAGCCTGATCCGGATCGTTCCGTAGGGCGCTCCGGCATGGGTGGCGCCGTACCAGAAGCGGGGGCCGCAGAGCACCGTGGTGATCTGTTCCGCCTCGGCTTCGGTCAGCCAAAGGGAGGCGCTCTCCGCGCAGTACAACCGGGCGGTGTTTTTTGTGGAGGAGATCAGCGGCACGGAGCCGCAATCCCCTGCCCCCAGCACATCGTACAGGCGATACAGAGAAAACCCGTATGCGTACAACGCGGTGTGATCCTGCCAGTCGTTGGGGGCGTTCAGCGTAACGCAGATGAGCATTCTGCCGTTTTGCTCCTTGGCGGAGACCAGACATCGCCCACAGGCTTTGGTGTAACCGGTCTTTACGCCGCAGGCGCCGATGTCCGTCAATAAGCGGTTGTGGTTCTGCAGTGCGCGGCCTGCGACAGAAATAGCTTTCGTGGAGACGATGCGCGCGAATGCCGGATTTTTCATGGCCTCGGCGGTCAGTTTCGCAAGTTCCAGCGCCGTGGTGAAATGGCTCTCGCCGTCGAGACCGCTGGGGTTCTCAAAATGGGTATCTGTCAGTGACAGTTCCGCAGCTTTTTCGTTCATTTGTGATACGAAAGCATCTGCTCCGCCGGGATGCATCCCGGCCAGTGCCGTAGCGGCGTCATTTCCGCTGGCCAGCAGCAAACCGTACAGCAAGTCAGACACCGTAAGGCGCTCCCCTGCCCGCAGGTACATACTGGAGCCTTCGATACCGCACCATTCCCGTTTGATCTCCACGGTTTGTGTCATATCGTACTGTTCCAAAGCCACCAGCGCCGTCATGATTTTTGTGGTGCTGGCCATTCCACGACGGGTACCGGCATCTTTTTCATACAGCACCATTCCGCTCAACGGGTCATACAGTACGGCGCTCGCGGCGCTGATCTGCGGTATTTCACCTGCTTTTGCGGGAAATATTGAGAACGCCAGCAAGCAAAGGAATGTAAATAAGGTCCGTTTTATCAAGACAATCACCTGCCCATATACCATACGGGCAGGTGAACGGAATTATGCGGTCTTAATAAACAGGGTTCTCCTCGGTTTTGTCCTTCTTCATAAAGTGGAACTTGTCGACGATACCGGGGATCATATCCACGGCCTTGTCCAGCGTGCTGTTTGCGGGAGGATCCACGTACAGCATGCGCACGTTGCCGTTGGAGATGACAACGAAGGCCTGGGGACTAATGGTAACGCCCGCACCGCTGCCGGCACCAAAACGAATGTTGGTGCCGTCGGTACCGCCGGAAGCAAAGCCAAAGGTGACCTTGGACACCGGGATGAGGGTCGTACCGTCGGGGGTGGTGATGGGCTGGCCTACCACGGTATTGACGTCGATCATTTCACGGAGCTTCTGCATGGTCAGGTTCATTGCGTCATTGATGCTGCTCATGAGTTATGCCACCTTTCTCTTCTGTGGGTTGGTTATGCAATTTGATTTTCTTACGGATTTTCAGGAAGTGGAACAGTAACACCACCGATGCCAACAGCAGCCGCAGCGGACAAACCGCAAGGGTGATATCCGCCAAAAGGTCGGTTTTTCCGCCGTCAAAGTCGGCATCTACCGCGATATCGGTCTTTTTGATGCGAAGATTTCGCTCCAGGATGGGATACAGCGAGGAAACCGCCGCAGCAACACGTCCGTATAGGATGGCTGTTTTCGCGGCATCTTTGTCCCCGATCTTCAATTGGACGGTGAGATTGGACAGTACCAGTTGCCGCTTCAGTGTACCCAACGCTTCCACGCCCAGTTTGATCAAGTCAAAAATGATTTCCAGCGTAAGCTTCTTTTTGGGCTTGTCGGCCTTCCCTGTTTTCTCTGCCCCTTGTGTTTTTTCTTTTTTGGGTTTGCTTTTCTTTTTCTTCAGCAGATAAATCCGCAGAGAAACCGGCCCCATTCCTGCCCACACCTGCACAGCGCCGTCATAGCGCACACGGGTGTGTATCGGAAGGAGCAAAAGAAAAAGCACAAACAGCAGGATGCTCAACAGCACCCACCCAAGAATGCTCAGCAAATCAGACATCCTCCTCGGAGATCTCGCTCTGTTCCGCCGCGTTCTGTTCTTCCAGCTCCCGGAAGGTCATCTGCTGGGGATCGGGTTCGCCAAAGGATTCCAGCGCAGGCAGCTGGCTCACGGAACTCAAGCCAAAGGCACGCAGAAAGGTTTCGGTAGTCTGGTACAGAATGGGTCTGCCGGGAACGTCCAGACGGCCGCAATCCTCCACCAGGCCCTTGTCTACCAGACTGCTCAAGGTATAGGCGCTGTCTACGCCGCGAACCTGTTCGATATAGATCTTGGTGACAGGCTGCTTGTAGGCAACGATGGCAAGTACTTCCAACGCGGCAGGGGTCAGATTCTGCGGCTTGCGGGTCTCCAGCGTGCTGCGCACCGCCTGGGCATAGTCTGCCCGGGAGGCCAGCTGATATCGGTCATCCAACTTGAGCAGCTTAATGCCCCGCAGATTGAAGTCGTAATAGTCGGCGAGATTCTGGGCGGCGGTCCGCAGCGCCTGCTTGTCGCAGTCCAGCACGGCGCACAGCTTGCCTTCGCTCACCGAATCGCCGGCGGCAAACAACACTGCCTCCAGCGCGCATTCCAACTCACGCAATTCCGTCGTCTTCTCGATCATGTTCCACCTGGGGCGCCGTCAGCGCCTGCTCCTCCTTTGTGGCCAGCCGAAGGGTGCAATCGCCCTCTTCGGTGTCCTCGATCATGATTTTTCTGGTTTTGGAAAGCTCCAGTACCGCAAGGAAGATCGCCACGATCTCCGAGCGGCTTTGGGCGGACAGAACCAGCTGCTCAAAACTCAATCTGGATTTGTGAACGAACATCTGCACGATCTGGCCGATCTTTTCGTCCACGGGAACGGTTTCACGGCCAACGATGCCCTGAAAGGCGGTCACCGGCGGCGGCAGTTTGCGCTGGGCACGCTGCAGGATGTCATCCAGCGCCCGGGTGAGCACCTCATAGGAATAACTGCCGGTAAAGGAACAATGTTCCTTCTCCAGCTGTTCCTGGCCTTTGACGAAGATGTCCCGGCCGATCTGCGCCCGCAGGCTGAGGGCGCTGCCGGCTTCCTTGATGCGCTGGTACTCCAGCAGGGCTTCCACCAGGCTTGCCCGGGGATCCTCTTCCGCCTCGTCCTCATAGACGGGCAGCAGCATCTTGGACTTGATGTACATCAACTGGGCGGCCATGGTGATGAACTCGGCGGCCACGTCCAGATCGAACTCTTCCATCTTGCGAATGTACTCCAGGTACTGATCCAGGATGGAAGCGATGGGGATGTCCTTGATCTCCACCTTGTTTTTGGAGAGCAGATGCAAAAGCAGATCCAGAGGGCCTTCAAAGACCTCCAGACGGAACGTTACTTCTTTCATCTGCTACCTCCTTTTAGAATTATCCGGAGGATGCACCCATGGGTGCATCCTCCGAGAAAGTTGATTAGACGATATCGTTGCGGATCAGGTCTTCGTAGGTCTCACGACGGACGACTTCCTGAGTGGTACCGTCTTCCTTCACCAGCACGATGGGAGCGCGGGGAACACGGTTGTAGTTGGAAGCCATGGAGAAGTTGTAAGCACCGGTAGCGAAGACGCACAGGATGTCCTCGGCCTTGGCGGTCTGGAACATCAGGTCACGGGCAACCAGGTCACCGGACTCGCAGCAACGGCCGGCGATGGTCTGCAGCTTGTCCTTGGGAGCGTCGGCGCGGTTGGCGACAACGGCGTCGTAAGCGGCCTGATACAGAGCGAAACGGGGGTTATCGGGCAGACCGCCGTCAACAGAGACATAGGAACGGGCGTCCTTGATGTCGCGGACGGAACCGACGGTGTACAGGGTGCAGCCGGCGGCGCAAACCATGGAACGGCCGGGCTCGATGACGATCTCGGGAACCTCACGGCCGACCTTGGCAGCCTCGGCGCGCAGGACTTCGCCCATGGCGTCGATCTTCTCGCTGAAGGTGCCGGGCTCGTCTTCGGGCATGTACTTGACGCCGAAGCCGCCGCCGACGATCAGCTCTTCCATCTTGATGTTCAGCTCGTTCTCGACCTTGCAGAAGAAGTCGAACATGATCTTGGCAGCGCGGGCAAAGCCGTCGATGGAGAAGACCTGAGAACCGATATGGCAGTGCAGGCCGGCGAACTCCAGATGCTCATGCTCCAGGATGTACTTGGACATACGCATAGCGTCGCCGTCCTCGATACCGAAACCGAACTTGCAGTCGTTCTGGCCGGTGGAGATGAACTCGTGGGTATCAGCGTGGACGCCGGGCTTCACGCGGAACAGAACGCGCTGCTTCACGCCCTTCTTGGCGCAGATGGCTTCGATGCGGTCGACCTCTTCGAAAGCGTCGATGATGATGGAGCCGATGCCGCACTCAACAGCCATTTCCAGCTCGGCAACGGTCTTGTTGTTGCCGTGGAAGTGCAGGTGCTTGGGGTTGAAACCGGCCTTCAGAGCGGTGTACAGCTCGCCGCCGGAAACCACGTCGGCGTGGATGCCTTCGGAAGCCAGGATGGGATACAGGAAGCGGGCGCACAGGGCCTTGCTGGCGTAAGCGACCTTGTAGTTCTCGCCGAAGTTGCGCTTCATGGCGGTGGTGAACTCGCGGCAGTTCTCGCGCAGCTGGCTCTCGCTCATGACATAAGCGGGAGTGCCGTACTGCTTGGCCACGTCGATCAGGTCGACGCCGTCCATGTGCAGATGACCGTTTTCAGCGATGGTGAAATGCTTGCTGTAGTAGGTTTTCATATCAATTCTCCTCTATTGCTTTTTGAATATCTGCTTTTAATAAATCACAATTGGTACCTTTTTCGGCCGAGAACGGGATGAGCACATCCTCCTCGCCCAGCATCAGAACTTCCCGGATGCGGGCCAGATTGGGCTCGATCTCGCTCTTTTTCAGCTTGTCCAGCTTGTTGGCCACCACGGTGAGGGGGCTGCCGTAATGGCGGACCCACTGAACCATGGTCACGTCGTCGGCGGTGGGTTTGTGCCGGGCGTCGACGATCATATAAATACGGACGATATTTTCCTGATCGGCGGTGAGATACTCGTCGATGAGGTTGGAGTAGCGCTCCCGCTCCTCTTTGGACGTCTTGGAGTAGCCGTAACCGGGCAGGTCGATGAGCCAGCCCTTTTCATCCACACGGAACAGGTTGACGAACACCGTCTTTCCGGGGACCGAGCTGACACGGGCGAAGCCCTTCTTCCCTACCACCGCGTTGATGGTGGAGGATTTGCCCACGTTGGAGCGGCCTACGAACACCACGCGGGGGGATGGGTCGTTGGGAAAATCCTTTGCCTTGGCGGCAGAGCGGACAAACTCTGTTTTACGAAAATCCATAGTTCCCTCTCCTTACTGACGGATGGAGGTGCGTCCGTTGGAAGTGACAGCCTGGGGCGGCATGGCGGGGACGGGTTCTTCCTTGATGGGAGCGGCCGCCGCGTGATTGAGTTCAAACACGGTATCCAGCACCTGATCCATATGGTTGACCAGGACGAAAGACACATTTTCCCGCACCAGGGGATCGATATCGTCCAGATCCTTGCGGTTGTCCTCGGGGATGATGACGGTGGTGGCACGGTTGCGGTAGGCCGCCATGGTCTTTTCCCGCAGACCGCCGATGGCCAGCACTCTGCCACGGAGAGAAATTTCGCCGGTCATGGCAAAGGTCTTGGGCACGGGACGGCCGGTCAGGGCCGAATAGACGGCGGTGGCGGTGGTGATACCGGCGGAGGGGCCGTCCTTGGGCACAGCGCCCTCGGGGAAGTGAATGTGGATATCCTTTTTGGTATGGAAATCGGCGGGCAGATCCAGCTTTTCGGCACGGCTTCTCAGGTAGGTGATGGCCGCCTGGGCGGATTCCTTCATCACGTCGCCAAGATTGCCGGTGGTGACCACCTTGCCGGTACCGTCCACGGCGCTGACTTCCACTTCCAGCATTTCGCCGCCGGCGGAGGTCCAGGCCAGACCGTTGACCACGCCGCACTCGGGGGTCTCCAGAGGCTGCTCGGGCTTGAACACCGGGGTGCCCAGATACTTGGGCAGGTTGTCGGTGGTAAAGTGCAGAGAACGCTTGCCGCTCTCGCTCATATGCTTTGCCGTCTTGCGGCACAGCTTGGCCAGTTCACGCTCCAGAGAACGGACACCGGCTTCACGGGTATAGCAGGAAATGACCATCCGCAGGGCTTCGTCGTCCAGCCGGAAGTTCTGGGGACGGAGGCCATGCTTCTTCAGCTGCTTGGGGATGAGATGGCGGCGCGCGATCTGCACCTTCTCGATGTCGGTATAACCGGGCAGATCGATGACCTCCATACGGTCCAGCAGCGGGCCGGGGATGGCGTGCTTGTCGTTGGCGGTGGTGATGAACAGAACGTCACTGAGGTCAAAGGGCAGCTCCACGAAGTGGTCACGGAAGGCCACGTTCTGCTCGGTGTCAAAGACCTCCAGCAGAGCGGAGGAAGGATCGCCCTTGTAGTCGGAGCCCAGCTTGTCGATCTCGTCCACCAGAATCAGGCAGTTGCGGCTGCCGGCCTGCCGCAGGGCGGTGATGATGCGGCCGGGCATGGCGCCGATGTAGGTTTTACGATGACCGCGGATCTCGGCTTCGTCACGGACACCGCCCAGGCTCAAACGGGCGTAGTCACGGCCCATGCAGCGGGCGATGGAGCGAGCCACCGAGGTCTTACCGACGCCGGGAGGGCCTGCCAGACAGAGAATCTGGCCCTTGACACCGCCGGTGAGGTTCTTGACGGCGAAAAACTCCAGGATGCGCTCCTTGACCTTCTCCAGACCGTAGTGATCTTCATCCAAAATGGCACGGGCCTTTTTGATGTCGTCGTTTTCCTTACGGTTTTCGGTCCAGGGAATGTCCAGACAGGTATCCAGATAGGTACGGGAAACGCCGCTTTCGGGAGAGGTGGTCTGCATCTTGGACAGACGCTTGACCTCCTTCACCAGCTTTTCCTCCACCTCTTTGGGCAGATTTTTGGCGGCGATCTTATTCATGTACTCCTGTGCTTCCTGCGCGGCGTCCTCGCCTTCGCCCAGTTCCTCGTTGATGGCTTTGATCTGCTCACGCAGGTAGTAATCCCGCTGGCCCTTGTCCATCTGGGCCTTGACCTTGTCCTGGATGTCCTGCTCCAGATGCATGATCTCCAGCTCCTGGGTCAGCAGGCGCAGCAGCAAGGCCATACGGCGGCGGGGCTCCTGGATCTCCAGGATGCGCTGCTTGTTTTCAAAACTCATCTGCACGTTCTGCGCCACATAGTCGGACAGCTGTCCGGGCTCCTTGGCGGCCATCACGTGCATGATCACGTCGCTGGCCATCTGGGGGGCCAGAGTGGTGTATTCCATGAACAGTTCCTGGGCGTTGCGCACCATGGCCAGATCACGCTTGGTGACACGGTTGATCTCCATGGTGGGAAGCAGTTCGATATCGGAAGTCAGATAGGGTTCCTCGTCCACCAGACCGTGCATGAGGGCGCGCTGCTTGCCCTCCACCAGAACACGGATGCTGTCTCCGGGGATCTTGAGGATCTGGCGCACCTTGCAGTAGGTGCCCAGGTCATACAGATCCGCCTGACCGGGATTGTCCACCGACACGTCTCTCTGGGTGACCAAGAAGATGCGCTGACCGTTGGCCATAGCGTATTCCATGGCGCGGATAGACTTCTGACGGCCTACGTCAAAATGGAAGAGCGCGCCGGGAAAAACGGTGATTCCCCGCAGGGCGAGGGTGGGAACCTGATTGATGACTTTGTTTAAAGTGGGTGTTGCTTTCATTGGGTTCCTCCTGTGGAAAGATACGATAGAGCATTCTTACTCTAATTATAATATTTTAGCATAGAGAGGTGTATATTTCAACCTTTTTATCTGTAAAAACCCATGGTGAAAAGCGCAAAAACAGGAGCCTCCGGCAGGGTGGCTCCTGTGAAATCAGCTGGCTTTTGGCGGGTTGTAAATTTTCGGCAGCATCAGGCATACGGCAATGCCTGCCGCCACGCTGACCACCTGTACCAGAGCGGTGGCTTGGATGGCTTCCACCGCCGCCATTGTCCGGGCCGCGGTCTCCCCGATCCCCTGCTCCAGCCGGAGAGCGGTACCGTCCGCAAGACGGCGGGAAAACAGAGGAACGAACACCGCCACGCCGAAGGGCGTGGACATATCCCGGAACACGTTATAGGTGCCCGAGCCGGAACCGGCCAGCTGTTGCGGAAGGCCGGACAGCACCACCTTGAGAAAAATGGTACCGTTGCCTCCCAAGCCAAGGCCGATGAGAAACATGGCGGCGCCCGTCAGCAGCAAGCCGGTGTCGGCGGTGAACCGCAGCTGCAAGGCAGCGCCCAGCGCCACGAAAACCAGTGCCACCGCTGCCACCGTTCTCGGTTCCCTTTTGTCGGCCAGCGGGCCGATTACTACCGTGCCCAGGGCCATCCCCACGTAAAGGATGGATGTGGCGATGCCGGACAACGTTCGGTCACCCGTAGTCACGATGGCGAAGGTGATGATATTGGTCATACAGGATTGCAGCAAGCCCTGGGAAAGAAACAGGGCGATCACCGGCAGGAGGAACTGCTTTCTGGCGATGAACTGCCCATTCAGGATGGGATTTTGCGCTTTGCGCTCGGTGACGTACAGCAGAACAAGGGATACCGCGCCGACGGCGATGCAGAGCAGCGTTGGCACGGCCAACCAGCCGTTGTTCTGCCCAAAGGTGGGGATGAACAACAGCATGGAAAAGAACACCAGCACCAAGGCGGCGCCGGTATAGTCAAAAGGCCCTGTATTCCTTCTGGCCCCCTCTTCCCTTTTGGTCAAAAAAAGACAGGCCAAAAGAGCAAAAACGCCCACGGCGGTGCAGGTGTAAAGCACCACACGCCAGCCCGAACGCACCAGCAGAACGCTGCCCAAGGCAGGGCCGAAAATGACCATGCCGCAGGAGATCAGCATATACAGCGTGAAGCCCTTCCCCAGTTTTTCCTGTGGAAACTCGGTCATAATATACGAGAGTACGACCGGCGAGATGCCCGCGGCACCCACACCTGACAAAAAGCGCAGCACCATGACGGGGACCACCATGCCGTCAGGAATGACTGCCGTCAGCGCGAATCCCGCCGTCAGCAGGATCAGGCCAAGCAGCAGAGTTTTTCTGCGGCCCAGGATATCGGCAAGTTTGCCCAGAATGGGCGCGGTGGCGGCGGCGCCCAGAGAATAGGCCATGGCCAGCCAGGCCACGTTGCTTTCCGCCAGCTGCCAGTCGGCAACCATATTGGAAGGAACGGCCGCCATCAAACCTCCGCACAGGCTGAGTGCCGCAGCGGCGACGGCGTACGGAATAAAACCTTTTTGATAATCCTTGTTCACGGTATCCACGAAATGACCTCCCAGGTTTGCAGGATACGGATAGCCTTCCCCAAAACCGTGGAATTATCATTACGCAACGGAAAAAGAGGCAGCGTTCGCTGCCTCTTTGCTATTTGGATTTACAGAACCAGAGAGGGCGCGGTGTAGACGCGACCGGCGAACTCCTGATCCAGAGAGTACAGACCCTTGGCATCGTGGCCAAAGAGCTTGAACCGGTTGACCATGCTGTCGGCGTTCTTCTCTTCCTCACGCTGCTCGTCCACGAACCAGTCCAGGAACTTCATGGTGCGGTAGTCCCGGGCTTCGTGGCACTCGTGGTAGATATCGTTGATCAGAGCGGTGACGTAGCGCTCATGCTCGGCGGCGATCTCCAGAGGATCCATGGGGTTGTTAAAGACCTTATCGGGCTTGTCGATGGCTTCCAGGGTGACCTTCAGGCCCACCTCCTGCATATACTTCAGGAACAGCATGGCGTGATCCCGCTCTTCCTGCGCCTGGATCAGGTAGTAGTTGGCGAAGCCGTCCAGATCCAGATCATCGTAGTAGTTGGACATATCCAGATACAGGTAAGCGCTGTAAAATTCCTTGTTGATCTGCTGATTCAGCAGGAAAGCGATCTTTTCGTTCATGGTAATAATTCCTTTCGTTTTGTGTAGTGTGTGTTCTTTATGGGTACACTTTAACACACCTATTAAGATTTGTCAATAGGAATTATTCTTATTTCTATATTTTCTTTCAAAGAAAATTGCCAGTACGAACAACAGCAGGCCGCCTGCTGTGATGGCGGCGCCCAAACGGAAGCCGGCAGGCACAAATTTCATCTCGATGGTATGGGTACCCGCCTCCAGATTTTCCAGAGCGATGAAGGCATCCTGCCAGGGCGTGATCTCTGCCTCTTCCCCATCCACGTACAGTTTCCAGCCCTGCTCATATGGCACGGAGGTATAGAAATAGCCGTCCTCCCGGACATCGATGGTGCCGGTGATGCGGTTGGAGGAATAGTCGGTCACCTGCAGCGTTTCATCCGCAAGTACCTCCATTCCCCTTTCAAACACATCCTGATTGACCAGCGCCGTATAGATATACATCTTGGAGTTATCGGTGACTTCCTTGCCAACGTTCCACTTGAAGGAGATCAGCTCGCCCTCGGCAAAGTAGCCAATGCAGTTGATGCTGGGCTCGGTATCGATGGCCATCTGAATGGTCTCCTTCTCGTTCCACAGCAGCTGCAGGGTCTTTACCTCGTTGCAGTCGATATAGGCGTAAATCTGACCGTATCTGGGCATCTTGTAGTTGTACTTCATGATGCCGTCGGCTTCTTTGTCGATCAACGAATAGTTGTAATTACCCAGGGCGCTGCGTGTAACGTCCAGATTTTCATGTCCTACGTGGATGATATCCTGCACTTCAAATACGTCTTCCTCAATGCCTGTCGCCGCGGTAAACAACGCGTTCTGGCGGTTGAAGGGATTGCCGCTGAAGTGAAGATCGCCCATTTCGGCATCGGTCATAAAGCCGATGGGCAGCCAGGCTTCGTTTTCATAGGACTTCGCGAAGTCGGTGGCTTCCAGTTCCTCGAGGAACAGCGCGTCCTCCGCGCGGCGGTTCTTCGCAACAAAATATTTGATGCCCAAAAAGGCGTTCACTACAGGGGAGGAAACATAGTTGTTGTAATAGGAGTTACCCGAGGGGAAATCCGAAACGCCCATATCTCCCAGGGCGTAGTTCACGTTTACATTTGCCAGCGAAGAGAAGGTGGAAAGGCCGCGGTATCCCAGCAGCGTAGGATCGTTCAGCGACTGCTTGGGGACGCACTCCACACGGTAGAGTCCCTGATCGCGCTCCTCGATGCTGTCCAGCAGCTGGCTGACCTCATTCTTCAGGTAGGGATACCCCTCCATGGTGTTGGCGCCCACGGTAACGACGCCGAAGGACACGTTGCCTACCATTTCGATGGTGAAGATCAGGCACAGGAAAAAGGCCATCTGGCGCTTTTTGTTTCTGCAGATATACGCCACGCCGATATAACCCAGCAAGACAGCGGCGTTGGCCAGGGCGATCGTCATATCGTGGGTGATCCAGCAAAGGGTCACCAACACCGCGGAGACCACGCCCATCATCACGTACTTCCACCGCGGCATCTCCTCAAACAACTCGGGCACCACCTGAAACGCCATGCCTGCCAGAACGAAGGACACCAGGAAGGAGAACCGGTAGGGCAGCATATTGGTGGTATGGAAGCCGTTCCAGGCGTACTCGATGACGCTGATGTTCAGGCTGAGGATCAGCAGCGCCAAAAGGCCCACAGCGCAGCATTTCTGCCGGGTGGACACTTTGGGAGACACAACGTACAGCGCGCCCAGCAGGATACAGGGCAAACCGGTGTAGAGATTGGGCAGACCCTCGCGGGAGGTAGGGCCGCCAAAGGCTGCGAAATTGCCGAACACCTCCACAAAGGATTCCTTCAGTTCCCAATCGGGCATCGCTTTGGAGATACCGTAGGTGTTCTGCAGCGCCATCAGCACGGGGATCAGGATAAAGGCCGTCAGAGCGATGGCGATCACCGTAAATACGCCGATCTGCACAAACCGCTTGCCGAAGGTTTTCCAGGAGACATGGCAGCCGATACAGGCCACAAAGAAGAAAAAGAAGGTGAAAATACAAACGTAAAGGCCGATGAGGAAGTTGCAGATCATGCTGAGGGCCACAGCCACCACATAGAGCTTAAACTTACCTTCCCGTACCAGAGAGATCACGCCCAGTGCCACCAGCGGCAGCAGCGCCACCGTATCCAGCCACATGATGTTCCAGTAGTAACCCATGCAGAAGGAACACAGGCCGAAGCAGCAGCCGAAAACAACGGCCAGAGGATCGCATCTGCGGAAAACTTTCTGCATGGCGAAGGCCGCGAAGGCGGAGGCCAGACTCATTTTCACCGACACCATCAGGGTGAAGAAGATCTGCAGGTTTTCCTCCGGGAACAGGGGCAGCAGCAGATTCAGCGGGCTTGCCAGATAATACGCCGACAGAGCCAGGAAGTTTGTTCCCAGACCGTTGTTCCAGGTGTAAAACAACGATTCGCCGTTGACCAGTTTGTGACGCAGCTCCACCAAGAAGGGGAAATACTGATGCCAGGCATCCTGCACCAGGATCTGCTTGTTGCCAAAGGGATAAATGCCGAGACAGGCAAAGCCGATCCACATCGCCAAAAACGGCACGATAAACGCTGCCACGGCCCAGAACAGCGGCTTGTTCTCCTCTTTGATTTTATTGTAAAACTGACGCATACGCAGTCCTCCGTCATTTTGGATCTATAAGGTTATTTTATACTGTAGTGAAAAAATTGTAAAGAGGATTTGCCTCCTTTTAAATGGGCAAAAGATGCCGAAATCTATGGAAAAATCCACGGAGATGTGATATAATTTCCTAAAATATTGCAGAATCTGGAGGATCCTTTGATGCTTTCCGTGATCATACCCGCTTATAACGAAGAAGCCATGCTGCAAAAGGCCGCCCGGGTCATCGGCGGTCTGCTTTCCGGGCAGAATATCCCCCATGAACTGATTTTCGTGGACGACGGCTCCAAAGACCGCACCTGGGAACTGATCCGGGCGCAGGCGGCAGAGCAGCCGCAGGTGCGCGGCGTCCATTTCTCCCGCAATTTCGGCAAAGAGGCCGCCATCATGGCCGGTCTGGCCGAGGCCGACGGTGACTGCTGCGTGGTCATCGACTGTGACCTGCAGCATCCGCCGGAGAAGATCCTGGAGATGTACGACCTGTGGCAGCAGGGTTACGCCATCGTGGAGGGCAGAAAGTCCAGCCGCGGTAAGGAAGACGCCCTGCATTCCATCGGCGCCAAGGGCTTTTACGCACTGATCAGTTCAGCCACCGGCATCGACATGGCAAACGCCTCCGACTTCAAGCTGCTGGACCGGCAGGCGGTGAACGTTCTGCTGAATATGCGGGAGCGCAACGCCTTTTTCCGCGCCCTGTCCTCCTGGATCGGCTTTAAGACCACCTATGTGGAGTTTGACGTCCGCGAGCGTGAGGCCGGCATCACCAAGTGGTCTCCCCTGTCGCTGGTGAAATATGCCGTCAGCAACATCTCTTCCTTCTCTGCCGCGCCCATGCAGATCGTCACCGTTCTGGGTGTCGTTATGTTCCTTTCTTCGGTGATCCTGGGCGGCATCTCACTGGCCCAGAAGATCATGGGTCAGGCGCTGGAAGGCTTTACCACCGTCATTCTGATCCTGCTGTTTTCCAGCAGTCTGATCATGATCTCCCTTGGCATCATCGGTTATTATATCGCGCGCATTTATGAGGAGATCAAAGGCCGTCCCCGATACATCGTGGCCCAGCGGGTCAAAGGAGCTTGCCATGAAGATCGCGAAACTGTTTGACCGTACCTTTTGGAAGTTCATTCTGGTGGGCGTTGCCAACACCATCGTGGGAACGGGCATCATGTTCCTGTTCTACAATGTGTTCCATTTAAGCTACTGGATCTCGTCGGCGTCCAATTACGTGTTCGGCAGCATCCTCAGCTACTTCCTCAACAAACTGTTCACCTTCAAAAATAAGGCCAACGCAAAGGAGACACTCCCCCGCTTTGTCATCAACATCAGCCTGTGCTACCTGCTGGCCTACGGTCTGGCGAAGCCCCTTGCCATGCGGCTTTTGTCCGGCATGACGGTGACCGTACAGGAGAACGTGGCCATGCTGGTTGGTATGTGTCTGTTCGTCGGTTTCAACTATCTGGGGCAGCGGTTCTTTGTGTTCCGGGAAAAAGCAGAATAACGTCAATAAAAATGAGAGGGTGCCGCCGGGGCACCCTCTTTTCTGTTATTCTTCAATGGGATATTCTTTGTAAAACTCCAGCACGGTATCCTCCGACATGGGACGGGCCAGAGCATAACCCTGCACACGGTCCACGCCGTGTTCGGCCAGCGCCTTCACTTCCTCGTCGCTCTCCGCGCCTTCCGCTACCACGGTAAGATCCATGTCATGGAACATCTTGCAGAGGGTGCGCACCATGGTGTAGTCCCGCTTGCCGTTTTTGCCGGCCTTCACCAGACAGGTGTCCAGCTTGATGATCTGGAAGGGCAGCTGCAGCAGGCAGTTGAAGTTGGAATAGCCGGCGCCGAAGTCGTCCAGATAGAAACGGAAGCCTTCTTCGGTGAGCTGCTCCATGATGGCCATGGTCTGCTGGAAGTTGTCCAGAATGGCACGCTCTGTAAACTCGATGCAGATGCGGTCGTGATCAATGCCAGCCTGGTCCACGATGCCGATGAACCGGGGCACGAAGCCCTTTTCCAGCAGCTGTGGCATGGGCAGGTTGATGGAAACGCTGACGCCGTTCAGCTTGGGAGAAAACTTCAGGAAACGGCACACTTCCTCCAACACGAACCAGGTGATCAGGGACACCTGGCCGGTCTGCTCCGCCAGCGGAATGAACTCCGCCGGGCTGATGAGGCTGCCGTCAGGCTCACGCAGACGGATGAGGGCCTCCATGGAGTTGAACTTGCCGGTGGCCTGGCACTGGATGGGCTGGAACCAAACCTCAAAGCCGTGCATTCTGTCCACCGTGCGGATGCGCTCACGCAGATAGCGGCGGCGGATCATCTCCTGCCGCACCTCCGTGGTGCAGCGGATATAGCGCTGCTTGGTATCGTAGGCTCTGACGGCGGCGTACTCCAGATTTTCATAGATCTCGGCGGCGGTGCATTCCATACCGTCAGAGACGTAGTGCACCACCACGTACTCAATGGGAATGTGACGGTTAGCGCACTGAATGCCCTTCTCCAAAAAGTCCAGCAGCACGCCGATCTGCTCCTCGGCGGTGGTTTGATAGGTGTACCGCAGCACGGTGGCGAACACCGTGCCGTTCATGTGGAAAGACAGACTGCCGGGCAGCAGTTTTTCCAGAGAAAAGGCGAACTGATACAGGAACTCGTCGCCGAAGAGGTGGCCGTGCTTCTGGTTCACCGAACCGAAGTTCTTGATATTGATCAGGAAGATCTGGAAGGGCTCGTTCTTGTTGATGCGGTAATCGGTCTCGGTAAAGAAACGGTGACGGTCATTGAGCTCGGTGAGCGAGTGCACACCGTGGCGCTGACCCTGGAAGGTCAAAAACAGCACGGTGTTCATCATGGCCAGCAGGAAGCCGTTGAGCATGATCTCGGGATAGGCTCGCTGAAGCATGATGCACAGAGGGATCACGGGGAATGTCTGGAACAGTACCCGGCGCATGGGTCTGCTGGCGTTCTGCCGGTTGCGGAAATAGCAGATCATGACCAGCACCATTTGTCCGATGGTGATAAAATAGCCCAGCGCGTTGAGGGGGCCTCGGCAATAGGCACCGGATTCGTCAAAATAGAACAGGCAGCCGTTCCACAGGTTGGACACCACAAATACCATATACACGGCAAACAGACTGGCAAGGCCCATGCAGGCCCGCTTCATGCAGTGCCGCTCGTGGGTGTGCTCCAGGATACGAGTGAACAGATACAGGGCCATAAAGGATGTGGTGAGGATGTTGACGATGAAGTACAGCGTATTCACCAGCATATTTTGCCACAGTAAAACGTGGGACATCTCCAGCATCTGTCCGGTGATGAGATCCACCAGGGCGGTCAGGGCGGTGGAAAACAGACAGGCGATATACAGCTTGCTGGCCTTGGGCATATACCGCAGGGCGATCTTGCTGTCAAAGAAGAACATACACAGGACGAAAACCAATCCCAACGCAAAATAGTCACCGATAAAAATCATGAATATCTCTCCATAAAAATAGCCCCGCAAACACGGCGCGTAAATAATTAAAAAATTTTACTTAAATTATATGATATATTTTTCTCAAATTCAACCGTTTTTTGCAAAAATATTTCATATTTTTTAAAATTATGAAGATGTTTCATAATTTGTATCCGAAATCGATAAATAAACAGGGAGCGGATCTCTCCGCTCCCTTTGCTTTTATTTGCTTTTATTTGATGAAAAACAGTGCGTTCTGAATGAGGAAGTTGCCGTAGGTCTCCACGCCCAGCGTGAAGCCCTCCTCCGAGAACCGATCGGGGAAGGTGGAATTGACCACGTGCTCCACCGTAATGGTGGGAATGCCGAACTCGTTCCAGATGCGGCCCTCGAGATATTTGCTGGCCTTGTGGTATCTGCCGGGGATCTTTTCCATATTGGGTGTCTGCTCGGAGAGGCCCAGTTCCATCAGACGATGGTACATATGGTTGGTGACCTTATAGTTCACCTGGCTGTTGACGGCATAGTTGATGAAGTTGTACCACAGGGGGCAGTTTTCCTTGCCGGAGTTATGGAAGTCCATGGCAAAGTCCACGGTGCCCAGGAAGTTTTTCAGGAACGCCAGCACGTTTTTGGTTTCCTGCTGGCTCACGTCCTCAAAGTCACGGTTCAGGTCCACGTCCTCGCCGTTGCGGCGGATGCGCTTGCGGCCCTCTTCGTTGGCACGGTCATGATCCTGGGATACGCCCCAGACGTTGACCACGGGGATCACAACGAACCGTACATTCTGCCGGAGCGGATAGAACATCGTATCCTCTTCGGTGGCATCGCAGATCAGCTGCATGAGCTTCGCCAGAGAATAGTAGGCAGACTCCTCGTTGGCGTGGACGCCGCCGGTGAGGAAGAAGGTCGTCTTATAGGTCGCGGGGGTGTACACGTAGCCGTACATATCGTACTGGCCGGTCTGGTCTTTGCCCAGATGGGTGCGGGTGATGTAGTCGGGATACTTGGCCAGATAGGGATCGTAAAGATTCTCCATGACCTGTTTAGCAGACCAATGGTGATCACCAAAGGCGCCGTCGCCGCCGTTCAGGCTGCCGGCAGGCGTGGGGATGAACCAATCACCGACCGTATCACTTCCCTGCAGGATGGTGCGCTCGCCGATGGAAATGGGGGCGGTTTTATCGCTGACGCAAATGACCAGATAATCCTGCTGGCTGCGGCACACGTACATGAAGCAGTTCTGGGTGGCATAATCGCAGTCCATTTTTGTACCTTCCACAGACTCCCCTTCCGCCAGACAGCGGGGATCGGTGGGAACGTTCATGGCGGCGATGACACCGGAAGCGGGGGTGAACTTCACCTCGTAGCACTTACCGTACTCACCCTGGAGCACGAAGGCGTCACCGGCACCGGGAGTGGACTTGACAGAACAGGTCTCTTCTGCAGTCACCGGCGTAAGGCCGGAACAGCACAGATCCTGCGAAAAGATTTCTTTGGGCAGAAACGGGCCGTCTTCTTCGATACGGTAATGAGAAAGTTTCTTCATAACACACACCTCAACAAAACGTTTTCAACATTATAGCACGGTCAACGTCCCGGGGCAAGCAGGCTGAAACAATCCAAGAGAAAAAAGCAGCAGTTGATAAATCGTTAAGTGAGCATTAAAAAAGGGAGCCTTGTGGGGCTTTTCTCTTCAAATAACTTTTTTCTTCACAAAACGAAACTGTAGTGGTAAAATATGGCGGCTGTCGGGACCTCCGCGCGAAGGAGGTGAAGCCGCGTGTCTTATTTTTTACTTCATTTTATTATCCCTATGTCGGGCAGAACCGTCCAGATGCCAGACAGAATATCGAAGTATTTAGCCTCTGTTTACCGGCTTGCATTTTTCTGTATATGGTAATATAAGTTTATTCCGCAAATCATATGGACGCAAAAAGAGGGTAGAGCAAACGCTCTACCCTCTTTTAAAACTTGCTTCTTACTTGAAGTAACGCTCCAGCAGACCCTTCAGAGCCTTGCCGTGGCGAGCCTCGTCGCGGGCCATCTCATGGACGGTGTCGTGGATGGCGTCCAGGCCGTTCTTCTTGGCGCAGGAGGCCAGGTCGAACTTGCCGGCGGTGGCGCCGTACTCGCAGTCCACGCGCCAGGCCAGGTTGG
>JAFYPP010000036.1 GCA_017559995.1 Clostridia bacterium | reverse complement strand
TATAAGCTGTATAAGCTGCAGTACGAGCACGCCGAAAGCGAAGCATAACCGTTCAACAAAGGACAGGCCCCGGCCTGTCCTTTTTCTTTTGCGGATACGTTGGGGCGGCTGCGGCACTGGGCAATGTTCAGGGCACCGTGTTTTCCGGAAAGCACCGGGCAATCCGCGGACAGCCGGGGTACAGGGGCAGCGCCCCTGTCCGGCTTTTGGGTACTTTTGGGCGGGCCAAAAGTACCGCCCCGCAGGGTCCTGCGGCAGAGTTCCGGGCGTGGGCGCCCGCATCCCTCATCGCGAGCATTGTGCGTTCATAATGACAAACCCGCCAAATTATGTTATAATAATAAAATCCCATCCAAAAGGCGGTGACTCCATGGTCAAACAACTGGATATCCGTCCGGGCGTCGTCCTGCTGCAGGACGACCGCTTCTTCGCCCTGGGCGAGGACACCATGCTGCTGTCCCACTTCGCCGCGCCCCGGCAAAACGCCCGCGGCCTGGACCTGTGCGCGGGACAGGGCTATCTGGGCATCCTCACCGCCCTGCGCCGCCCCGACCTCCGTCTGGAGGCGGTGGAACTGGTGGAGGAGGCGGCGAACATCGCCCACAAAAACGCCTTTCTGGCGGGTCTGGACATCCCAATGGCCTGCGCCGACCTGCGTGTGCTGAACCTGCCCCACCGATACGACTTCGTCCTGTGCAATCCGCCCTATTTCGAGGCCGCCCGGGGCCGTACCGCCGCCGGAGAACTGGCCAGGGCACGCTCCGACCGGGGCGCCTCCATCGGCGAGGTGTGCGCCGCCGCCGCACGGGTGCTCAAGACCGGCGGACGGCTGTTCCTGTGCTTCCCCGCCCGGCGGCTGGAGGCCCTGTTCACCGCCCTTGGGGAGGCCGATCTGGCCCCCAAGCGCCTGCGCTTTGTCCACCCCCGACCGGAACGGGAGGCCAATCTGGCGCTGGTGGACGCCGTGTTTCAGGGCGGTCCGGGCCTTGCCGTCCTGCCCCCGCTGTTTTTGAAAGATGCCGACGGCCAGCCGTCGAAGGAATACCGAGAGATCTATGAGGTGCGAACATGAGCGACGTGAAACCGGGAAAACTGTACGTGGTGGCCACCCCCATCGGCAATCTGGGAGATTTTTCTCCCCGTGCCGTCGAGACCCTGGAAACGGTGGACTTCATCGCCGCCGAGGACACCCGTGTGGGTGCCAAACTGCTGAATAAATTCGAGATCAAAAAGCCCCAGGTCAGCTATTTCGAGCACAACCGCAAGACCAAGGGCGACTATATCCTGTCCCGTCTGCTGGCGGGCGAGTCCTGCGCCATCATCACCGACGCGGGCACCCCCGCCATCTCCGACCCCGGCGTGGATCTGGTGGATCTGTGCGCCAATGCTGGGGTGGAGGTGGTGGCCGTGCCCGGCTGCTCCGCCGTGGTGGCGGCCCTGTCCATCTCGGGCATGGCCTGCGGCCGGTTCACCTTCGAGGGCTTTCTGCCCATGGGCAAAAAGGAGCGCCGGGCCCATCTGGAAGAGGTGAAGGCCGAAAAACGCACCATGGTGTTTTACGAGGCGCCCCACAAACTCCAGCGCACGCTGGAGGATATGCTGGAGCATTGGGGCGACCGGCCCATCGCCCTGTGCCGGGAGATCACCAAGCTCCACGAGGAGTGCTTCCGCACCACCCTGTCGGCGGCGGTGGAGCACTACCGGGAGCATCCGCCCCGGGGCGAGTTCGTGCTGGTCATCGGCGGCTGCACCGAAGAGGCCGCGCCGGTGGAGAGCGCTGACCTGCTGTCGCTGGTGGAAGCTCTGGTGGAGGGCGGCACCCCCCTCATGGCCGCCGTCAAGCAGGTGGCCAAAGAGCACGGCGCCTCCAAGAACAAGCTCTATCAGGAGGCGCTGGAAAAGCTGAAGTAACCCGGGGCGCGGCATCGCCCCCTCCCCCTTAACAGAAAGGAGCATCCCCATGACCGAATCCCAACTGAACGCCTTCCGTTCGGAATTTGACCCCCAGACCCTGGCCGACAGCCTCAGGGCCGACCCCTCGCCCAAAAACAAGGCCAGGGAGTTCGCCGTCCTCAAGACCTCGGAGTTTCTGGTGTATACCCGGGGCGAAGGCCGGGTCAGCGTCCTCAACGACCGGAAGAAGCAGGCCTTCGTGGCGGCCTTCACCTGCCGTGAGGAGATGGACAAATGGCCCTTTGACCGTGCCGAGCCGGCGGTCATGACCTTCACCGCCCTGCAAAACATGGTGGAGGGCGCCGCCAAGCTGGACGGTCTGGTCATCGACCCCTTCGGCCGTGCCCTGCACCTCAACCGTGGCCATCTGGCCGACATCGAGCAGACCCTCCGGGCGGCAACGCCCCGCCGGGAGCTGAAGATGCGGGGCACCCGGGACTATCCCATCGGCCTGCCTCTGGCGGTGGGCGAGCTGTGCGAAAGCCATCCCGAGGTCTATCGGGTGTGGCTGCTGGCCGCCCGGGGCGAAAGCGATACCGCCGACCACAAGCTGATGGTGGTGGACTTTGACGGCAAGCCGGAGGAGCTGTTCCCCCATCTGGCAAAGGCCGTGCGGCTGTACCTCCGTCAGGGAGAGCAGCTGGAGCTGCTCAAGGCGGACATCACCCTGCTGCGCATCGCCGAGCAGGCGGCAAAGCCCATCTACGAAAAGAAGTGAGGCCGCCCATGACCCACATCCTCCGGGCGCACTTCGCCCGTTATCCTCAAATGACCCCACAGGACGCCGTCAAGCTGCTGTACCAGAGCGCCTTCGGCCCCGGCCATCTCATCCGGGACGAGGGCTATGCCCGTGCCCGTCTGGCCGAAGAACTGGCCCAAACGCCGCCCTGTGACGGGGAACTGCTGGAGGACATCGGCGGCGGCTACGCCCGCCTGCATCTGGGTGCCGCCAAGGCGCAGGGCCTGTCGGAAGCGGCGGTGTACGCCCGTTTTTCCCGGGCCGCTGCCGCGCCCTGTCCGGGCAAAGCGGCTTTTGAAGGGGCCATTGCCTGTTTGGAGGCCCTTGCCGCCCAAGGGGAAGCGCCCTTCTCCGCCGCTCAGCTGGCGGAGTATCTCACCGCCTATCGGGCAGAAGGCTGCCCCATGGTGTCCCACAGCGAAACCTACCGCGCCGCCTACCGCCCGGCCTACCGGGTGGTGCTGCTGTAGCTGATGTTTTCAAACGTCCGGGCCGACCCCCACCCACCGGGGTCGTGCCCCGGGCGTTTTTTGTCAGTTGTCGGGCATGGCCCGCAATCTGGCGATGGCCTCGGCCCTGCGGCGCTCGATGTCCTCCGGCGTGCTGCGCCGGGAGGGCAGATATTGGGCCACGATGTCGGGCAGATTGGAGCCGTTGGTTCGGGGCAGGGCAGAGGCGGCAGGTGCGGCTGAAGGTGTTTCTGTCGCTGCAGCTGCTGTTGAAGGTGCAGCTGCAGCTGGAGATGACGGTGTAGATGTAGTTGGCATCGTTTGCATCGGTTTGCATTCCACTTGGATGCATTTGGATGCATTTGCATCCTCTTGCATAGTATCTTCGCTTATCTGCCAGCGCTTTGCTGCAGCGGCCTGCCGTTTAGCACGTATTTCCTCATACCGCTCGCTGTCCCGGTGGATATCCTTGCGGACAAAGGGCCAGATGAGGGGCAGTGCCACGCCGTCGAACACCGGCTCCTGCCGGTGCTGGCCGTAGTCCAGAATGGCGTCCAGCAGCCTGCCTTTTTCTTCATAGGACAACTGGGCGATGGCATCCCGCACGTCAAAATACAGCATGACCCCCGGCTGGGTTTTCATAACACATTCCTCCTTGTTGGGATATCGTTGCCTTTATGCTATGCCCCAAAACCGGAAAAGTCCAAGGAGACTGTTCCGTTACCCCATCCGGGACGCCAGCTCCCGGTACCACCCCTCCATGGCCGCCACGTTCACGTGGGGGCGGTAGAGGGCCTCCATCCGGTCGTGAAGGGCGTGGGCGGCGGCGATGTGCTCCACCGCCTCGGCCAGCAGCTCCTCCTCCACCTTTGCCAGCAGCCGCAGCCGTGCCCGGTTTTGCCGCAGCCCGTCGGCATCCAGCATGGCGTCCACCCGGATGGAACGGTGCCCCGTAGGCCCCGGCCGTCCGTCCGCCGTCACGAAGGCCAGCGAGCAGTGGGGCAGCAAAAGGTGCCGCAGCCGCCCCGGCTCCAGCGGGTCCAGACAGGCGTACACCTCCTGC
>JAFYPP010000035.1 GCA_017559995.1 Clostridia bacterium | reverse complement strand
CTACGTCTGGATCGACGCTTTGAACAACTATATCACCTTCCCCGGCTTTGACGTGGACGGCAACCACGGCGAGATGTACAAGAAGTACTGGCCCGCCGACGTCCACCTGATCGGTAAGGATATCCTGCGTTTCCACACCATCTACTGGCCCATCCTGCTGATGGCTCTGGACCAGCCCCTGCCCAAGCAGGTGTTCGGCCATCCCTGGCTGCTGGTGGGCGACGGCAAGATGTCCAAGTCCAAGGGCAACGTCATCTATGCCGACGATCTGGTGGATCTGTTCGGTGTGGACGCCGTCCGTTACTACCTGCTGCACGAGATCCCCTTCGCCAGCGACGGCACCATGACCTACGAGCTGCTGATGGAGCGCATCAACAGCGATCTGGCCAACATTCTGGGCAACCTGGTCAACCGTACCATCGCCATGAGCCATAAGTATTCCAAGGGCATCCTGTCCGACCACGCCGTCGCCGGTGAGTTCGACGACGAGCTGATCGAGCTGTGCAAAGCCACTCCCGCCAAGGTGGAAGCCAAGATGGACGAGCTGCGCGTTGCCGACGCCATCGACGAGATCTTCACCCTGCTGCGCCGTGCCAACAAGTACATCGACGAGACCATGCCCTGGGCTCTGGCCAAGGACGAGGCCCTCCACGGCCGTCTGGACACCGTCCTGTACAACCTGCTGGAGACCATCCGCGTGGCCGCCACCCTGCTGCATCCCTTCCTGCCCCAGACCGCCGAGCGTATCTTCCAGCAGCTGAACATCGAGCATCCCACCTGGGACAGCCTGTTCGGCTTCGGCGCTCTGCCCGCCGGCCATCAGCTGAACCAGGGCGAGATCCTGTTCGCCCGTATCGACATCCCCAAGAAGCTGGAGGAAATGGTCAAGGCCCAGGAGGCCAAGGCCGCCGCCGAGGCTGCCGAGGCCAATCCTCCCAAGGCCGAGATCGTCTTTGATGACTTCCTGAAGGTGGATATGACCGTTGTCAAGGTCCTGGCCTGCGAGAACGTGAAGAAGAGCGACAAGCTGCTGAAGTTCCAGCTGGACGACGGCACCGGCAAGCCCCGTCAGATCCTGTCCGGTATCGCCAAGTACTACAAGGCCGAAGAGCTGGTGGGCAAGACCCTGGTGGCCGTCACCAACCTGGCTCCCCGCAAGATGATGGGCCAGGAAAGCTGCGGTATGCTGCTGTCCGCCGAAAAGGACGACAAGCTCAACCTGATCATGCTGGACGACGCCATCCCCGCCGGCGCGAAGCTCTGCTAACCAAACCCCAAAGGGCCGCTGGACCAGCGGCCCTTTTCTCACAACGAGGTGACTATCATGCGCATTTTTGACTCCCACGCCCACTTTGACGATCACGCCTTTGACGAGGACCGGCACGAACTGCTGAAGGCCATCCACGCTGAAGGCGTGGAGCTCATCGCCAACATCGGCTGCGACGAGCAGACCTGCCGCAATTCGGTGGCGCTGGCCGAGCAGTACGACTTCATTTACGCCACCGTGGGCTGGCACCCCGAGTTCGCCGGCTCCTGGGACGCCCGGGCCGAGGCTCTGCTGCGGGAACTGGCAAAGCACCCCAAGGTGCGGGCCATCGGCGAGACCGGCGTGGACTATCACTGGATGAACGATCCGGAGGAGGTCCAGCTGCGCTGCTTTGACGAGCAGATGACCATCGCCCGGGAGCTGGGTAAGCCGGTGGTCATCCACCAGCGGGAGGGCATGGAGGACTGCCTGTCGGTGGTGCGCCGGTACCCCGACGTACAGGGCGTGTTCCACTGCTACAGCGGCAGCGCCGAAAGCGCCAAAGAGATCCTCAAGATGGATTATTATCTGGGCTTCACCGGCGTCATCACCTTTAAAAACGCCCGCAAATCTCACGAGGTGCTCAAAATGATGCCCGCCGACCGCATCCTCATCGAGACCGACTGCCCCTATATGGCACCCGTCCCCCACCGGGGCAAGCGGTGCCACAGCGGCCTGCTGCCCCACACGCTGGCGGCCCTGGCCGACATCCGGGGCATTTCGGTGGAAGAGGCGGCGGAGCTGACCCTCAACAACGCCAAGCGTTTTTACGGCATCGACTAACGGAGGTACACACATGGATATCGAAATCGGTTCCCCTCTGCGGCCCTGGCGGCAAAAGGCCGTGGCCGAGTTTCTCGCCCGGGAGGCGCTGGACTACGACCCCGCCATCCCCTTCACCGTCAATCTGCTGGACGACGATAAGATCGTCGCCACCGGCTCGCTGGACGGCAACATCTGCAAGTGCATCGCCGTGGATCCCGCCTATCAGGGCGAGGGCCTGACGGCCACTGTCATCACCCAGCTGCGGCAGGAGGCCTTCCGCCGCGGCCTGCGCCATCTGTTCCTCTATACCAAGCCCAAAAACCGCTTCATGTTCGAGGGCTTGAGTTTCCACCGGGTGGCCGAGACCGCCGACACCCTCCTGATGGAAAACGTCAAAGGCGGCGTGCAGCAGTTCGTGGCCGCGCTGGAGCAGCCGGAAAACCCCGGCACGGCAGGTGCCATCGTGGCCAACTGCAACCCCTTCACGCTGGGCCACCGCTATCTGGTGGAGCAGGCGGCAAGTCAGGTGGACACCCTGCACCTGTTCGTGCTGTCGGAGGACAAGAGCTTTTTCCCCGCCGCCGACCGCATGATGCTGGTGCGGCAGGGCGTGGCCGACCTGAAGAACGTCATCGTCCACCCCACCGGCGATTATCTCATCTCCGCCGCCACCTTCCCCACCTATTTCATCAAGGACAAGGACCGCATCCCCGAGATCCGCTGCCAGCTGGATCTGGAGGTATTTGCCAACCATTTTGCCCCCGCGCTCAACATCACCCGCCGTTTCGTGGGTACCGAGCCCCTGTGCCGGGTCACCGACGCCTACAACCGGCAGATGCTGGCCATCCTGCCCCAAAAGGGCATCCAGGTCACGCTGGTGGAGCGCAAGGAGCTGGACGGCGGCCCCATCTCCGCCAGCCGTGTCCGCGGCCTGCTGCAGGAGCAAAAATGGGAGGAGCTCTCCCGTCTGGTGCCCCCCACCACCCTGGAGTATCTGCAAAAAAACTACGCCAAATAAAGAAAAAACCGGCTCACCGAGCCGGTTTTTCGCATAGTATGGGGCGATCCCGCAAAAAGGAGGTGCCCTGTGCCCATTCGTTTGAACCCCGCCCTGTCCGACCCGGAAAGCGATCTGGAGACCCAGCTGCTGGCTATGGGCGCCATTGTGGCAGGCAACCTCATGACGGTGGCTCTGCTGCGTGACAAGCTGCGGCGGCAGAGGGATCCCGCCGGGGGATCTGCGGTGTCTCCCCTGTACGCCGCCCTGCCCAAGGTGAGCGCCGGTCTGTTTTTGGCGTCCTCCCTGTACTTTCTGGTGCTCTCTCACCGGGACGTCCGGGAGCAGCCCTCTTCCCTGCCGCTGGCAGGGGTGTTCTTTGCCAACGTGCTGTCTGCCGCCGCGGTGGGGCTCAAGACCGGGCTGGTCTTTACCTCTCCGCCCGAATCGGAGGCCACCGTCGGCTCGGTGGAGCCCTGACGAAGGGCCGCCACCTGCTGCCGCAGCGCCGCCAGTTCGCCTTCCAGCGCCTCCAGCCGGTCCCCCTGGGCCCGTGCCTGCAGCAGCTGCCCTTGGGCGGCGTTGGTCTCCAGCACCTGCCCGATGAGCTCCAGCCAGTTGCCCAGAGTGTTTTGCTGGTTGTAGTCCAGCCTGCCCAGCAGGGCAAACCCCAGCACGGTGCCCAGGGCGCTCATCAACTCGGCAGGCAGTCCGAAAAAGCCCTTCAAGTGCCACCCCCTTGTCATTTTTCCGCAAATGGCGTATAATGAATTATTCTTTTAAGAAAAGGAGGGGGATCCATGCGCCGTCTGCTGGCAACCCTGCTGTGCCTGTCCCTGCTGCTGCCGCTGTTTTCCGCCTCCGCACCAACCTATGCGGCCGACAGCTACCTCATCACCATCGCCGAAGATCAGGTGCTGGATCTGGTGGGAGACAACGAGATGGCCGTCTATATCGACGGCATCATCTACACACCCTATACCACCCTGCAAAAGATGAAGAGCGTCTACGCCAACTACAACGCCGAGGAGCAGCTGGTCACCGTCTACCGCGTGGGCGCTTTGATGTACTTTGAGCTGGACACCGGCCTCACCTATGACTATCTGCAGCGCTCCATCCGTATTTCCGCGAAAATGCGCAACGGCGTGCCCTATCTGCCGGTGTCCATCGTCACCTCCTGGATGGGTCTGTCCTTTTCCTTCATCAGCGCCGAAAACTCCGGCGTGGGTTACCCCGTCATCCGGCTGGGCAGCGAGAAGTTCACCATGACCGACAGCGCCGTGCTGTCCCGCAATGCCGCCAAGCTGAAATCGGTGGCCCGTGCCCGTGACCTTGCCAGCGGTCTGGTGGATCCCACTCCGCCCGAGCTGCCCCAGCGCACCACGGCGCTGCTGTTTACCGGCCTGCCCGAAGTGCTGCCCGCCGACGAACAGGGCAACACCCCCACCCAGCCCTTTGACCGTCTGCTGGAAACGCTGGAGGGCAACGGGATGTCCGCCGCCTTTTTCCTGCGGCAGGAGGAGCTGCTGCCCGGCGCGGAGACCCTGCGTGAACTTTCCGCCCGTGGATTTGCCCCCGGCATCCTGCTTACCGACGGGGAGGACCCGCTGACGCAGGCCAAAGACTGCGCCGCCCTCTACGCCCAGCTGCTGCACCGGCGCGTCCGTCTGGTGTGCGCCGACGGGCTGGAACTCATCGACGCGCAAGTGGAGGCCCTCACCAATGCCGGCTTCGTACTGTGGACGCCCGGCCATGTCCCCGACACCGGCGATCTGACCTCCGGAAAACTCATCTCGGCGGCCCAGAAGGCCCTCCGCGCCGCCCCTGAACGGTCTTCCATGCTGCTGCATCCCACCGCCGTCACGGCGGAAAGCCTCCCGGTCATCTGCAGCTACCTGCTGTCCCAGAACTTCACCGTGGCGCCGGTCACCGAGTGGACGGCACCCTTCTAAAACGACAACCGCCAAAGCGGCCCTCCCGGGGGCCGCTTTTTTTGCGTTCGGAACCCGTCCAATGGACATTTCCCGCCGCGCGCCCTATGCTGTAAGGACGCAAGGAGGGAAAGCATGGAGAAAAAAGACAACTGCGCCGCCGATCCCCAGGCCTTCGGCCGCGCTTATCTGGGCCATTATTTCACCGCCTCCGGCCCGGCGTTTCACAGGAAAATGTGCCGCCTGTGGCAAAAGCAGGTGATGAAGGGCAAGGTCCCCGGCCCCGATACCCTGCCTCAGATGCTGGCGGCGCCCGGCTGCAGGCTGGCGCTGGCGGCCCCCCGCGGTCACGCCAAATCCACCGTCATGAGCCTGCAGAACGCCCTTCACGCCGCTCTGTACGGCTATAAAAAATACATTTTGCTGGTGTCGGACACCGAAAGTCAGGCCACCGCCTTTCTGGACTGCATCAAGGCCGAACTGGAGGACAACGAGGCCATCCTCGCCGACTTCGGCCCCCAGAAGGGCAAGGTGTGGAAAAGCTCGGTGGTCCTCCTGCAGAACGGCTGCCGCATCGACGCGGTGGGCTCCGGGCAAAAGCTCCGCGGCCGCCGCCACGGGGCGCGGCGCCCCGACCTCATCCTGCTGGACGACATCGAAAACGACCAGGAGGTCTATTCCGAGGACGGGCGCCGCAAGCTGGAACGGTGGTATTTCGGCGCGGTGAGCAAGGCAGGGGACAAATACACCGACATCGTCTGTGTGGGCACGGTGCTCCACCACGACAGCCTGCTGGTGCATCTGCTGGAGAACCCCGCCTACCGCAGCTATCGCTGGCAGGCGGTGGAGCAATTTTCCGCCAGCCCCCTGTGGGACACCTGGCGAAGGTTGTACACCGACCTGAGTGACGACAAACGGGACAGACGGGCGCTGACCTTTTTCCGCCGGCACAGGCAGGAGATGCTGGCGGGCACCAAAGTGCTGTGGCCCAAAAAGCTCAGCTATTACGACCTGATGTGTATGCTGGTCAGCGAAGGCGAGGGCGCCTTTTGGAAGGAGATGCAGAACCAACCCCAGGACCCGGCGGCCTGTCTGTTCCCCCGGGACTGGCTGAAGTTTTACGACCGGGAGGCCATGGATTTCTCCCGCGGTTTTCGGTTTTACGGCTACTGCGACCCCAGTTTGGGCAAGACCGCCGACGCCGACTTTTCCGCCATCCTCACCCTGGCGCGGGAGGACAGCACCGGCCTGCTGTACGTGCTGGACGCCGACCTGCAGCGTCGGCACCCCGACGTGATCATCCGGGACATTCTGGACAAGGCCCGCTGGCTGCAGCGGGAATACGGCGGCCGGTACACCGCCTTCGGCGCCGAGACCAACCAGTTCCAGTGGTTCCTCAAGGAGCGGCTGGCGGCGGAAAGCGCCGCGCAGGGCGTCTATCTGCCCATCACCGAGGTGCGCGCCGCCTCCGACAAGGTGCTGCGCATCCAGTCTCTGCAGCCAGACATCCGCAACGGCTATCTGCGGTTCTGCCGGGACCAGACCGAACTGCTGCGCCAGCTGGAGCAGTTCCCCCTGGGCCGCCACGATGACGGCCCGGACGCCCTGGAGGGCGCGGTGCGTCTGTGCAAACAGGGCCCCCGCCTGTCCACTCTGCAGCTGCGGATGTAGTTTCAAGTCCCGGAAGTCATTCCGGGACTTGTTTGTTTCCAAAAAATGTGTTATTGTTACTGTATCTGAATTTAAATGAAGGAGCGTTTCTCATATGGCATCCAAAGTTTATTTCGCCGATTTTAACTGCAAAAGCGAAAACATCCCCGAAAAGTTCCGCCACCTGCTGATCACCGCCGGCATCAAGGATATCGACTTCACCAAGAAGTTCGCCTGCATCAAGCTGCACATGGGCGAGCCCGGCAACATGGCCTATCTCCGTCCCCAGTACGCCAAGACCCTGGCCGATCTGGTCAAGGAACTGGGCGGCAAGCCCTTCCTGTCCGACGCCAACACCCTGTACGTCGGCCGCCGCAAGGAGGCTCTGGAGCATCTGGATGCCGCCTATGAAAACGGCTTCTCCCCCTTCTCCACCGGCTGCCATGTCATCATCGCCGACGGCCTGAAGGGCACCGACGAGGCTCTGGTCCCCGTGGAGGGCGCCGAGTACGTCAAGGAAGCCAAGATCGGCCGCGCCTTTATGGACGCCGACGTGTTCCTGTCCCTGAGCCACTTCAAGGGCCACTGCTCCACCGGCTTCGGCGGCTGCCTGAAGAACATCGGTATGGGCTGCGGCTCCCGCGCCGGCAAGATGGAGATGCACTCCGCCGGCAAGCCCACCGTCAAGACCGCCAAGTGCGTCGGCTGCCGTGTCTGCGCCAAGAACTGCGCTCACAGCGCCATCACCTTTGACGACGGCAAGGCCAACATCAACCACGACATCTGCGTGGGCTGCGGCCGCTGCATCGCCACCTGTCCCATGGACGCCGTCGTGGCCAGTTGGGACGAGTCCCGTGCCGTGCTGAACTGCAAGATCGCCGAGTACACCAAGGCCGTTGTGGACGGCCGTCCCGCCTTCCACATCAACATCGTGGCCGATGTTTCCCCCAACTGCGACTGCGAGGACTGCAACGATCTGCCCATCATCCCCGACGTGGGTATGTTCGCCTCCTTCGATCCCATCGCTCTGGATCAGGCCTGCGTGGACGCCGTCAACGCCCAGGATGTCAATAAGGGCTCCATCCTGGACGAGATCGTCCGTGACGCCGGTCTGGAGGCTCCCCGCTCCGACTTCTTCAAGTCCATCCATCCCGACACCTGCTGGCAGGCCGGTCTGGAGCACGGCGAGAAGCTGGGCCTGGGCACCCGTGAGTACGAGCTGATCAAGATCTGATTGTTTGCATGACAAAAGCCGAGGCATTTGCCTCGGCTTTTTCTTTTTACAGTACCACCGGCACGTCTCCGGCGATCTCCAGAGTGTCGGGGGTGACCCGGCACCGGAAGGCGTGCACCTCCACGCCGCTGGCCGCAGCCTCCCGGAGGGCCGCGCCAAAGGCCGGGTGGGTGTCGTCGTTGGGAGAAAAGGTGCTGACGTCAGCCATCTGGATGACGAACACCGCGTGGGCGCCGTAGCCTTCGGCGGCCGCCTTCTGCAGCTCCTTCAGGTGCTTGACGCCCCGCTCGGTGGGAGCGTCGGGAAAGCGCACCGCGCCGTTTTCCTCCAGGGTGACGCCCTTGACCTCCACGAAGTGGGTCTTGCCCCCCGCCTCCAGGCAGAAATCGAACCGGGAGTCCCCGTAGCGCACCTCGGCACGGACATGCCGAACGTGGGGCAGGAACCGCCCCGCCCGGACGTATTCGCCAAAGACGGCGTTGGGCGCCTGGGCGTCCATGTTCACCAGCCGGGGGCCTTTCTGCACGGCGATGAGGTCAAAGGCCGTCTTGCGGGCAGGATTTTCGCTTTTGGTCAGCCACACTTCCGCCCCGGGCACCAGCAGTTCCCGGCAGCGGCCGGTATTTTTCACGTGGACGGTGATCGGCTCGCCCTCCAGCTCACAGTGGGCCACGAACCGGTTGGGCCGCTGCAGAAACACCGCCCGATGGATGTTGGGATAGCGCATCAGTCGCCCACCCGTACGAACCGGGGTCCGGAGTATCCCTCCCGTTCCACCTGCTCGTTCCACATGGCCACCGGCCGCACCCACAGGCCCTGCTGGCCGTAGAGCGCCTGATAGACCACCATTTCCTCGCCGGTCTCGCTGTGCAGCGCGATACCGTGCACACGGTACAAATTGCCCTTAAAATGCCGCCAAAGGCCGGGCTGAACGGTATTCATACGGAAAAACACTCCTTTCAAGATCCTCATACAAAATATATAGCAGAATTTTGTGAATTCTGCAAGGCGGCAAAGGGTTGTGTCACGGCTTTTACCGTGTTATCATCAAAGCGACAAAACTTTTTAACGAACAAGGAGGACGCAGCAATGCGAGTATTTATCAGCGCCGATATCGAGGGTACCACCTTTACCACCCTGTGGGATGAAACCGAACTGGGCCACGGCATGTACGCCGCCGCCGCCAAGCAGATGACCGCCGAGGTCAAGGCCGCCTGTGAGGGCGCCATCGCCGCCGGTGCCGACTATATTCTGGTCAACGACGCCCACGACTACGCCGTCAATCTGGACGTCAACGAACTGCCCGAGTGCGTGGAAGTCATCCGCGGCTGGAGCGGCAGCCCCATGGGCATGGTGGACGGCGTGGACAACACCTTTGACGCCGCCATGTTTATCGGCTACCATTCCGCTGCCGGCCGTAACGGCAACCCCCTGTCCCATACCTTTACCACCAAGACCACCGGCGTCCGCCTGAACGGCATGGTCTGCTCCGAGTTCCTGCTGTACAGCTGGGCCTGCGCCATGCGCGGCGTTCCCACCGTCATGCTGGCCGGTGACCAGATGCTCATCGACGACAGCCAGGATCTGCATCCCGCCCTGCACACCGTGGCCGTCAAGGACGGTTTCGGCGGCTCCACCAAGTGCCTCAACCCCGCTCTGGCCTGCAAGAAGATCAAGGAGCAGGTGGAAGCAGCGCTGAAGGAAGACCTGTCCAGGGCCGGTGTTACCCTGCCCGGTGAGTTTGTCTTTGAGATCGACTACAAGGAACACCGTGACGCCGTCCGCCGTTCCTTCTTCCCCGGCTGCCGCCTGGAGGGCGACCGCACCGTGGTGCTGGAGACCCGTGACTTTATGGACGTGCTCCGCGCCGTGCAGTTCATCCTGTAAGGAGGCCCCCTATGAAGGTATTCATCAGTGCCGATATTGAAGGCACTACCCTTACCACCACATGGAACCACACCAGTCTGCTCACCCAGCCGCAGGCCAAGGCCATGTGCCAGCAGATGACCCTTGAGGTCAAGGCCGCCTGTGAGGGCGCCATCGCCGCCGGTGCCACCGAGATCGTGGTGAAAGACGCCCACGGTTCGGGCATCAGCATCGACATCAACCAGCTGCCCGAGTGCGTCACCCTCATCCGCAACTGGTGCGGCGACCCCGAGTCCATGGCCTGGGGCTGCGACGAGACCTTCGACGCCGCCATGTTCGTGGGCTATCACGCCGCCGCCGGCCGCAACGGCAATCCCCTCTCCCACACCGAGAGCACCAAGACCACCTCTGTCCGCCTCAACGGCATGATCTGCTCCGAGTTCCTGCTGTACAGCTGGGCCTGCGCCCGCAAGGGTGTCCCCACCGTCATGCTGGCCGGCGACCGGATGCTCACCGAGGACAGCCGCGGCATCCATCCCAAAGTCAAGATGGTGGCCGTCAAGGACGGCTATGGCGCCATGATCCGCTGCCTGCACCCCAAGGTGGCCTGCGACCGCATCCGTCAGGCTGCCGAAGAAGGCCTCAGGCAGGATCTGTCCGACGCCCTGCCCCAGCTGCCCGAGCACTTTGTGTTTGAGCTGACCTACAAGGAGCACAAGATGGCCGCCAAGATGAGCGCCTATCCCGGCTGCGTGCTGGTGGACGATCTCACCGTGCGGTTCGAGACCGACGATTACCGTGAGCTGCTGCGCTGCGGTCAGTTCCTCATGTAATTGTAAAAATTTGTAAACTTTCAAATTCCAAAAAAAAAGTGTTGACTTTTGCCGCGCTTTCTCGTATACTAAAAAAGCACTCGAGAGAGCGCCACGGACGATTAGCTCACTTGGCTAGAGCGCCTGTTTGACGTACAGGAGGTAACAGGTTCGATTCCTGTATCGTCCACCACCAAGCACCTGCGAAAGCAGGTGCTTTTTTCTTTCCTTCGGCACCCCCGTTTCGGGCGGTGCTTTTTCCTTTTTTTACCGTAAATGTACACACGGAAAACCATGCTTTTTTTGTTCATTTCTCCAAACTTTTTTGGTTGACAGCTTGTGCCTTGACTTCTCCATCGCTACAGTATATAGTAGATGATAGCAAAACACGGCCCAAGATTTGGGCACAAGATATAGGGCGCGCAGACGCCCACGGAAAGGACGACCCCTCATGATTACGGAAATCATCAAGCGCGACGGCCGACGGGCCCCCTTCCAGATTGAAAAAATTGCCGACGCCATTTTTGCCGCGGCCCAGGCCTCCGGCGGCCGTGACTACGACATGGCGATGAGCCTTGCCCAGCAGGTGGTACAGCTGCTGGACAACGAAAACATGATCACCCTGCCCACCGTTGAGCAGATCCAGGACGCCGTGGAAAAAGTTCTGGTGAAGAACGGCCACGCCCGTACCGCCAAGAAGTACATTCTGTACCGTAACGAGCGCACCCGCGCCCGTGAAATGAACACCCGCCTGATGAAGGTCTACGAAGACCTGACCTTCAAGTCCTCGCTGGAGAACGACATCAAGCGTGAGAACGCCAACATCGACGGCGACACCGCCATGGGCACCATGCTGAAGTACGGCTCCGAAGGCGCCAAGCAGTTCTGCGAGATGTTCATTCTGGACACCGAGCACAGCCGCGCCCACCGGGAGGGCGACATCCATATCCACGATATGGACTTCTACACCCTGACCACCACCTGCTGCCAGATCGACCTGCTCAAGCTGTTCGAGGGCGGCTTCTCCACCGGCCACGGCTTCCTGCGGGAACCCAAGGACATCCGCTCCTACTCCGCCCTGGCCTGTATCGCTCTGCAGTCCAACCAGAACGATCAGCACGGCGGTCAGAGCGTCCCCAACTTTGACTTTGCCCTGGCTCCCGGCGTGGCCAAGACCTTCCGCCGCTCCTATCGGGACAATCTGGCCAAGGCGCTGGACCTCTATGCCGGCATCGACCTGAGCGAAGAGCTGGCCCGCCGCCTGCTGGAGGACACCGAGGCCGAGACCGGCCTGCAGCCCGCCTACGACGGCAAGAACGGCTTTGACGCCGCCATGCTGGAGCGCCTCACCGCCACCGTGGGCGACAGCGCCGAAAAGGTCCTGTCCTTCACCCGCAAGTACGCCGTCAAGGGCGCCCGTTCCGCCACCTACCAGGCCATGGAGGCTCTGGTGCACAATCTGAACACCATGCACTCCCGTGCCGGTGCCCAGGTGCCCTTCACCTCCCTCAACTACGGTACCGACACCTCTGCCGAGGGCCGTCTGGTCGCCGAGTGCCTGCTGCAGGCCACCGAGGCCGGTCTGGGCAACGGCGAGACCTCCATCTTCCCCATCCACATCTTCAAGGTCAAGGAAGGCGTCAACTACAATCCCGGCGATCCCAACTATGACCTGTTCCAGCTGGCCATCAAGGTATCCGCCAAGCGCCTGTTCCCCACCTTCTCCTTCCTGGATGCCCCCTACAACGCCCAGTACTATCAGGAGGGCCGTCCCGAGACCGAAGTGGCCTATATGGGCTGCCGCACCCGTGTCATCGCCAACGTGAACGATCCTGACCGCGAGGTCACCTACGGCCGCGGCAACCTGTCCTTCACCTCCATCAACCTGCCCCGTATCGCCATCCGCGCCCACGGTGATGTGGAATGGTTCTTCGAGGATCTGGACCGCAAGATCGACCTGGTCATCGACCAGCTGCTGGCCCGCTTCAAGCTGCAGTGCCAGAAGAAGGTCCGCAACTATCCCTTCCTCATGGGTCAGGGCATCTGGATGGACTCCGACAACCTGGATCCCGACGATTCCGTGGCCGAAGTGCTGCGTCACGGCACCCTGACCTGCGGCTTCATCGGTCTGGCCGAGTGCCTCAAGGCCCTCACCGGCAAGCACCACGGCGAATGCGACGAGGCCCAGAACCTGGGTCTGGACATCATCCGCCATATGCGTGAGCGCATGGATGACGCCGCCAGAAAGTACGGCCTGAACTTCTCCCTCATCGCCACGCCCGCCGAGGGTCTGTCCGGCCGCTTCGTCCGTATCGACAAGAAAAAGTTCGGTGTCATCGAAGGTGTCACCGACCGGGAATATTACACCAACTCCTTCCACGTTCCCGTCTATTACCCCATCTCCGCTTTTGAAAAGCTGCGGAGAGAGGCGCCCTACCACGCCCTCACCAACGGCGGTCACATCAGCTATATCGAGCTGGACGGCGACCCCACCCAGAACCTGGAGGCCTTTGAGCAGGTGGTCCGCTTCATGAAGGAATGCGGCATCGGCTACGGCTCCATCAACCACCCCGTGGACCGCGACCCCGTGTGCGGCTATACCGGCATCATTGGCGAGACCTGCCCCCGCTGCGGCCGTAAGGCCGGCGAAGGCGTGCCGCTGGAAAAGCTCCACAAGCTGGGTCTGTATAAGCATCTCAACGCCCAGACGCTGGGCTACGCCGGCGATCCCGCAGAGGAAGCCGACCGTCTGAACAATCCACTGTAACGGAGAAAGGAACTATACTATGAGCAATCTGTGCAAGGTTACCGAAGTCAACGGCGTCCCCGTAGTTGGTGAAGGTGTCGGTTTTGAGCGTATCCGCCGCATCACCGGTTATCTGGTGGGCACCCTGGACCGTTTCAACAACGGCAAGCGTGCCGAGGAATCCGACCGTGTGAAGCACGATGTTTCCTGCTGCTCTGTCTGCGAGTCTGCCGACAGCACCTGCGCCTAAATGACCGCACTGCGCATCGCCGGCACCATCGGCGAGTCCATCGTGGACGGCCCCGGCATCCGCTATGTGGTCTTCACCCAGGGTTGCCCCCACGGCTGCCCCGGCTGCCACAATCCCCAGACCCATGACTTCGCCGGCGGCAAAGAGGTTTCCGTGGACACTCTGCTGGCCGACATCACCAAAAACGCCTTTGTGAAGGCCGTCACCCTGTCGGGCGGCGAGCCCTTCTGTCAGCCTGCCGCCCTGGCGGAGCTGGCCGCGCCCCTGAAGGCCAAAGGCTATCACCTGATGTGCTACACCGGCTACACCTTTGAGCAGCTGCTGGAAAAGCAGGAGGCCCTGCCCCTGCTGGAGCAGTTGGATCTGTTGGTGGACGGCCCCTTCGTGGAGAGCCGCAAAAACATCGAGCTGCGCTTCCGGGGCAGTGACAACCAGCGCGTGCTGGATGTACCCGCCTCTCTGGCCGCCCGCTCTGCCGTGTGGTGCGATAAATACAAATGACCCAAAAAGCCGCGTCGGATGACGCGGCTTTTTCTGCCGGAGGTTTGTTTTATGACCGACATTGCGAACATTGACCCCAATTTCCGGGTGGAGCCTGCCTTTTCCCGGGAGGGGCTGGCCTTTTACGACGTGACCAGGCCACCCTTTTCTCTCCATGGCCTGCTGTATGAGGAAGGCTGTTTCCGCCGCCTGCCCCGGTCGGTGGCCGAAGCGGTTTCGGAAGAGGTGGCCCATTTGAGCCTGCACACCGCCGGCGGGCGGGTGCGCTTCCTTACCGACAGCAAGCGCATCGCCATCCGCGCCGCCATGCACGCCATTGAGAAAATGCCCCACTTCGCCCTCACCGGCAGCGGCGGCTTTGATCTGTTCGAAGGGGCCGAATATCTGGCCACCTTCATCCCGCCCTTCGGCTTTCTGGACGGCTTTTCCTCCCAAAAGGTGCTGGAAAGCCGCAAGGAGCGTCTGCTGACACTGAACTTTCCCTTATACAGCGGTGTCCGGGAGCTGTATATCGGCGTAGAGGAAGGCGCCTCGCTGTCCCCGGCCCCTGCCTGCGCCGCTCCGCCGGTGGTGTTTTACGGCAGTTCCATCACCCAGGGCGGCTGTGCCTCCAAGCCGGGCTGCGCCTTTCCCGCCATGGTGGGGCAGATGCTGGGCGCCGACCATTGGAACCTCGGTTTTTCCGGCAGCTGCAAGGGCGAGCGGGCCATGGCGGAATATCTGGCCGCCCTGCCCATGAGCGCCTTCGTCTGCGGCTACGACCACAACGCTCCCACCCTTGCCCATCTGGAAAAGACCCATCTGCCGCTGGTGCGGGCCGTACGGGAGGCCCATCCCCACATCCCCATCCTGCTGTTGGGCCGCCCCAAGGCGGTTTTGAACGACGAAGAGCGTGCCCGCCGGTCGGTCATCGAAAGGACCTGCGCCGCCGTAAAGGGCATTTTTCTCCCCAACGAGGCCCTGATCCCTGCCGGTATCGCGTCGTGGGCCACGGTGGACGGCGTCCACCCCAACGATCTGGGCTTTTATCACATGGCAAACGCTGTGGCAGAAACCCTTCGCTCTTCTCTTTTGCCCGACCCTGTGGTATACTGAAAAAACTACCCTCGAAAGGAGCCTACTATGTCTTACGCCGCCATCATCGCCAAAGAATTCAACGTCCGTGAGGACTATGTTCAAAATATCATCGCCCTGCTGGACGAGGGCAACACCATCCCCTTCATCGCCCGTTACCGCAAGGAGCAGCACGGCGCCATGGATGACCAGCTCATCCGCCAGATCGCCGACAAGCTGGAGTATCTGCGCAATCTGGACGCCCGCCGGGAGGAGGTCCGCAAGCTCATCGAGGCCCAGGGCAACCTGACCGAAGAGGTGGCCAAGGCCCTGGACAAGGCCGCCACCCTGGCCGAGATCGACGACATCTACCGCCCCTTCCGCCCCAAGCGCAAGACCCGTGCCAGCGTGGCCAAGGAAAAGGGTCTGGAGCCGCTGGCCCAGGCGCTGCTGCTGAACCAGAAGCTGGGGAAATCCCCCACCGCTCTGGCGGAGGCCTTCGTCAGCTCCGAAAAGGGCGTGGACACCGTGGAGGATGCCCTCCAGGGCGCCCGGGACATCATCGCCGAAGAGGTGTCCGACAACGCCGAGGTGCGCAAGCGGGTGCGCAATCTGGTGCGCCTCCACGGCACCATCGCCGCCCAGCCTGCCAAGGACGCCCCCGAGGACAGCGTTTACGCCACCTATTTCGCCTTCACCCAGCCGGTGGACAAGCTGCAGGGCCACCGTGTGCTGGCCCTCAACCGCGGCGAAAAGGAAGGCGTTCTCAAGGTGGACATCCAGGCCGATCCCTCCCGTCCGCTGAACGTCATCCGTTCGCTGTACGTGCAGGGCAGCAACGCCTGCGCCGCTCTGGTGCAGGAGGCCTGCGACGACGCCTACGACCGGCTGATCTATCCCTCCATCGAGCGTGAAATTCGCGCCGAGCTCACCGAAAAGGCCAGCGAGGACGCCATCAAACTGTTCGGCGTCAACCTGCGCCAGCTGCTGATGGCCCCGCCCGTCAAGGGCAAGGTAGCCATCGGCCTGGACCCCGGCTACCGCACCGGCTGCAAGGTGGCCGTGGTGGACCAGACCGGCAAGGTGCTGGACACCGCCGTCATCTATCCCACCCACGGCGAGGGCCAGGAAAAGCGCTCCGCCCAGACCCTGAAGGAGAAGATCGTCAAGTGGGGCGTGGACATCATCGCCATCGGCAACGGCACCGCCTCCAAGGAGACCGAGCTGTTCTGCGCCAAGGTGCTGCGGGAAGTGCCCCGGAAGGTCAGCTACATGGTGGTGTCCGAGGCCGGCGCTTCGGTGTATTCCGCCTCCAAGCTGGCCGCCGAGGAGATGCCCGACTTTGACCTGACCCTGCGCTCCGCCGTGTCCATCGCCCGCCGTCTGCAGGATCCTCTGGCAGAGCTGGTGAAGATCGAGCCCAAGGCCATCGGCGTGGGCCAGTATCAGCACGATATGCCCCAGAAGCAGCTGGAAGCCGCCCTGGACGGCGTCGTGGAGAGCTGCGTCAACTCGGTGGG
>JAFYPP010000034.1 GCA_017559995.1 Clostridia bacterium | reverse complement strand
GGGGCGCGGCGGGACGGCTGCCGGCGGGACGGGCAGGCCGCTGGGGCTGCTCGGGCTGGGGCAGTGCCTTTTTGATGGACAGATTGATACGGCCCTGCTGATCGATGGCGATCAGCTTAACGGTGACGGTCTGTCCCTCTTTGAGAAAATTGTTGATGTCGTCCACGAAGGTGTTGGCAACCTCCGAGATGTGGACCATACCGCTCTTACCCATAGGTAACAGCACGAACGCGCCAAACTTGGTGATACCGGTGACTTTTCCTTC
The DNA here is from genome assembly GCA_017559995.1 of Clostridia bacterium. GTDB lineage: Bacteria > Bacillota > Clostridia > Oscillospirales > Butyricicoccaceae > UBA4644. The sequence continues at coordinate 26,145 of JAFYPP010000034.1, read as the reverse complement.
GTAAATGCTGCCGATTTCAAGCTCCATATTTCCGGCAAGGCCTCCTGTTTATTTACTGGAGATATCCACAAAGACCTGCTCACCGGGATAGATGTAACCGAGGCTTTCCCGTGCGATCTCCGCGATATACTCCTCATGATCTTCACCGCTGACGGCGTCATTGAGCTCGGCGCAGACCAGACGCTGGGCATCCAGCTGGGACTGCAGCTTCTGCTGTTCGGCGTTGGCCGCGTTGATGCGCAGCTGAAGATTGACCAGCGTGCAGGCAGCATAAATGGCAAAGGTCGCGATAAGCACCTTTGCTACCAAGCCCACACGTTTTTTCTTACGCTGCAACGGACAAGCCTCCCTAAAAAATGACGCACTTCCACTAATGAACATACTTTGTATCATTATAAAGTTTTTGCCCGTCCTTGTCAACGGAAAGACGGGCAAAAAGAAGAAGTTTTTTTCCAGTTTTTACAGATTCAGCGGGCCTCCGGCATGGAAAATCCACGGAAGTTGGCCATCAGGCTCTTTCCGTTGGAGCGGAAGGCTTCCACCGAGGAAACGATCACCGAGTTGGCGTTGTAGAAATCGCCCTTGGCGTCGTATACGCCGTGGGTGGCGTGGATCACATAGGACTCACCTTCAAAGGTGCCGATGTACATGGTCTGGTGGCCCTTCAGCTCCAGCATGGCACCGGGCAGCAGGGTCTCCAAAAGAGCCTGCTTGTCGGCCGCCGGGGTGTTTTCCACGTTGTGCCAGCCGGGCAGCCGCCGCTGGTTGCCGCTGTTGCGGGGCAGGAACAGACCCACCGTGCGGTAGGCGTCCTGACAGATGGAGGAGCAGTCCCAGCCTTCCGCCGTGCCGCCCCAGCCGTAGCGGTGGCCCAGCAGCTTGAACACCTGCCGCAGCAGGTTTTCGGTGGTGAAGGGCAGACTGCCCACTGTCACGTCCTCGCTCTTGGGGATGCGGGCGGTATAGGTCTCCAGCGTGCCGTCCTCAGCGCGGCGGGGCAGCAGCACGATGTGGCAGTTGTCGGCGGTGGCGTTGTCCGATTCGGTCTCCTTCAGCACCAGGGGCAGGACGGTGCCCATCTTGAGGATGACGTTCTCCTGTCCGGGCATATAGAAACTGCCGTCCATGGCCAGCCGGGGCGCCAGCACGGTGAGGTAATCGGTTTTCATGGCGTCACAAAGGGTCTGCCAGTACTCCCGGTCGCACAGGGCGACCTTTTCGGTCTCCACCCAGCCCAGATAGTCATAAGCCTGCACCAGCAGCCATTCTCCGTCCATCGAGGTGTGCAGCACCAGTACCGGCTCCCACAGCTTGAGGGCGGTTTCGGCGGCCTTGTCGTATTCCCAAGTGTCGGGGGAGTCGTACAGGGGCACCGCCGAGGGGAAGGTGCGCATGATGAGGTTCTCCGTCAGGAAGCCGTACCGGACGAAGTTCTCGTTGCCGACAGCGCCTTCGTTGCGGTTCGTGCCCATCTCTACCTCTTGGTCGGCGGTGATCCGGCCGTCGGGGGTGTAATAGCTTGCTGCGGGCATCTCGCCGTAGCGGTCCAGCAGATCACACAGTTCCGTATAGGAAAGCACGGAGGGCCAAGCGGACAGTTTTTCCACCTTGGTGCCGTTTACATTGTGCAGGGAGTCATTGTAGTCGGCGATCTCCTCCGCCGTCATGCGGATGGCCTGGGGATCATCACAAAGCTCCAGCCAGAAGTCGGCACGCTGCATCTCAACCCAGGTGCGGTTAAAGGGATCCTGCTCTCCCGAAACCTCGGGAAGGGCAGGGGTGAAGAATACCACGGGCGCCTCGGTTGCCGGCGGTGCGGTGGGAGAGGCGGTCTCCGGCGGCTGTTTTTCGGTAACGATAACGGTGGTGGGGCCGTCGGCGCCGCCGATGATACCCACAGACTGACCGCAGGCGCACAGCGTGGCCAGCATGACGATACAAAGAAGCAGGGAACAGGTGCGTTTCATGGTGCAAACCTCCCGAAGATGATCTGTTTCTTTCAGCATACCCCCGGGGGGAAAACCTGTCAACGAAAAAAAGATAAAAAATTTTTGAAAAAATATCAAAAAAGGGGTTGTTTTTTTCGAAAATATCCGCTATAATAAACAAGCCGTCAGAGATGAGGGTAACAAAATTGGATATCGTTTTCACGGTAGACCATACTCGGAGAAGTCGCGTAGTTGGTCGAGCGCGCACGACTGGAAATCGTGTAGGCCTCATAAGGGTCTCGAGAGTTCGAATCTCTCCTTCTCCGCCACGATCCCGCAGCAGAAATGCTGCGGGATTTTTGTTTTTGCCTGTCGGGAGATTCGAACTCTCGAGACCTTGTGCGTTGCCCCATAATTTGCTATAATAACAAATTAAGTAACTTGTTGCGATTATTGCGGAAAGAGTGATCCTATGAAACGAATCGTTAGCCTGATCCTGTGCCTGGCCCTGACGGCCGCCCTGCTGCCTGCCGCGGCCATGGCCGAAGACGGCACCTGCGGCGACAGCCACAGCTGGGTGGAAGCGACCTGCGTCACGCCCATGACCTGTACGGTCTGCGGCGCCACCCAGGGCGACGTGGCAGAGCATACCAACCACACCGGGTTGACCGAACTCACCGGTAGCAGCGAAGAACTGTTCAGCGAGGTGCTGCGTTCGGGAAACTACTATCTGGGCGAGGACATTACTCTTGATTTTGAACATTATATTGAACTCTTTGATGAAGTAAATATCTGTCTAAACGGACACAAACTGATGCTGGACGCGACCGGCTGGGGCGACGCGCCGGTGTTTTTTGTGAGTGGCACGCTGCGCGTCTATGACTGCGGCGATACCCTGCGGACGTACACTGCCGACGAAAACGGTCTTTGGGTACCCGCCGAAAACGGCGAACACGCCACCTTTGGCGGTGTGATCTGCGGCGGCACGGGTGATAACTACACCTACTCCGGCAATCACGGCGGTATGACAAGCAGTGATACCGCGCAAGGCGGCGCGGTGTTCTGTCTTGGCCGCTTTGAACTGCATGGCGGCAATATCGTGGGCAACAGTGCCGATTACGGCGCCGGTGTCTATGTAGGCGGCGGCAGCTTTTTGATGACCAACGGCCGTATCGTCGGCAACTCTGCAACCGATGGCGAGGGCGGCGGCGTGTATGTGGATCGCGCCCGGTTTACCATGACCGCCGGCTCCATTGACAGCAACCGGGCCAACCGGGGCAGTGCCATCTATCAAAGCGGCACCGGCACCGTGGAGATCTCCGGGTGCGTCATCAACGAGAATACTGCCCAGGATAAGGGCGCTGTGTATATCCAAGACTCGATGTCGGTCTCCGGAGAGACTTGTATCATGGAAAACTTCTCCGGAACCGGCGTGGCCCCCAACCTCTACCTGGCCTCCGGCGTCTGTGTGGACGTGAGCGGCGGTCTGGACGAATACGCGGAAATCTGCGTGTACGCCGAAGATGTGGGGGAACCCTTCACTGTGGGCGGAAGCGTAACCTATCTGGATAATTTTAAAAGCGACCGCGATGGGTATCGGGTTGCGGCCCTTGAGGAGACCGAACTGGCGCTTGTGGAAAAGTCCGTCTGCCTGGTCCACACCCCCGGTGAGACCGTGACCGAAAATGAAGTTCCCTCCACCTGCACCGTGGCAGGCACCTATGATTCCGTCGTTTACTGCACGTCCTGCGGTGACGAACTTAGCCGCGAGACGATGTCCCTTTCTTTGGCCAAGCACCGGTGGGGCGCGGTGACCGCGGCCTTTAAACGCACCTGTGGTGTTTGCGGCACCACCGAAGAGGTGGACAGCATTTCCGGTGAAACCGATGACGAACTGGAGTGGGTGCTTACCAAAGACGGTGTGCTGACCGTTTCCGGTGAGGGTGAGTGCACCGATCTGGAGGAAATGGAAGAGTACGACGTCAAAACGGTTATCGTGGAAGAGGGCATCACAGCCTTGAGCAGCAGAGCCATCAAGATGCTGCCGAACGTCACCTCGCTGTCCCTGCCGAAATCCATGGAAGATCTGGATGCCGACGCCATCAACAGATATATGGAGCACATTTCGAAAATCACTGTGGCGGAAGGCAACAAGCACTACACCGTGTGGGAGCGGATGCTGTTCGACTATGATATGACCGAACTGCTGTGCGCGCCCCGGTGCGGTATTGACGAAACCGTTACCGTTCCCGAGGGGGTTCGGTTCATCAACGGCTACGCCTTTGCCAACAGCTGGGTAACCGAACTGTCCCTGCCCATCTCGCTGAAGACCGTAAGCACCTACGCCTTTGACGGCTGCGACGATCTGGAAACCGTTGCCTATCCCGGCACCAAAGCGGCGTGGACCGCGATGGTCACCGTGAAGGCGTACAACACAGCGCTGGAGGATGCCGACTTTACCTACGGCACCGTGGACAGCTTTTCGGGTACCTGCGGCGATGATGCCGCGTGGGTACTGACCCTGTCTGACGGCGTGCTGACCATCTCCGGCACCGGTACCGTCGATGACCAGGGCTGGCCCCGCAGTGTCGTGGAGAAAGCGGTGCTGCAGGAGGGCATCACCGCCATTGAAGAAGAAGTTTTTTACAAACACACCGCTCTGACCGAACTCACCCTGCCCAAATCGCTAACCTTTATCGGCGAAAGCAATTTTGACGGCGGCAGTCTGGATACCGTCACCTACAACGGCTCCGAACCCCAGTGGGGTCTGGTGTCGGTGAGCGACGATAACGATGACCTGCTGGAGGCCGATATGCTGTTCGACAGCCGGCTGATGGTGGAATGGAACGCCCCCCACACCGTGTTGAGCATCTCCGGCATGATCCGGGATTCTGCGTGGGTGACGGCAGCCTTCTATGATGCCGAAGGCCGTATGACTTTGTTGAAGCACTATGTCGCCGCCGACATCAAGAACGGCGTGGGCATCTACAGCGAGTCGGTGGATCTCACCGTCTGCAGCGCCAAAGTGATGATTTTGGACGAACATTACGCCCCCATGGGCCTGCCCTATGTTCTGGCGGGCGGCGCTGGCGGCAGCGGCGACACCGTCACCGCATGGTTGTACGCCACCGACAAGGCCTACATCGACGGCAAGAAAAAGGCCGCCAGCGGCACTCTGCTGTTCTCTGACGGCAGCAATACCTATGAAATGGAAGCCGGAAAGGGCACTCCCGGCACCTGGGAACTGGGTCAGGCCTTTGACCTGACGCTGGATGCCGAAGGCAGGGTCATTGACGCGGAGTTGTCCGGCAAGTCCGAGGTGGGCGAATGTTTCCTGCTCCATGTGAATCAGGATGAGGGCAAAACCGGCACCGTCTTTGAGTTTGGCGAACTGAGCGGCAGTTTTGCCGACGATGAGATCCCCTGCTTGGTGCTGGAGCCCGGCGGAAACGGCGTGCCCGAAGACATGGAAGCCGACACCATGGCTGACATGGCCGAGACCCGCGTGAGCCATCTGTACCGCGGCATCGACAAGGACGGCGACGGCGAGATCGACTACCTGCTGGTGAAACCCACCCTGTACGGCCGGGTGTACAAAGCGGCCAAGAACTACGTGATGCTGGAGGACAATCAGGGCGAAAAGATGACCGAAACGGTCAGCGGCGACACCGAGTGGTATCTGGAAGACACGCTGGATATCGAAGACCTGCCTCCGGTGGGCAGTATCCTGAAACTGACCTGGAACATCGACACCGGACTCTATGAGGTGGAGGAACTGAAAGAGCAGCAAGGCGAACTGATGAGCCTCGGCAGCAGAAACCTGAAGTTTGACTTCGGCGTTGCCTATGTGGCCGACGACGGCTGGGTGGACGTGGATGATATGGACGAGGAGATCATCTACAAGGTGCTCATGGACGAAAAACTGCTGGTGTGGGCCGAGGCGGAACAGACCGAATCGGAGCAGCCGGATGAACCCGCCGTCCTGTTCACCCACGGCTGGCTGTACGTCACCGAATGGGTCCAAACCACCAAGTACGGCGACATCTACCGCGTGGTGTTTGAAAACGGCGAGAACGGCGAGATCCTGCTGACCGACACCCCGGTGACCGACGTCCTGTACGCCTATACCTGTGACGAAGCGACCAATCAGTACACCCTCACGTTGGTGGAACCCGGCACGCAGGACGGCGAGATCGTGGATCTCCACAATGACCGGGGTGTGGAACTGGAGGATGCCGACGAGAAGTACCTGTCCATGAAGGGCGTCACGGTGGCGCTGATGAAGGTCACCGTGATGGACGGCGAGGCATATTCCCGCACCATCGCCTTCTACGATCCCGATGATCTGAATGACCCCGACATCTCCAACGATCGCGAAGGCAAAAGCTGGATCCAGTACACCGACTACTGCTATGTGGAAGGCGAATTGCTCTACGTGGTGGCCTATCAGATCGACGAGGACGATCTGGCCGATGATCCCAAACTGCCCGACAAACTGGAGGAACTCTTCCGACAGATGGTCGGTCTGAGCGAGTAAGAAAAACGGAGGGAAGAATATGAAGCGGTTTTCCAATCTTTTGTGTGCAGTCCTGCTCTGTCTGCTGCTGCCTGTCACGGCGCTGGCGGCGGATGCCGTTTCGCTGGATCTGGCGGCAGGCAGCATCGAGATCTACGAGAGCGAGGGCGTCACCTACTGTGTGCAGAATGAGGTCACACAGGCCACCACCGGCGGCGTGATCATTCGGCAGAGCAATAGCGGCTCTGTCGCAACCTCCAACACCGTGACCGTGTCCGGCGGTAGTTGTAAGGTGACCATTTCCTCTTTGAATGTTGAAGCGAATGGATGGTATAACAGTCCCATTCTTTTGAAAAAAGGCATCTCCTTAAATTTAACGCTGTTGGGTAATAGCACGGTCAAAGGTGGTGAAGACTGTGCCGGTATCCAAGTACCCAAGGGAGCAACGCTTACTATTGACGGTAATGGCAGCATTATCTCCGATGCCTCCAGCGGTGCTTATGGAGCAGGCATTGGTAGCAGTTATCAAAATGCAAGTGGTGACATCACCGTTAACAGCGGTACAGTTACAGCTATTGGAAGCGGCGCAGGTATCGGTGGCGGTGTCTCTGCGTCTAGTGGCAAAATAACTATCAACGGTGGCACGGTCACCGCCACTGGCGGCATCAGAAGTGCGGGTATTGGTGGTGGCCAACTTCGCGGCTGCGGCACGATCACCATTAACGGAGGCATAGTTGCTGCCTATGGTGGCGAGCGGGGAGGTGCGGGCATCGGTGGTGGTAATGATGGTGAAGGCGGCACAATTACTATCACAGGCGGCACAATCACCGCTGTTGGCGGCACAGATAAGTGGGATGATGAAAAAGGCTCAGATATTGGTGCTGGTTTTGAAGGAACATTCAATGCGGTTACCATATCTAAAAATGCCACAGTAACCAATGGAGAAGGTAATACCCCTTATGTGGTGGAAACCATCTTTATTGACAAGCAGCCGTTAACTTCTGCGGCGCATTTGGACAATACTCCGCTTTCCTGCGTGACCGCCCACAATCATAGCGGTCTGACCTATCAGTGGCAAATCTCCTCCGATAACAAAAACTGGTCTGACTTGACGGGGGAAACCGCCTCCGCAACCGCATCGTTTGCCATGATCGAAGAACTGGACGGCGCATATCTCCGCTGCAAACTGACCAACGGCTGGGGCAATGTGACATATACCGATTCTGCACAAATCTACGTCCTTGCCTTTGCCCAACAGCCTACCAGTGTAGAGGCCAACCTCAATGACATGGTAGCCTTTGATGCCACCTCCACCTGCTCCAATGTCACCTATCAGTGGCAGCGCAGTTATGATGAGGGCGCAAGTTGGGAGGGCGTCCCCGGCGAGACCTACTCCACCCTCATCGTCAACGCCACTCTGGCAGAAAGCGCCGCCAAGTACCGCTGTGTCATCACCGCCACCAACGGCGACCAACTGGCATCCGATGTGGTGTCGGTGAACCTTGACCTCGGTACCCTGGTGACCTATACCGTGCAGGACTTTTGGCAGGATGCCAACGGCAGCGGCTACACCGTGAAGGCGCAGCAGATTTTCGAGGGTCTGTCCGGTGAAACGGTCACCGCCACCGGCGTGGACTATGACGGTTTTGCGCTGAACCGCGGAAAAAGCACCCTGTCCGGTACGGTTGCCGAGGACAGTTCTCTGGTGCTGACCCGTTACTTCGACCGCAACACCTATTCCATCACCTTCGACACCAACGGCGGCGGCTCGCTGCCCGCTTTGGAGGCCCTCTACGGCGCGCCTGTGGAAGCACCCGGTGAGCCTGCCCGGTACGGCCACATCTTTGCCGGCTGGTACGCCGACAAGGCCCTCACCGAGGCCTTTGTGTTCGATACCATGCCGCTGGACGGCGCCACCGTCTATGCCAAATGGACACCCGTGGGTGCCGACCGGGGGATCGAATACACCGTCAACGGCCTGTCCCTCCGTGACAGCACCACCTTTGAAGTGCTGGAGGGCATTCCCGAGGGGAAATTCCTTGTGGAGGTCAGCATCACCAACCTGTCCGCCACCCAGACCGACACCGTCCTGCTGGTGTACTACACCGCCCAGGGGCAGATGGTGGGCATGAATTATATGTTCGCCAACACTCCCGTGGGTTACACCGCTGTCTTTGGCGCGGCAGTGGACAACAGCGGGGGAACTATCGGCATCATCCGGGCGTTTGTGCTGCCCACGCTGGGCAATCCCACGCCCCTTGCCGACGGCGTGAACGAGATCCGCTGACTTGACAACCGCGGCCTCCCTTGCTAAACTGAAGGCAGCAAGGGAGGTCGTTTTTTCATGAAAAAAGAGATCACCAGCGTTTCCCAATACTTGGAGATCATTCGACGGCTGGACAAGGCCTACGCCAAGGACGGCGGCCTCAACAACCCCGTGTCCAGCAAGTTTTTATACAGAGGTATGGCCCATATGTCCTGGCCTCTGCTGCCCGGCATTTTCCGGGACATCGGCGAGCAGTACGAGGGTTGGGACGAAAGCGCCCGTAAATACCTCACCTTTTCCACCGAGATGCGCATCCTGCAGCACTTCCGTCAGGAGGCGGCGGCTTATGTGAGCCAGAATCGGGACGAAAGCGACATCTGGTGGGTGGAACTGGCCCAGCATTACGGCGTGCCCACCCGGTTTTTGGACTGGTCGGAAAATCCGCTGGTGGCCCTGTACTTCGCCTGTGAAAACAACAGCCAGAAGGAAGCGGCCGTGGTCTGGATGCTCAACCGCCTCAACTACAACCGGCACAGCAAGGCCCTGGATCCCGCCTATGAGTTTGTGGATGACGAAGCCGCCCGCCGGGAGGCCATCAGCACCCTGATGGGTTTCACCGATTGCAAAAGCGGTGCCTGTACCACCAGTCCCATGAAGCTGCCCTTCCTGTATTCGCCCTATCTGTTTGACGGCAGAATGGCTGCCCAGGCCAGCTGGTTCATGGTGTGGGGCAACGATATGCGGCCTTTCCAGCAGATGACCGACCATCAAAACTACATGAAGCTGCCCGGCGAGAACTGCGAACTCTGCGACAATGACGAGAGCGACGACTTCCTCTACCAGTTCGTCATCCCTGTCTGCACCAAGCAGCAGATCGTCCGGGAACTGAATATGCTGGGCATCAACGGCAAGAGCCTGTTCCCCGGTCTGGACGGCGTGGGCAAGCACATCGAGCGCATCTACCGCTTCGACTATCAGAAAAACCTCAGCGGCATATAAAAATGAAGGGACGGCTGCGGCCGTCCCTTTTCGCGTAAAAAAGGGCGCCCACCGCTGTGAGCGCCAAGTCCGGCTGACTGCCGGTTTTGTGGGGATAAAGATATGAACGGTGCCGAACGCCGTGCGTCCGACGAGCGACCATGTCGGTCACCCGAGGGTGATCCGCCCTCCGCAAGAATAGAATACGCTTTTTCTCCTGAAAAAACTGTCGAAGGACGGTCAAAAGGAAAAATAATTTTTCTGGCATAAACGCACAAAAAAGTCTGGATTTTCCAACGGAAATGTGATATGATGAATATACCAAATAGCAAAGGAGTGTCACACATGAAGATTGACATCTACGGCAGAAAAATGAACGTGTCCGACTCCATGGCCGCTTACGCCACCCGTAAGGTGGAAAAGCTGGGCAAGTTTTTTGGCGACGAGCCTGCGGTGCAGGTGACCTTCTCCACCGAACGCGGTATGCAGACCGCTGAGATCGCCTTTGAGGTGCGCGGCATGCATTTCCGCGCCAAGGAACGGACTTCCGATATGCAGGCTTCCATCGACGGCGCGGTGGCTTCCATCGACCGTCAGATCCAGAAGAATAAAACCAAGCTGGCCAAGCGCATCCGCCATGAGTCCTTCGCCAAGAACATCGAGGTCATGGATGATTATCATGAGGAAGAGTTTGAACTGGTCCGTGAAAAGACCGTGGTCAGCAAGCCCATGACCATCGAGGATGCCATCCTGCAGATGAATCTGCTGGGCCACAGCTTCTTCTTCTTCATCAACACCGAGCGGGACGGCAAGCCCTGCGTGGTGTACCAGAGAAGCGACGGCGGCTACGGCCTGTTGGTGGCTGAAATCTAAAATCCCACATAAAAAACCGGCTCGAAAGAGCCGGTTTTCTTTTTTGGAAAGATCAGGCCTTCTGGGTCTCTGCCGTCAGGTTGCGGCACCAGGTGCCCTTGCGGTAGCGGCCGTAGCCGATGAACAGGCGCAGGACCTGTTCCAGCTGCAGCAGGGCAAACAGGGCGCCGATGGTCTGCAGATGCAGCAGGTGCACGCCGACGAAGGCCAGAGGCACGCCGAACAGCCACAGAACGCCGCAGTCCAGGAACATCAGGAAGGTGGAGTCGCCGCCTGCCCGCAAACAGGCCATGAAGATCACGTTGAACAGGCGGAAGGCGATGCGCAGGGCAAACAGCCGTACCATCATCACCGAGGCCGAGGCCATGGCGGCGTCCGCCAGATTGAACAGGGAGACCATGGGGCCGGCGAGCAGCGCCACCAAAAGGGCCACCAATATGGCCAGCGCGGCCGACAGGGGGAAGAGGTACAGGACGATGCGCCGGGCGGCGGCAAGATCCTTTTTGCCCAGCTGTTCGCCCACCAAAAGGCCCACGGCGTTGTTCATGCCCAACACGGCGATATAGAAGAAGCTGCCCACCGTGTTGCCGATCTTATAGACCTCCAGCGCCGTGCCGCCCAGCAGGCCGTAGGCCTTGACGTACATGGAGTTGCCCAGACCGAACAGGGTCTCGTTGATGACCAGCGGCACCATGCGGCGGATAATAGGGGTCAGGAAGGTGCGATCCCAATCGGTCAGTTCCCTGCGGGAGCCAAGGAAGGGCTGCTTGGTGGCAAATGCGTAACCGATATGCAGCACCGCGCCCACGCCGTTGGCGATGACGGTGGCCAGCGCCGCGCCAGCCACGCCCATCCGGGGCAGGCCCAAATGACCGAAGATCAGCAGGAAGTTCAGCAGGGCGTTCAAACCGTTGATGGCCAGACCGATGTACATGGGCACCTTCGTTCGGTGGATGGCCCGGTACATAAAGGTGTAGGCGTTGATGACGCTGCTGAAGAGATAGCCGCAGGAGGAGATCCGCAGATACTGCCAGCCAAGCTCGATCATCGCCCGGTCACCGCTGCTGTAAAAGGACAGCACCTGTGTGCCGAACAGCTGCGCCACCGAAAAGAAGACCAGGAAGTTCAAAAAATTCATCAAAAGCTGGAAGCCAAAGCACTTCTTCAGGCTTTTCCAGTCCCGCGCGCCGAAAAACTGCGAGGAATAGATGTTGATGCCCGCGTTGATGCCGAAGCTGACCGTGCCCAAAAGGTTATCCAGCTGGGTGGCCACCGCCACCGCGCCAACGCCGCCCACATGGCTCACCATGATGGTGTCCACAAAGCCGGCGCCCTGGTTCAGGATCTGCTGGGCAGCCAGCGGCAGAGCGATGGCCGCGATTTTTTGATAAAATGCCTTGGGGGCAAGATATTTCTCTTTCAAATTCGTTGACATATCAATCACCCGAGGAGATTATACTCCTGTTCCGTGGGAAAAACAACCCCTTTGCCCGGTTGGCGGGAGGGAATAAATTTTTGAAAAAGGGGGTTGACTTTACCGCTTTAGCGGACTATAATGCAGACATTCCATTGAGAAGGAGGCAGCCAGGATGATGAACCATCAGTTTACCTTTATCTTTCCACAGGGCTGCCTGCTTTCCGGGATATCCGCGGTATAAACGCCGACGGAAACTCATAAGGAACAGACAGCCCGCTTTTGCTGCGTTTCAAGCGCAGGGAAAGGCGGGATTTTTTTGTGCCAAAACTGTTGTGGATCAAGAAAAGAGGTTCGTGTATCATGCATATGAATTTCCACAGAAAGCTTCCGGTTCCCCAGATCGTCAAGAAAGAGTTCCCCCTCACCGAGCGCATGGCGCAGATCAAAGCCCGGCGTGACGAGAGCATCCGTGCCGTCTTTGAGGGCACTTCCGATAAGTTCCTGCTGATCATCGGCCCCTGCTCGGCCGACCACAGAGAACCCGTTCTGGAATACATTTCCCGGCTGCGCAAAATCGCCGACCGGGTGTCCGACAAGATCATCATCATCCCCCGTATTTACACCAACAAACCCCGTACCACCGGCCAGGGATATAAGGGTATGCTGCACCAGCCCGACCCCGAAGCCAAGCCCGATATGTACAAGGGTCTGGTGGCCATCCGCGACCTGCATCTGGCGGCGCTGCGGGATTATGACTTCTCCTGTGCCGACGAGATGCTCTATCCCGACAACTACCGCTATCTGTCCGATCTGCTGGCCTACGTGGCCGTGGGCGCCCGTTCGGTGGAAAACCAGCAGCACAGACTGACCGCCAGCGGCATCGAAGTGCCCGTGGGCATGAAGAACCCCACCGGCGGCGATCTGAGCGTCATGATGAACGCCATCGTGGCGGCCCAGTCCAGCCATACCTTCATCTACCGTGGCTGGGAGGTCACCAGTGACGGCAACCCCTGCGCCCACGCCATCCTGCGGGGCTATCTGGATTACAGCGGCCGCAGCGTGTCCAACTACCACTACGAGGATCTGCTGCGGGTCAGCGAACTGTACGAAACCTCCAAACTGGCCAACCCCTTGGTCATCGTGGACACCAACCACAACAATTCCGGCAAGCGCTATCTGGAGCAGATCCGCATCGCCAAGGACATCGTCCACAGCCGCAACCAGAACGCCGACATCAAACGGCTGGTCAAGGGCCTGATGATCGAAAGCTATCTGGAGGACGGCGCCCAGGGCACCGGCGAGCACGTTTTCGGCCGCTCCATCACCGACCCCTGTCTGGGCTGGGAAAAGACCGAGCAGCTGATCTTTGATATTGCCGAAAAACTGTAAGGCAAACGGGAAAGGAAGCGGAACATGGAAAGCAAGCTGGAGCAAGCCAGAAAAATCATCAGCGAGGCAGACGCGGAGATGGCGGCGCTGTTCGTCAGGCGTATGCGGGCGGTGGAACTGGTGTGCGAGCATAAGACGCAGTACGGTCTGCCCGTTCTGGACGAAGCACGGGAGGCGGCGGTCATTGCAAAAAACACCGACCTCATCGAGGACGATGTTCTGAAAGGTTACTATATTGATTATATCAAGGGCGTGATGGAGATCTCCCGGGCCTATCAGCACCGGCTGCAGAGCGGGCTGAAGGTGGCCTACAGCGGTGTGGAAGGTGCCTTCGCCCACATCGCGGCGGGAAAGATCTTTCCCACGGGAAACCGCATCGCCTGCCGGGATTTCAAGGCTGCCTACGATTCCGTGGTCAGCGGCGAAAACGATGTGGCCGTCCTGCCTATTGAAAACAGCTATGCCGGTGAGGTAGGGCAGACCGTCGACCTGATCTTCCACGGAAGTTTGTTTATCAACGGCGTTTACGAGCTGGAGATCCGGCAAAATCTGCTGGGTGTTCCCGGCGCGTCGGTGCAGGATATCCAAACGGTCATCAGCCATCCCCAGGCTCTGGGGCAGTGCCACGATTATATCGAGCGGCGGCAGTTCAAAACCGAGGAGGCAAGCAACACCGCCCTTGCGGCCAGAGCGGTCGCCCGGGCGCGGGACAGGACGGTGGGCGCCATTGCCAGCGCGGAGACCGCGGCCCTTTACGGTCTCACGGTGCTGGAAGAGAACATTAACAAGAGCAGCGAAAACACTACCCGCTTCGCGGTGCTCTCCCGGGTGCGGGCAAGCTCGCTCGCCATGTCCCATTCGGTGCTGATGTTCACCGTCCGGCACGAAGCCGGATCGCTGGCAAAGGCCGTCAGCATCATCGGTAAATACGGCTGCAATATGACGGCGCTGCGCAGCCGCCCCCTGAAGGAGCATTCCTGGCAGTACTATTTTTATATGGAGATCGACGGCGCCGCCGACTCCGACCGCGGCCGGCAGATGCTGGCCGAGCTGAACGAGGTGTGCGACCGGCTGAAGGTGGTGGGCAGCTACGAGCCTCACGCCCGTCTGTAGGAAAAAATACCCTTTCGACGCACCGTCGATTGCGGTTTCACGCTCGTTCTGCTAAAATAAAGGCAGGAAAGGAGGGGGAACCTATGGACGCGAAAAAGACCGGCGGCCTCATCGCCCAGGCGAGAAAAGAAAAGGGCCTCACTCAACAGCAGTTGGCGGAGCGCCTGCATATCAGCCACACCACCGTGTCCAAGTGGGAGCGCGGTCTGGGTTTCCCGGAGGTCTCCCTGCTGGAACCTCTGGCGGCAGCCCTGGGGCTGACGCTGACCGAGTTGTTCCGTGGCGAGGCCGGCAAACCAATGCCTGAGACCGAGGTGGTAGCGGAACAAGCCATACAGGCCGCTGAAAATGATCTGCGCCGCAGCAAGCGGCAAACACGGATCGCGCTGTGGACAACGGGCATCATCCTGCTGAGTGCCCTGTTGTGGATCGTGGGTTCTCTGTTTTGGGAGAAGTACGCAGCGCCCTTTGATTTGGATCTTCGGGGCGCCTATCAAAGCATACAAATACCCGTCGACGATTATGGCGGTAGTTGGGAGAGTGGCCATTGTATCCAGTTGGGCGTCCAAAACTGGGGCGAAGAGGCAGACTTTTGGCTTTATATCGATGGTTCGCTTGCCGATTTTGGCACTTGGACAAAGCGAAACGCCAACCTGTATCTGTTGGAGGGTGCTTACGGTGCTTATACCGTAGAACTCCATCGGGATGGAAGCTTTTACCTGGAACTGCCGGGCCTTGGGAGACATATTACCATGGAGAAGGTTTTCGACGTGCCCATAGTGTCCCATGAAACCGATATTGGAAACTTTGCGGAAGATCTGCGAAAGAACCTGTTCGGACAATAAAACAACGCCCCGCACCGTACGGTGCAGGGCGTTTTCTTTTGTCTTATTCGGCGGTGGTTTCGACGGTGGGCAGCTCGGCCTTCTGGGTGAAGACAGCGTAGGAGGTTATATCTTCCAGACCTTCCACGGCGAACAGCTCGTCCAGCCAGTTGTCATACAGCTCGCCGGCGATGGCGTCGTTGGGATCTTCGTACACGGTCTCGCTCTGGCCCACAAAGTACATGATGTGATAGCCGTATTCGGTCTCCACAATACCGTGGTCGCCGGGCTGACGGCTCTCGTCAAAGCACCAGTCGTTGAAGGTGGTGACCATCTCGCCGGGGTAGACATCCTCGTACAGACCGCCGGTGGACTGGGAGCCGGGATCCTGGGTGTTCTCGGTGGCCAGGGTGATGAAGTTGTCCTCGGTGGGATCCTGCTGCCACAGGGCGTACAGATCCTCGGCCTGCTGCTTGGCGGCGGCCATGCTGTCGGCGTTGGTGGAATCCTCGGCGGAGATCAGGATGTGACGCACATTGATGCAGTAGGTCAGGGGCAGGGTCTCGTCGTAGTTCTCGTCGTAGATCTCGATGTACCGGCTGTTGGCGTAGTTCTTGGCCAGAGCCAGAGCCTGGTTGTAGGCGCGGTAGGCCTCTTCGGTGATACAGGGGTCGAACATCTGCTGGAGATAGCTGTCACGGCTGTCGTGGACACCCTCCTGCAGGTAGTTGTCGATGGAATCCACAGAGGCGTTCAGCGCGGCGATCTGGTCATCGGTGAGGGCAAAGCCGGCCTTGTTGGCCTCATCGCACAGCAGCATGGTCTGCTTCCAGGTGTCCACAGCGATGCCGGAGAAGTACTGGTGCCAGGTCTGCATGCCGTCCAGGGTCTGCTGGTCAAAGGGCATGGTGATGTTCAGCATGGAGAACAGCTCGGAGCCGTAGCTGCTGTACAGATTATAGAACACGTCCCAGTAATACAGGATGAACTGCTGATTGGTCAGCTCATGATCGCCAAAACGGGCCACCACGTTGTCCCACTCGGGCACGTCGGTGCCGCTGACGCCGGTGTTGGGCGCCAGAATGGTCACAGGCTGCAGGTTGGTGGTGGTGGAAGAAGCTCCGCCGCTGCTGCTTTCGCTGCCGGATTGGCTGGCGGAAGGCTGCTGAGCGGGCTCGGAACGGTCAATGGTATGATAGGGATAATGTGCGGTGGGGTCCATGAACACCTGGGTGCAGCCCCAGACCAGCAGGGCCAGCAAGGCCAGGAACAGGATGGACAGGAACACGCCGCGGGGGCCTTCGCCGTGATGGGAGTTGGCGGGGGCGACTTCGGGGACTTCACGCACCTTTTCGGGCGCTTCGGTATGGAAAGGACTCTGCAAAACGATCACTCCTTTAAAAATAGCGCAAACATCATACCATACAGTTGGTTGGAATGCAAATCAAAAGACCGAAAAACAATGAAAAATTAACAATTTACGGCAGCCCCTTGCGCATGGAAGGGGCATGGGGTATGATAGAAACGGAAAGGGGAGAGAAACATGCCTGTGATCTCCATGCTGACCATCGGTCAGACGCCCCGGGAGGACATTGCCCGGGACCTGCGGCAACTGCTGCCTGCCCACTGGGAACTGCGGCAGTACGGCGCCCTGGACGGCCTGACCCGAGAGCAGGCCGAGAACCTCTGCGGCTACGACGGCAGCGGGGAACTGCTGGTGACCCGCATGGCGGGGGACCGCCGGCAGATCGAACTTTCGGCGGACAGCATCTTCGCCCGGCTGCAGGATTGCATCACCCGTGCCGAAAAAGAAGGCGCCGATCTGCATCTCATGGCCTGCACCGGAAACTTCCCACCGTACATCCATCAAAAAACCATTCTGTACCCCGGCGTGT
The DNA here is from genome assembly GCA_017559995.1 of Clostridia bacterium. Taxonomy (GTDB): domain Bacteria; phylum Bacillota; class Clostridia; order Oscillospirales; family Butyricicoccaceae; genus UBA4644. The sequence goes on along the minus strand of JAFYPP010000034.1, from coordinate 8,946 downwards.
GCCAGCGGGAAGCTGCCCTTGCGGCAGGTCTGCCGGTGGGCGTGCTCATCCCCAATGAGGGTCAGCGGGCGCAGATCACCGGCTGGTGGGCCGAGTGCGGCGCGCGCCGCGTGCGAATGGCCGTGGCCGATCCCTTCGGCGCGGAAGGGGCCGTGCAAACGGCTGTGGAACAACTGAAAGAGCAGGGGGCAGGTTTGATCTGCCTGGACTGCTTCGGATATACCCTGGCGCACAAAGCCGCCGCGGAGGCCTGCGGTCTGCCGGCGGTGCTTCCCCGGGAAGTTCTGTGCCAGCTGGCAAAGGAGGAACTTTTATGTTTGAACTGACAAGAGAAAATGGTGAACAGATACTGCTGGGCGGCTGGTTTTTGGGCGGCGGCGGAGGCGGTCTGCCTCAGGGCGGCCGGGAGATCCTGGATCTGGTGCTCAAGACCGGCCCGGTGCGCTTCGTGTCTCTGGACGAACTGAAGGAGGATGACCTGCTGGTCACCGCCTCTCTGGTGGGCTCGCCCGCCTCTCCCGACTCCTGCGTGCAGGAGCGCCATTATCAGCAGGTATACGACAGTTTCCTTGCTGCCGACGACCGGCCCATCGCCGCCTTCGTCACCAACGAAAACGGCGGCCACAGCGTCACCAACGGCTGGATGGTGGCGGCCCTCACCGGCAAGCCTATGGTGGACGCCGCCTGCAACGGCCGTGCCCATCCCACCGGCGTGATGGGTGCCATGGGCCTCCACGCTCTGCCCGGTTACCGTTCGGTGCAGACCGCGGCCGGCGGAAAGGGCCCCTCCGAGATCGCCCTCACCGTCACCGGCACGGTGGAGCAGACCTCTGCCGCCGTGCGCAATGCCGCCACTTTGGCGGGCGGCTACGTCACCGTGCTGCGCAACCCCGCCACGGCCGGCTTCTTCCGGGAAAACAGCGCCGTGGGCTGCATCTCCCAGGCCATGGAAGTGGGCCGGGTGTGGCAGCGGAATATGGACGACGCCGACAAACTGCTGGCCGCGCTGGCCGACCTGCTGGACAGCCGGGTGCTGGGCCGGGGCAAGGTCACCGACGTGGAACTGAAGATCAGCGGCGGCTTCGACGTGGGTCTGGTGACGGTGGACACCGCCGAGGGTAAGCTGGAAGTGGACTTCATGAACGAATACATGACCGCCCAACGGGACGGTGAGCGGCTGGCCACTTTCCCCGATCTGCTGACCTTCATCGATCTGGACGAACGGGTGCCCGTCTGCTCGGCGCAGATCCTTCCCGGACAGAACGTAGCCGCCGTCTGCGTGCCCAAATCACGGCTCAAACTGGGCCGCGGTATGTTCCTGCCCGAACTGTACGAGCCCTGCGAAAAGGCCGTTGGCAAAAAACTGTTCTCCTTCCTGTTTGACTAACGGGAAAATCGTGCTATAATTAATAGGTTAAGATTCTTTGAAGCAAAGGAAGCGAAAACATGACCAAAATTGACATTTTTTCCGGCTTCTTGGGTGCGGGTAAGACCACCCTCATCAAAAAGCTGATCCAGGAAGCCTACCAGGGCGAAAAACTGGTGCTGATCGAAAATGAGTTCGGCGAGATCGGCATCGACGGCGGCTTTCTGCAGGACGCCGGTATCGAGATCACCGAGATGAACTCCGGCTGCATCTGCTGCAGTCTGGTGGGCGACTTCGGCAAGGCGCTGCGCCAGGTGCTGGAGCAGTACCATCCCGACCGCATCCTCATCGAGCCCTCCGGCGTGGGCAAGCTGTCCGATGTCATCCGTGCCGTTCAGGGCCTGGAGATGGAGGAGGCCGTCCTCAACGGTTTCACCACCGTGGCCGACGCCAACAAGTGCAAGATGTACATGAAGAACTTCGGCGAGTTCTTCAACGATCAGATCGAAAACGCCAGCTGCATCGTCCTGTCCCGCACCGCCGGCATGACCGAGAAGAAGCTGCAGGACGTGGTGGCGCTGCTGCGTCAGCACAATGAGACCGCCGCCATCATCACCACTCCCTGGGAAGCCCTGACCGGCGACCAGATGTTGGAGACCATGGAGAAGAAGAACACGCTGGCGGAGGAACTGGCCCAGCTGGAGCATGAGGCCCACGAGCATCATCATGAACATGATGAGGAATGCTGCTGCGGCCACGACCACCATGAGCACCATCATCACCATGAGCATGAGGAAGCGTGCTGCTGCGGCCATGACCACCACGAGCACCATCACCACCATGAGCGTGAGGAAGAATGCTGCTGCGGCCACGACCACCACGAGCATCATCATCATGAACATGAGGAAGAATGCTGCTGCGGCCACGACCACCATGAGCACCATCATCACCATGAGCATGAGGAAGAGTGCTGCTGCGGCCACGACCACCACGAGCATCATCATCATCATGAACATGAGGAAGAATGTTGCTGCGGTCACGACCACCATGACCATCATCATCACCATCACGCCGACGAGGTGTTCACCTCCTGGGGCGTGGAGACTACCCGTAAGTTCACCGCCGAGGAGATCGAGGACGTTCTGCACCAGTTCACCAGCGGCATCTACGGTGCCGTGCTGCGTGCCAAGGGCATCGTAGAAGGCCAGGACGGCAAGTGGATCCACTTTGACTACGTTCCCGGCGAGGAAAACGTCCGTCTGGGCGCCGCCTCCACCATGGGTCGCCTGTGCGTCATCGGCTCCAAGATCGACACCGGCGCCATGAAGGCTCTGTTCGGGGTGGAATAAGATGGAACTTCCCGTTTATCTGTTTACCGGTTTTTTGGAGGCCGGCAAAACCAAGTTCATTCAGGAGACGCTGGAGGACGAGCGCTTCAACGCCGGTGAGCGCACCCTGCTGCTGCTGTGCGAAGAAGGTGTGGAGGAGTACAATCCCGACCTGTTCTCCGGTCATAACGTGTTCATCGAGGTGCTGGAGGATGAAAGCCGGCTGAACCCCGAATACCTGTCCATGCTGCAGCGCAAGCATAACCCCCAGCGGGTGGTGCTGGAGTACAACGGTATGTGGCTGCTGGATGACCTGTACAACACCATGCCCGAAGGCTGGGTCATCTATCAGGAGATCTGTTTCGCCGACGCCAACACCTTCCTCAGCTACAACGCCAACCTGCGCCAGCTGACGGTGGACAAACTGAAGAGCTGTGAAATGATCATCCTCAACCGGGCCAAACCCGAGCTGGATAAGATGGAAGTCCACAGGATCATCCGCGGTGTCAGCCGCAAGTGCGACATTGCCTACGAGATGGAAAACGGCGACGTGGTCTATGACGAGATGGAAGATCCGCTGCCCTTCGATCTGGATGCCGACATCGTGGACATCAAGGAGCAGGATTACGCCATCTGGTATCGGGATATCTCCGAGGAAGAGGACAAGTACGAGGGCAAGACCCTGCGCTTCAAGGGCATCGCCGTCAAGAGCCAGAAACTGCCCCCCAAGACCTTCCTGTGCGGCCGCTATCTCATGGTGTGCTGCGAGGACGACATTACCTTTGCCGGCCTGGCCTGCCAGTGGGATAAGCCCATGACCTTCGAGAGCAAGGACTGGGTCACCGTCACCGCAAAGGTGGCGCTGAAGTTCAGCCCCGTTTACGAAAAGCGCGGACCCGTGCTGCAGGTGATCTCCGTAGAGCCTGCCGAGGCCCCCGAGCAGGAAGTCGCGACCTTTTATTGATAAAAAAAGCACCCCGTCCGGGGTGCTTTTTCGATTGGTGCGGGGAGAGAAAGCGCGAAGCTTCATGTGTGGGCGTGTTATAGGCCGCCATTGGTAAAACTGTGCAAAAACCTGTTGAATTTTCGTGAAATTTCTCCGGGAAATTTGCGCTTTTCTCTTGACTTTTCCTCGGTTTTCATGTATGATACTTCCTGTTGTAAAGGGAAATTACTTTACAGAAAGGGGAGAGATAAATGAAAAGCGACACCTTCCATATGTCGATGCTGTACGATTACTACGGCGAACTGCTCACCGACAAGCAGAAAGAGCTGTTCGACCTGTATTATAATGAAGACCTCTCCCTTGCGGAGATCGCCGAGCACGCGGGTATTTCCCGTCAGGGCGTCCGTGACGCCATCGTGCGCAGCGAGACCATCCTGCGGGACACCGAGGATAAGCTGGGCCTGGTGAAGAAGTACGGCAGCTACGAGAGCAAGCTGGAAGAGATCCGGCAGGCCGCCGCCTACATCGCCCAGGTGAACGCACGCCTCCGCAATTTCGAAATCGCCAAGAACGTGGATGCCATCCTCGCTCTTACCGGAGAAATGAAGTAACCTATGGCTTTTGAAGGATTAAGCGAAAAACTTAATAACGCGTTTAAAAAGCTGCGTTCCAAGGGCCGACTCACCGAAAACGATGTCAAGGAGGCCATGCGGGAAGTCCGACTTGCCCTGCTGGAAGCCGACGTCAACTTCAAGGTGGTCAAGGACTTCGTCAAGACGGTCACCGACAAGGCCATCGGCTCCGATATTCTGGAAAGCCTGACCCCCGCGCAGCAGGTCATCAAGATCGTCAACGACGAGCTGTGCAACCTGATGGGCGGCAGCCAGAGCCGTGTGCATATGGCCAACCGTCCCCCCACGGTCATCATGTTCGTGGGTCTGCAGGGCGCCGGTAAGACCACCAACATCGCCAAGCTGGCCGGCTGGTTCAAGAAGAAGGACGGCCGCCGTCCGCTGCTGTGCGCCTGTGACGTTTACCGTCCCGCCGCCGTTCAGCAGCTGAAGATCGTCGGCGAGCAGCTGGGTATCCCCGTTTACGAAGAGGGCCAGGGCGATCCCATCGCCATCGCCCAGCACGCTTTTGAGCACGCCCGTCAGCACGGCAACGACCTGCTGCTGCTGGACACTGCCGGCCGTCTGCACATCGACGAAAAGTTGATGGACGAGCTGAAAAATATCAAGTCCGCTGTCAAGCCCCACGAGATCATGCTGGTGGTTGACGGCATGACCGGCCAGGACGCCGTCAATGCGGCCACGGCCTTTAACGATGCCCTGGGCATCGACTCCGTCCTGATGACCAAGCTGGACGGCGACGCCCGCGGCGGTGCGGCCCTGTCCATCAAGGCCGTCACCGGCAAGCCCATCAAGTTCGTGGGTATGGGCGAAAAGCTGGACGCCATTGAGCCTTTCTATCCCGACCGTATGGCTTCCCGTATCCTGGGTATGGGCGACGTGCTCACCCTGGTGGAAAAGGCACAGGATGCCTTTGACGAGAAGCAGGCCGTCGAGCTGGAAAAGAAGATGCGCGCCGGCAAGATGAACCTCAACGACTTCATGGAGCAGCTCAAGCAGGTACAGAACATGGGCAGCATCCAGGACGTGCTGGGCATGGTGCCCGGTATCGATAAAAAGGCCATCGCCAACGCCAACGTGGACGAAAAGGCCTTTGCCCGACTGGAAGCCATCATCCTGTCCATGACGCCCGAAGAGCGCGCCAAGCCCGACATCATCAAGTACAGCCGGAAAAAGCGCATCGCCGCCGGCTGCGGCATGAAGATCGAGGACGTCAATCGTCTGCTCAAGCAGTTCGATCAGATGCAGCAGATGATGAAGCGGTTCTCCGCTCCCGGCGCCATGAAGAAGATGAAGCGTTCCGGTTTCAAGTTCCCCTATTAAGGGACCTAACATTCGTGAGTAAAAACTCATATAGATTTGATTCAAATTACGGAGGTGAAAAGAAGTATGGTTAAAATCAGACTGAGAAGAATGGGCGCCAAGAAGGCTCCTTTCTATCGTATCGTGGTGGCTGACTCCCGTTATCCCCGTGACGGCCGTTTCATCGAGGAGATCGGCACTTACAATCCCCTGAAGGAGCCCGCTGAGGTCGTTGTCAACGCCGAGGCTGCTCAGAAGTGGATCAAGGATGGCGCTCAGCCCACCGATACCGTCCGCATTCTGCTGAAGAAGGCCGGTGTCCTGTAAGCTATGGAGATCGCCGGCATCAATGAGATGCTGACCTACATTGTCGGAAATCTGGTGGAGAAACCCGAAGAAATTCAGGTGAACGTGCTGGAGAACGGCAATTCCATCACTCTGCAGCTGCGAGTGGCTGCCGAGGATATGGGCAGAGTCATTGGTCGCCAGGGTCGGATCGCCAAAGAGATCCGCACTTTGATCAAGGCCATGGGTCTGCGTGACGACAAGCGCGTCATGGTCGACATCCTGGACTAAAAAAGAAAACCCCAACCGTTCGGTTGGGGTTTTTGTTTTGCACAATCGCGCAAAAGTACCCGCCGCAGATCACGGCGGGTGCTTTCGTTTGGTTTATTGGGTAATTTATTGGATAAAAGGAGAGGAAAGATCTTAATAATTCTTGGCTTCGATCTCAAAGAAGCTCTGGGGATGAGCGCAGACGGGGCAGACACCGGGGGCCTTCTTGCCGATGACCAGGTGGCCGCAGTTACGGCACTTCCACATGACCTCCTCGGACTTCTCAAAGACCTTCTGCATCTGGACGTTGTCCAGCAGGGCCAGGTAACGGGCCTCGTGAGCCTTCTCGATCTGGGCGACCATACGGAACTGGGCAGCCAGAGCGGTGAAGCCCTCTTCCTCGGCCTCCTTGGCGAAGGTGGCGTACATATCGGTCCACTCGTAGTTCTCGCCCTCGGCGGCGTGCTTCAGGTTTTCGGCAGTGCCGCCCAGCTCGCCCAGAGCCTTGAACCACAGCTTGGCGTGTTCCTTCTCGTTCTCGGCGGTCTCCAGGAAAATGGCAGAGATCTGCTCATAGCCTTCCTTCTTGGCCACAGAAGCAAAATAGGTGTACTTGTTGCGAGCCTGGCTCTCGCCGGAAAAAGCAGCCCACAGGTTCTGTTCGGTCTTGGTACCCTTCAGATTCATAATTTGTTCCTCCTGAAAATGTATTTGTGTTTGTGTGTAGATTTTATTTGCAATTGGGACAGATATGACCCATTGTCAACTCGTAGTGGGTGATGTTTTGGCCTGCGGCCTGCTCCAGATAGGGGACCAGGTCGGGCAGGAAGAGATCCTGCAGCTTGCCGCAGTTCTGGCACACCAAATGGCCGTGAGGCATGGGGTTTTTATCGTAGCGGTCAGGCTGCCCGGGGACGGTCAGCCGACGGATCTGCCGGTCGGCGGCCAGCTGGTTGAGGTTGCGGTATACCGTGCCCATGGCAATGTTGGGCATCCGTTCTCTGGCACGGAAGAACACCTCTTCGGCCGTCAGGTGGTCGTGGACGTTGGCCAAAATATCACAGATCAGCGTCTGCTGTTTGGTCATCGGATCACCCCTTTCGAAATCGAGAATTATTCTTGATATGATAATACCACACTTTTGGGAAAAGTCAATAAGAAAATAAAAATAATTCCTATTTTCTTTCGATTTCCGAATCTTGACAAAACCGCTGTAGTCACGATACAATCATACCATCCGAATTTATTAAAGGAGCGTATATCATTATGGAATACAAAACCGCATGGAAAAAATACACCGCCGCCGATCTGGAAGCTCTGGAAGCCCTGAACGCCGGCTACAAGACCTTCCTGGATAACGGCAAGACCGAGCGTGAGTGCGTCACCGAGGCCGTCAAGATGGCCGAGGCCGCCGGCTACATCCCCCTGGAGACCGCCCTGAAGGCCCGCCGCCGTCTGGGCGCCGGCGACAAGATCTACGCCAACTGCATGGGTAAGGCCCTGGCTCTGTTCCAGCTGGGCGAAGAGCCCCTGGAGGCCGGCATGAACATCCTGGGCGCCCACATCGACTCTCCCCGTGTGGACGTCAAGCAGAATCCCCTGTATGAAAACGAGGGCCAGGCTTATCTGGACACCCATTATTACGGCGGCATCAAGAAGTACCAGTGGGTCGCCCAGCCCATGGCCATCCACGGCGCTCTGGTAAAGAAGGACGGCACCGTGGTCAACGTGGTCATCGGCGAGGACGAGTCCGATCCCGTTCTGGTGTTCTCCGATCTGCTGGTGCATCTGGCAGCCAACCAGATGGACAAGAAGGCCTCCACCGTCATCACCGGCGAGGGCCTGGATCTGCTGGTGGGCAACCGTCCTCTGGACGAGAGCAAGCTGGAAAAGGACCAGAAGGAAGCTGTCAAGGCCAACGTGCTGTACCTGCTGAAGGAAAAGTACGGCGCCGAGGAGGCCGACTTCCTGTCCGCCGAGCTGGAAATCGTTCCCGCCGGCAAGGCCCGTGACTGCGGTCTGGACCGCAGCATGATCCTGGCTTACGGCCAGGATGACCGTGTCTGCTCCTATACCTCTCTGATGGCTATGTTGGATGAGGAAAAGCCCCTGAAAAAGACCTCCTGCTGCCTGCTGGTGGACAAAGAGGAGATCGGCTCCGTGGGCGCCACCGGCATGCAGGCCCACTTCTTTGAGAACGTGGTTGCCGAGCTGATCGCCGCCACCCAGGGCGAGTCCTTCCTGGCTACCCGCCGCTGCCTGGCAAACTCCACCATGCTGTCCTCCGACGTCAGCGCCGGTTACGATCCCCTGTACGCCGACGCCTTTGAAAAGCGTTCTTCCGCCTTCCTGTCCCGCGGCATGACCTTCAACAAGTTCACCGGCTCCCGCGGCAAGGGCGGCTCCAACGACGCCAACGCCGAGTACGTTGCCAAGATCCGTGCCATCATGGACGACGCCAACGTGTCCTACCAGTTCTGTGAACTGGGTAAGGTGGACGTGGGCGGCGGCGGCACCATCGCCTATATCATGGCCAAGTACGGCATGAATGTCATCGACAGCGGCGTGGCTCTGCTGTCCATGCACGCCCCCTACGAGGTCAGCTCCAAGGCCGACGTTTACGAGGCCTACCGCGGCTACCGCGCCTTCCTGCAGAACGCCTAAATTGACATAAAAAAGGCCCCTCATCGTCCGATGAGGGGCTTTTGTTATTTGGTTTGGAAAAATGCCCGGATGGCGGTCTCGTCCGCCGCCACGCTGCCCTGGACAAAGTCCGGCTTGCCGCCGCCGCGGCCGTTGAGCGCGGCGTTCAGCTCC
>JAFYPP010000033.1 GCA_017559995.1 Clostridia bacterium | reverse complement strand
TTTGCCCTTAAGAATCCCGTAGCCGAGGAGCCGCTTCGCGGCCCCTCGGGAGTGATTTATTGAAAAGTGTTCCGGCGAAGTTTTGTGGACTTCGCCGGAACACTTTTTATTGGATATGGGATTGGATGGTTTCGTACAGCGTCTTTGTTGCCTGTGCATCCTGTGCGTTCAGGACAAGAGTTTTGCCATCTGCCCTCAGTACGATGCAGGCGTCGCACTGCGTATACGAATAACGGGTATAGCTGCCGAATTCGTCATTGCGGAACGCGCCCGCCAGCAGTTTGGCGCTGCCAAGGCCGGCGGTTCGCGTGCCGGGATGATCCTGTTCGCGGTACTCGATGGACTCGATCACAGCGTATTCAACGGTCAGGTCGTTCCAGCCGCTGGCCTCAATGGTGAGGGAGCTTTCGGTAAACACCACATTGATCTCACCGGTAAACATGAGCACGGCGGCAAAAATCAACGCGGCGGCGGTGCCGATGAGGGAAATCAGGAATGTGTTTTTCTGGTTCCTGCTGTAAGTGAAGGGCTTGGCTGACGCCGTACCTTCCCTGACCTGCTTTTGGTGATACAGAAAGGAGTAAACGGCAGGGAGGACGGCGATGATCAGAATGGCTGGAAGCGCCGTGCAGATCATTGCTTTTTCGGGCAGGAAAGCGAAGCACAGCATGGCCAGACCGCCTGCAAACCACACTTTACCGGCGAAGCGGTGCGTAGCGTTCCAGTTTTCCTCGTTTTCCAGCGTCCATTTGATTTTCACACCGATGGTCATGTTCTGCTTGCACTTGGGCATGTAGTTGCCAATGAACAGAAACATCAGACCCAGCAGCAGCGGAACAAAGGACATGGCAGGCGGTTCTTTGCCGAAGGAAGCGGTATAAATCACCCCGCTGGCAAACAGGGAGATCGTGGGGATGACCCAGAACATCAGCCCCAGAATTTTGCCATTCTGGTTTTGATTGCCGTGATCCCGCGCGGTCAGCCAGATGCAGAGCCAGTGGATGCCCAGCATCAGCACAGGCAGTATGAAAACAGCAAGGCCCTTGCCCATCCAGCCATCGGCGGTGCCGTCCGCGCCCCAGTGGGTGGTCATGTGGTCGGGCAGATCCTTCCAGCAAAACAGACCAAACACAATGGGCAGCAGAATGATGAGGGAGGATAGGATCAGTTTCCGCCGGTTATTTTTCAGCATGGTCGTCCGCTCCTTTCAGTTCTGTAATCCAAAGCATGATTTCTTCCAGCACGGATGCGTTCAATTCGTAGAAAATATACTGGCCTTCGCGTGTATCCCGTACCAGATCGGCCTCTTTCAGCACCGAAAGATGGCGCGAAATGGATGCTCCTGTTACGGGAAAATGCTCGCCAATTTCACCGGCGGACATTCGGCCGCGCTTGAGCATGTTCAGGATTTCACGGCGAATAGGATCGGCCAGCGCTTTCATGGTTTGCTGCAGTCCCATAAGGCTTCCTCCTTTTAACACTTAACCTAAAGGTTAAATAAAGAATAGCATGGATTTTGGGGGATGTCAAGCGCTTTTCTCTTGCGGCAGCGCCCTTTTTCCATTACAATAAAACCAACCACTCCAAAGGAGGCCGACAAATGAAGATCATTGCTGTTCAGCCCGGTCATCTGGCCGAGGCCATCGCAAATCTGCCGCCCGATGACGGCACGCCCGTTACCCTCAAACTGGCTGCGGGCGAATATCGCGAAAAATGCGTGCTCTCCCGCGCGAATACCACACTTGAGGGAGACGGTGCACAGACGACCCGCATTGTATGGAACGACGGCGCTTTTACCATCCTTCCTGACGGCATGAAGCGCGGCACCTTCCGTACGGCCACGCTGATGGTAGACGCACCGGGTGTTACACTTGTCGACCTGACCGTGGAAAACGATGCTGTCCCGCGCAGCGAAGTGGGTCAGGCATTGGCGCTGTATGTGGATGCGGATGATTTTGCCTGCGAAAACTGCCGTCTGATCGGCTATCAGGATACGCTGTTCACCGCGCCCCTGCCGCCCAAAGAGATCGAACCCAACGGCTTCATCGGCCCAAAGCAGCATACGCCGCGGATTCCGCAAAGGCATGTGTACCGCAACTGCTATATTCAGGGCAATGTGGACTTCATTTTCGGCGGCGCTGCAGCGTGGTTTGACAAATGTGAAATATGCAGTGTGGACGAGCCCGGCTACGCCACCGCCCCCTCCACGCCCGAGGGGCAGAAGTACGGCTATGTGTTCCACAACTGCCGCTTTACCAGCCGCAATCTGGCGGATGGCTGCACCTATCTTGGCAGACCGTGGCGCAACTTTGCCAAAACTGTGCTGCTCAACTGCGAACTGGGCAGCCACATCCACCCGGACGGCTTTGACGACTGGGGCAAGAAGGCAGCGCATGAGACCATGCTGTGTGCGGAATACGGCAGCTTTGGCCCGGGCGCGGGAGACGACCGTGCGGATTACGTCAAACGGCTTTCGGACCAGGAAGCGGCGGAAATTACCTTTGAGGACTTCTGGGAAAATGCGCTGAAATAAATAAGAAACCGCCCTGAACACGAACGATTGTGTTCAGGGCGGTTGATATATGTCCACCGCTTTGGAAACGACGGAACCTCAGCTCCTGCCCGTCAGTTCCACTGCCGCGGCCTGCGCCTGGAGGCACAGCTCAGCGGCCTTGAAGGCGTGCGCCTGGGTCATGGCGTTTTCCGTACGGTTCAGGCAGTCCAGAATCAGCTGGCCGAAGAAGGGGTAGCCGGTCATGCCGGTGGCGTCGATATGCTTTTCGCCCTTGCCGTTGACAAGGATCACGTGGTTGCCGCCGGGTTTTCCGGTCGCCACGTTGATGTATTTGCGGATCTCGATATATCCCTCGGTACCGAGGATGATGGTGCGGCCGTCGCCCCAGGTGCCGAGGCCGTCCGGCGTAAACCAGTCCACGCGGAAATAGTTGGTGGTGCCGTTTGCGCCGGTGATGGTGCAGTCACCGAAATCGTCCAGTTCGGGATGATCGGGATGGCCGTAGTTGCCGATGCGGGCGGATACCACCTGCGCGTCCTTTTCGCCGGAGAAATGCAGGTACTGCTCGATCTGGTGGCTGCCGATATCGCAAAGGATGCCGCCGTAATACTTGCGCTGATAGAACCAGTCGGGACGGCTGGCGGGATCGCCCAGACGGTGCGGGCCGAAGCCGCTGACGCTGATCACCTTGCCGATCTCGCCCTGATCCACCAGATAACCGGCCAGAATTGCGCCTTCCACGTGCAGGCGTTCGGAGTAGTAGACCATGTACTTTTTGCCGGTTTCAGCCACTTTGGCTTTGGCGGCGTCCAGCTGATCCAGCGCGGTGAAGGGCGCTTTGTCGCTGAAATAATCCTTGCCGCAGTCCATGACCTTGCAGCCGAAAGCGCCGCGCATGCTGGTCACATGGGCGGAAGCGACCATTTGTGTCTCCTTGTCCTGCAGAATCTGATCCTCGCTCTGCGCAGGAATGGCCTGCGGATAGGTTTTCAGAAACTGCTCGACCTTTTTGGGGTCGGGATCGTACACGTATTTGAGGGTCGCGCCCGCCTCGGTGAGGGCGTTGACCATGCCATAGATGTGGCCGTGGTTGAGATGCGCCGTGCTGAATACAAATTCACCGGGCTTGACCACCGGACTGGGCTTGCCTTTAGGGGCGTAGTTCATGCCATCGGAAACGTTCATACAATGACCGCCTTTCCTGTTGATGATTCTGTATATGCGGTTTTGCGATGCTTGCGGATACCTGTATGGTACTCAATGCGCTGGGGAATTGTCAAGTGCAAATTCCAGTGGACAAACAATGGTGAAAATACAGGTTTTTTCCTGAACAGAGGGCGTTTTTTTCTTGACGCGCCAATGCTATGGGAGTATAATGTGGCAGGTCAAAAAGCGCGGCCCAGCAAGGGTCGCGTCCTTTTTTGGCCGTACAAGAGAAAATCATTCGGAGGCACGTTCCCATGACGATCGAAAACCCGGTGCATCTTCCCAAAAAAATCGGCATGCGCAACATCAAAACCGCCGTTACCGCCGGCCTGTGTGCGCTGATTTACTATTTCTTTGACCGCAGTCCCGCCTTTGCCTGCATCGGTGTGATCTTCGGCATGGGTCAGGATCTGGCTGATGGCTACAAGAACGGCGGCGGCAACCGCCTGTACGGCACCATCATCGGCGGTCTGGTGGGCATGCTGCTGTTCCGCATCTACCTGATCTTTGTGCCGGACGGCCATCATACCCCGCTGCTGGCGCTGTTTACGCTGGTGGGTACGGTGATTCTGATCCTTGCCTGTCAGAGCTTCTGGACCGGCGGCGTGCAGCCCGGCGGCGTGGTGCTGTGCATCATCCTGTTCAATACGCCTGTGGAAACCTACGTAAGCTACGCCCTCAACCGTATTATTGATACCTCCATCGGCGTCATCATGGCGCTGATCGTATGCTACTTCTTCCCCATGAACTGGCGGCAGATCTGGCCGGAGCGCATTGCGCGCTACAAGGCCTGGCTGGCAAAGAAAACTGCAGACTAAGTCATTCAACCTTCCGTTTTCAGAACGGAAGGTTTTTCTACGCCAGAATTGGTTTGGTACCTTGACATTTGATGGGGATAACATATAATAGTTGAGGTACCTAATCAATGGAGAGAAAGGAATAGACCAATGTCTGAACACAGCCTGCCGTTTACGGATGTGGAGCTGATGCGTCAGATGCGCCGGTGCAACCATTTGCTGTACCACAAGTTCAGCCTGAATTTTTCGCAGAACCGGATTTTGAGCCTGCTTAACCGCGAGGGCCCCATGACGCAGAAGGCGCTGATGTGCCGGATGCAGATCCAGCCCGGCAGCCTGAGCGAGGTGCTTGCCAAGGTGGAGGGCGCCGGTTTGGTGGAACGCCGTCGCTGCGAGGATGACCGCCGTAACTTTGAGATCCGCCTGACGGAAGAGGGCGTGAAACAGGCCGAGGCCTTTGAGCGCGACCGGCAGGAGATGGCGCAGCTGTTGTTTGCCACGCTGGATGACAGCGAAAAACAGCAGCTGATGAACCTGATGACCAAGCTGCACGAACACTGGGAAAGTTGTACATTTGAGAGGAGAAACGCAAATGAGTGAAACGACCGCAACCAAGAAGCCCGGGCTTTTGAAGCGCTTTCTGGCCTACTACCGCCCGCATATGAAAATTTTCTCCATGGATATGGGCGCGTCGCTGCTGGTATCCCTGATCGGCATCGTGTACCCGATCGTCACCCGTACCATGCTCAACGACCTGATCCCCAACCGCAACTACCGCATGGTGGTGGTGTTCGGCCTGACCCTTCTGTGCCTGTACATGTGCAAGCTGGGTCTGAACTTTTTCATTCAGTATTACGGCCACGTGATGGGCGTTCGCATGCAGGCGCAGATGCGTTCTGATATGTTCAACCATCTGGAAAAGCTGCCCTACAGCTTCTATGACACCCACGAGACCGGCCGCCTGATGAGCCGCCTGACCAACGACCTGATGGATATCAGCGAGCTGGCGCACCACGGCCCGGAGAACGTGATCATCTCCTCCATCTCCATCGTGGCTTCCTTCCTCTACCTGTCTTCCATCAACTTTACCCTTACGCTGATCGTGTTTGCCTGCGTGCCTTTCCTGATCCTGATCTCCATGACGCTGCGCAAGCGCATGCGCCAGGCCTTCATGGACAGCCGCAAGTCCATCGCCCAGATCAACGCCAGCGTGGAAAGCAGCATTTCCGGCATCCGCGTGACCAAGGCCTTCACCAATGCCGAAAAGGAACGCGAAAAGTTTGAAGAGGGCAATGTGGCCTTCGTCAACGCCCGCCGCGCCGCCTACAAGGCCATGGGCCAGTTCCACTCCGGCAACACATTCGTGACCGATATCTTCAACGTTGTCGTGCTCATCGCCGGCGGCCTGTTCCTCTACAACGGCGATATCCAGTTCGGCGACTATTCCGCTTTCATCGTGTCCATCAACATGTTCATCGGCCCGGTAATGACGCTGATCGGCTTCATGGAGCAGTACCAGAACGGTGTGACCGGCTTTGAACGCTTCCTCGAAATTATGGACGCCGAGCCCGAAAAGGACGCGGCCAACGCCAAGCCCGTGGAGCGTCTGGAAGGCCGCATTGAGTTCCGCGATGTGGTCTATGCCTACGATGATGACAAGGACGTGCTTAACGGCGTGAGCCTGACCATCGAAAAAGGCAAGAAGTTCGCGCTGGTCGGCCCCTCCGGCGGCGGCAAGACCACCATGTGCCACCTGATCCCCCACTTCTACGATATCAGCGAAGGCCAGATCCTGATTGACGGTAAGGAGATCCACACCCTGACCATGGAATCCCTGCGCCGCAACATCGGTATCGTGCAGCAGGATATCTACCTGTTCAACGCCTCCATCAAGGATAACATCCTCTATGGCCGTCTGGACGCTACCATGGACGAAGTGATCGAGGCCGCCAAGCGCGCCAACATTCACGATTACATCATGACCCTGCCCGAGGGCTACGACACCCAGATTGGTGAACGCGGCGTGCGTCTCTCCGGCGGTCAGAAGCAGCGTCTGTCCATCGCCCGCGTGTTCCTCAAGAATCCGCCCATCCTGATCCTGGACGAGGCTACCTCCGCGCTGGATAACACCACCGAGATCCTGATCCAGACCGCGCTGGATGACCTGTGCCACGGCCGCACCACGCTGGTGGTTGCGCACCGCCTGTCCACCATCAAGAATGCCGACGAGATCGCCGTGGTGGCCAATGGCCGCATCACCGAGCAGGGCAGCCACGAAGAACTCATCGCCCTCAACGGCACCTACACCGAACTGTACCAGATGCAGTACCGTGCAAACAGGGGCTGAGCCCCTGTACCCCCGTTCCGCGCTTCGCGCGGGGCGGGTTTTTTGTGTTTGGGGCTGCAGCGAAGGCCGCCGCACCTTCGGTGTGCAAATGCAACGGAACATTTGCCGTGCGCAGCACCGGAGGGTGCCACGGCTCGCTTGTTGGCGCTGCCTTCGATGAGCCTTGCATCAGCGAGAAACACGAGGGGGGATATATCCTGCTCCTACAGAGATCGCACAAGTATGGAATACGCCCCCTCCGCACGCTTCCCCTTGAGGGGAAGCTGTCACCCGCAGGGTGACTGATGAGGTGCCTCCCGTTCCCCGCACATACAACAAACAAACTCCCCTGTGCTCCGGTTAACAACAGCCAAAGCACAGGGGAGTTGTTTGATTGATCCCTGACCGCGAAGCGGTCAGCCCAGGGATTCTTAAGAGATCGGAAGAGCACACGT
>JAFYPP010000032.1 GCA_017559995.1 Clostridia bacterium | reverse complement strand
TCGGCGCGGAAGCGCTCCTTGCACTCCTTGCAGTCCATCAGAGGATCGGAGAAGCCGCCCACGTGGCCGGAGGCGACCCAAACCTGGGGGTTCATCAGGATGGCGGCGTCCAGACCCACGTTGTAGGGGTTCTCCTGGACGAACTTCTTCCACCAGGCCTTCTTCACGTTGTTCTTCAGCTCCACACCCAGAGGGCCGTAGTCCCAGGTGTTGGCCAGACCGCCGTAGATCTCGCTGCCGGCAAAAATAAAGCCGCGGCCCTTGCAGAGGGTCACGATCTTATCCATCGTTTTATCTTTATGATTCATAGAAATTCCTCCTATTTATCGATAGAATAATACACCTTATAGATTATCCAAAAACGGGGTAAATGTCAAGGGAAAAGCCGAGATTTCCCCCGTCTGTGGGGTTGACAAAGCGGGGAATTCAGCGTATTATAACACGAAAGTGAACGTGTTCATAAAAAGGGGGATGTTATGCCCAAGATTATTGAAAATCTGCCGGAGCGTCTGATCGAAGAGGCCCGCCGGCAGGCATGGGAGGGCGGCTATACGGCCGTTACCATTCGTTCGGTGGCGGCAGCCTGCGGCGTGGGTGTGGGAACGGTGTACAACTATTTCCCGTCCAAGGACGCCCTTCTGGCGGCCTTTTTGCTGGCCGACTGGAAGGATTGTCTGCAGGCCATGGAGAATGCCAAGACCGCCTGTCCCCAGTGTGTGGAGGTGCTGCGGGCCATGTGCCGGGAGGTGCGCCGCTATTTGGTACGGCACCGGGCCATTTTCCGGGATCCTGCCGCTGCCCAGGCGGTCAGTCCGGTGATCAGCCGCTACCACGGTCTGCTGCGGGATCAGCTGGCTGTACCGTTGATGTCGTTCTGCGCCGACGAGGACCACGCGCGGTTTTTGGCCGAAGCGCTGCTCACCTGGACGGTGGAAGGCTGGGAAGAAGACCGCATGCTGCCGCTGCTGGAAAAGTTGCTGTAACGATTAATTTTGGAAAAGGAGTATCTGTATGGTGTTTCCCGTCAATTTCTGGCTGCTGTTTGCCGCTGCCATGGTCATCAGTTCCATGGGCTTTAAAAAGTATGTGTGGTTCATTTCTCTGGGCTACGGCTTTTCCATCGCCGGCGAAGGCCTGCTGATGGCCATCCTGTACGGCAAGACCCTGACCACCGGCACGCTGATCTGCTGCCTGCTGTTCGTGATCTACGGTCTGCGCCTGGGCGGATATCTGGCCATCCGGGAGTTCAAGAGCGCCTCTTACAACAAAAACATGACCGGCGAGATCAAGACCGATGTGCCCTTCGGCGTGAAGATCGCCATCTGGGTCACCTGTGCTGTGCTGTACGTGCTGCAGGTGCTGCCGGTGTTCTACCGCCTGCACAACGGCAGCGGAACCAATGTGTGGACCTGGGTGGGCGCCGCCGTCATGCTGTTCGGCATCCTCTTCGAGTCCGCCGCCGACGTGCAGAAGAATCAGGCCAAGAAGGTCAACCCCAAGCGCTTTGTGGACACCGGCCTGTACCGCATCGTCCGCTGCCCCAACTATCTGGGCGAGATGGTCTTCTGGACCGGCGTGCTGCTGTCCGGTATCGGCTCCCTCTCCGGCGCCGGCCAGTGGATCATGGCGCTGGTGGGCTATATCGGCATCATTTTCGTCATGTTTTCGGGTGCCCGCCGGTTGGAGATCCGCCAGAATAAAAACTACGGCAGCGATCCCGAATATCAGAAGTACGTCAAGACCGTGCCCATTCTGGTGCCCTTCATTCCTCTGTACAGCGTGGAAAAATACAAGTTCCTGGTGGCGTAACGGTAAACACCCTCTGCGTGGGCAGAGGGTGTTTTTTTAGTTTTGGTGGCGGATCTGCTGCCCGGAAATCAGGGGATAGCATACCAGACGGCGGGACTCCACATCTTCCCGGTGGAGATGCACCGCCGAGATCTGGCGGTTTTCATAGGTGGTGTAATAATAGATGCCCTTATCGGCGTTGCAGCAGCAGGTGTAGGCGGTGATCTCCCATTCGTCCTTTTCCCACAGACTGCATCCGCGGGTGTGCTCCACCGTGCCGAGGATGTGGAAGAACTGGCTGACGCTTTGTTCCTCCGTGTGGCCGGAACAGGCGTTGAGCCGGGTGAAGGCCGCCCGGACGAAGCGGGACTGGGAGGATAGGTCGCCGGGGAGGCCCAAAGCGCCCATGCCGTGGCTGTAGACCTGCAGGTCCAGGCCGGGCGCGAAGCGGTTTTCGGGATCCCGGGGAGAAAGCCCCATGTAATTGTTCAGGTGAAACAGCTGCCGGTCAAAGGGCGGGTTGTTGGTGAGCACGCCCACGGGGTTGTCATAGATCCGCAGGCCCTCCCGGACGGCCTCCACCGTGATGGCTCCCGTGCGGTCGGCTACCATCCAGTGGAGCTGGGAAGGGGGGAACTGCGGGCTGAAGGCATCGTCGGTGATGTTCAGCTGACCCAACGCCTCCCGGGCTTCGGCCACCGAAGCGCACCGGCCCAGCAGCCAGGGGATCAGCTCAAAGGTGGCGATGTTGTTCCTGTCGGACACCGGGTGGTTGTAGTGGGCGTATCCCACGAAGTTCAGGCCGGCCATGGCCAGGCCCTTTTCGTTGACGGCGTCAAAATAGAGGGGGTAGCCGTCGGCCACCAGCGCCATGCCGATGATGGCGTGATGGGTCTCCAGCACGCCCATATGCCGGAAGGAAAGGGGGAAGTTCCGGGGCGTGACGGTCACTTCCTCGGAATAGGAGCGGTTGATATCCAGCGTCCTGCCGAAGTAAAAATCCTGGGTCAGATAGGTCGCCGCAGTGCACATGATGTCGCCTCCACAAAAGTCGTTTGCCATAGTTTGCGCGGCGGCAGTGGGATTATGTAAAAAAGCAATAGACGCCGGCATAACTTGCATTGAAACTACCACCGGCGTATAATGAACAAAAGCAGGGAAGTATGTGGCGTTGTGCCAAAGGGTGGGGGAATGGTTTTGTATCGGATCATGAGTGACTGTGAATCATCCGTATCTGTGTGGAACAGGGAGCGGCACGAACTTCCTTTCGTGATCAGTATTCCGCACAGCGGTGTCTGCATTACAGACGGGATGGCGCAAAATCTGAAAAGTGATGCGATCCTGGCCAACATGGATTGGTATCTTCCTGAACTGTATGACTTTTTAGCGGATATGGGTTTTACCGTGATGGTCAATCGCGTGAGCAGATATGTCATTGACCCTAACCGGGAGCTGGCAGGCGGAAAACAAGCCGACTACACAAAAGCGCTCATATACGAAAAGACCACCTTTGGACGAGATCTGTATCAGCGCGCGCTTTCCGAAGGGGAGGTGCAGGAGCGGATCGATCGCTTCTACAAGGCGTATCATCAAACGTTACAGGACTTGATCGCAGAAAAGCAGAAGTATTTTGACAGGGTATACCTGCTGGATCTCCACAGCTTCGGTAAGGAGCTGGAGGCGGATGTCGTACTGGGAAATAACGACGGCGGATCCATGAATGAACGTTTGCTCTTGCGTATCGGGGCGCTTTTTTCTGCGAATCAGTACAGTGTGGCGCTGAATCGGCCGTTCCGCGGTGGGCATATTGTGCGGCATTACGGCTGCGCCAATGGGCGGTGTGAGGCCTTGCAGATTGAATTGGCTTACCGTGCTTATATTGCAAAACGGAATATTGGTGAAGAAGCGTTTCCGCGGATCGATAGCGGTACCATGCAGGACGGCCGGGAGAGGCTCCGGCGTATCTTCGAGGCGCTGAAGCGGGATATTCTTACCGGGGCGCTTGTCCCCGAAGCAAAGAAATAAGGACACAACAAAGGTTGTGTCCTTGTTTTTTGGTGACCCGCCGGGGACATCTCGGCCCAAGAGCCGCCGTTGGCGGTTGGCCTCGAAATGCGCCTGCGGGCGCGATCTCACCCCTGCGAGGTTCTCGTCCCACGGCATAAAAAAGCACCGCAGTCAAACGACTACGGTGTTTTTTGGTGACCCGCCGGGGACATCTCGGCCCAAGAGCCGCCGTTGGCGGTTGGCCTCGAAATGCGCCT
>JAFYPP010000031.1 GCA_017559995.1 Clostridia bacterium | reverse complement strand
CACGGGAGGAGCCGCAGCCGAAGTTCCAGCCGCCAACCATAATGTCGCCCTTCTGCACCCGGGTGGCATAGGTGGCGTCGATGTCCTCCATGCAGTGGGTGGCCAGTTCGGCGGGAGTGGGAGCGTTCAGGTAGCGGGCGGGGATGATAACGTCGGTGTCCACGTTATCGCCGTATTTGAAAACAGTTCCGGTTGCCATAAACGGTACCTCCTTACAGATCGGTGGGGTCTGCGATGCAGCCCTTGACGGCGGATGCGGCAGCGATGGCCGGGCTGGCCAGCACCACTTCGCTCTTCACGTGGCCCATACGGCCCACGAAGTTGCGGTTGGTGGTGGAAACGGACCGCTCGCCCTCGCACATAACACCCATATGGCCGCCCAGGCAGGGGCCGCAGGTGGGGGTGGAGAAGGCGCAGCCGGATTCGATGAAGATCTCGGTCAGACCCTCACGGACGCACTGGAGATAGACCTCCTGGGTAGCGGGGATGACGATGCAGCGGACGCCGTCGGCAACCTTGCGGCCCTTGAGGATCTCGGCGGCGGCACGCATATCGGAGATGCGGCCGTTGGTGCAGGAACCGATGATGACCTGCTGGATGGGCATACCCTTGACCTCGCTGACCGTCTTGGTGTTGGAGGGCAGGTGGGGCAGAGAAACGGTGCTTTCCAGCGTGCTCAGGTCGATGGTGACTTCGCTCTCATACTCGGCGTCGGCGTCGGCCTCATAGACCATGACGGGACGGCTGAAGCGGCCGGTGACATATTCCATGGTCTTTTCGTCCACGGGGAAGATGCCGTTCTTGCCGCCGGCCTCGATGGCCATGTTGGCAATGGTGAAGCGGTCGTCCATGGACAGTTCGGCGACGCCGGGGCCCACAAACTCCAGAGACTTGTACAGAGCGCCGTCCACGCCGATCATGCCGATTAGATGGAGGATGACGTCCTTGCCGGAAACGTAGGGCTTCAGCTTGCCCACCAGATTGACCTTGATGGCGGCGGGGACCTTGAACCAGTTCTCGCCGATGGCCATACCGGCGGCCATGTCGGTGGAGCCTACGCCGGTGAAGAAGGCGCCCAGAGCGCCGTAGGTACAGGTGTGGGAGTCAGCGCCGATGACACAGTCGCCGGGGCCGACCAGGCCTTTTTCGGGCAGCAGCGCGTGCTCGATGCCGGCGGTACCCACGTCATACAGGTGGGTGATGCCGAAGCGCTTCGCGAACTTGCGGGCGGTGTCGCACAGCTGCGCGGACTTGATATCCTTGCAGGGGGTGTAATGGTCCAGCACGATGGCGATCTTTTCGGGATCGAATACCTTGGTGAGGCCGGCTTCGTCAAAAGCGGCTACAGCCACGGGGGTGGTGATGTCGTTGCCCAAAACCAGATCCAGCTTGGCTTCGATGAGGTCACCGGCCTTGACGGCAGGCAGACCGGCGTGAGCGGCCAGGATCTTTTGCGTCATTGTCATTCCCATAGTTACTGAACCTCTTTTCCTTGTTCTTGCGCGGCGGTGGCGCACAGTTTGTTGATGGCGTTGATATAGGCCACGATACTGGCCTCCAGAATGTCGGTGGACAGGCCCTTGCCGGTGAAGTACTGACCGTCCATGGACAGCTTGACGATGACGTCGCCCAGGGTGTCCTTACCTTCGGAAATGGAGTGGATGGTGAAGTTTTCAAAGGCGTGGTTATGGGGCTTGACGATCTGGTCGATGGCCTTGAAGGCGGCGTCGATGGGGCCGTCGCCCAGGGCGACCGATTCGAACTTTTCGCCATCTTTCTTCATGGACACGGTACAGGTGGCGGTGGTCAGGCTGCTGGTGTGGACGGAGAACCAATCCAGCGTGTAGCCGTCCACGATCTCTTCCTGTCGGACGGTGTTGTGGGTAACGATGGCTTCGATGTCGGCGTCGGTGACGTCCTTCTTCTTGTCACACAGATCCTTGAACTCCTCGAAGCACTTGGCCAGCTCGTCGGCCTCCAGCTGATAGCCCAGCTGCACCAGACGATCTTCAAAGGCGTGCTTGCCGGAGTGCTTGCCCAGGACGATATTGCTGACCTGGATACCCACCGACTCGGGGGTGAGGATCTCGTAGGTCTGGCGGTTGTTCAGCACGCCGTGCTGATGGATGCCGGACTCGTGGAGGAAGGCGTTGCGGCCCACGATGGGCTTGTTGAGGGGAGCGGCCTGACCGATGATGGAGTAGACCGTCTTGCTGGAACGGTAGATCTGGGTGGTGTCCAGTCGGGGCAGTTCGGGGAAGAAACTGGGACGGGTGCGCATGGCCATGACCACTTCCTCCAGAGAGGTGTTGCCGGCGCGTTCGCCCAGGCCGTTGATGGTACATTCGATCTGGCGGGCACCGCCCATGACGCCGGCCAGGGAGTTGGCTACGGCCATGCCCAGGTCGTTGTGGCAGTGGACGGAGTATTCCACCTTGTCCGAGCCGGGAACGTTCTTGACCATGTACTCCACCAGGGCGCGCATCTCGTCGGGGGTGGTGTAGCCCACGGTGTCGGGCAGGTTGATGACGGTGGCGCCGTTCTTGATGGCGGCTTCCACGACCTTTGCCATAAAGGCCCAGTCGGAGCGGGTGGCGTCCTCACAGGAGAACTCGATGTTGGAGCACTTGCCGGCGGCGTAAGCCACCATGGCTGCGGTCTTTTCCAGGACCTGCTCGGGCGTCATCTTGAGTTTGTACTCCATGTGCAGGGGAGAGGTGGCGATAAACAGGTGGATACGGGGATCCACAGCGCATTTTACGGCATCCCAGGCGGCGTCGATGTCGCCGATGTTGGCACGGGCCAGAGAGGCCACGGTACAATCCTTGACGGTCTTTGCGATGGTGTTGACGGACTCGAAATCGCCGGGGGAGGAACGGGCAAAGCCGGCCTCGATGACATCCACCTTCAGTCGTTCCAGGCAGCGGGCAACTTCGATCTTTTCATGAAGGTTCATGCTGCAGCCGGGAGACTGCTCGCCGTCACGCAGGGTGGTGTCGAAAATCTTAATCCGATCCATATTCCAGTTCTCCTTTACAAAATCTAAAAAGAAAACCGTATGACTTTGTGGAAAGTCATACGGTTTGAGTGCTTATGATCCTTTTAAGAATGGTGTTATTCTTAGGTCCGGATGCTTCGCGATCTCTTAGGCATGACTTTCAGCACTATTGGCAGTAATCAGTAGAACGCCAATAGTGCACAGCAGCACCAGAGATACGATCGCAAAAGTCATCATGCAAAAAATCCTCGTTTCCTACAGCGGATTCAAAGAAGTTATGACCATCATAGCAGAGATAGGTTCCGCTGTCAATCGCAGGTTTACCAAAAAGCACCGTTTTTGCGAAATATATGAATAAATTTTCGCGAAAACTAAAATTCTCTCACGGAAAGCTGCCGGGCAGTCGTTGGTTTCGGGCTTAGCCCATGAGCTTTTTCAAGTTTTCCAAACGGTTGAGGGCTTCGTACAGGGTCTCATCCTTCTTGGCGAAGTGGACGCGGACGATGTTGCCCACGTTCTCTTTGAAGAAGGAAGAGCCGGGGACGCAGGCAACGCCCACCTTGGAGGCCATTTCCTCACAGAACTGCACGTCGCTCTGGCCGGGCTTCATGAAGGGGCCGATATTGGCCAGCACGAAGTAAGCGCCCTGGGGATCGGTGTAGGGGATGCCGATGCGGTCCAGACCCTCGGTGAACAGTTTCTTCATGTGGGCATAGTGATCGCCGAATTCCTTATAATAGCTGTCGGGCATATTCAGGCCAACGACAGCGGCCTCCATCAGGGGGGAGGGAGCGCCGACGGTGTTGAAGTCGTGGTACTGCTTGATGCGGTCCATGATGGGCTTGGGAGCGATGGCATAACCCAGACGCCAGCCGGTGATGGAATAGGTCTTGGACAGAGAGGAGCAGGACACGGTGCGCTCCCACATACCGGGGATGCTGTTCATATAGGTGTGCTTGTGGCCGTCGTAGATGATGTGCTCGTAAACCTCATCCATGATGGCGTACACATCGTACTTGATGCACAGGTCGGCGATGAACTTCAGTTCCGCTTCGGTAAAGACCTTACCGCTGGGGTTGGAGGGGTTGCAGATCAGGATGGCCTTGGGGTTCTGCTTGAAGGCATCTTCCAGAACGGCGGGGTCAAAGTGGAAAGCGGGGGGCACCAGAGGCACGTAAATGGGTTCGCAGTCGGCCATGATGATCTGGGCATGATAGTTCTCGAAGTAGGGGGAGAACAGGATGACCTTGTCACCGGGGTTGGTCAGGGCGAAGATGGTATCCACCATAGCCTCGGTGGAACCGATGGTCACCACCATCTCGGTGTTGGGATCGATCTTGCGGCCCATGAAACGCTCGCACTTGCGGGACAGAGCCTCGCGGAAGTTGGGGGCACCCATGGTGATGGGATACTGGTGGGGGCCGATGGTGCTGATCTCTGCCAGACGGTCGGTGATGGCCTTGGGAGGATCAAAATCAGGGAAACCCTGGGCCAGGTTGATGGCACCCACATCCAGGGCGATACGAGTCATACGACGGATGACAGAATCGGTGAAATGCTGATTCTTCCGGTTCATTTCTTTCATAATACAGGCAGTCCTTTCCGGAATAGATTAAACGGCTGAAAACAGGCCGAAAAATGAAATATCATAAAAAGTACTTTACCACTTTCGCTAAATAAAGTCAATGGGGAAAAGCCGCCAAAAGCGTGTTTTACACGTTGTTGAAAATTTAACGGACAAACCCTTTACATTTTTTCTTTAAAGTGCTAAATTATAGCCATGAAATAAGAACTTCGGAGGACTTTGTTATGCAAAACAATCTGCGCGACGAGCATATGGACCGACTGTTCCAGGCCATTCTGGAGCTGCAGGATATGGACCAGTGCTATGCGCTGTTCAGCGATTTGTGTACCGTCAATGAACTGCTTGCCATGAAGCAGCGCTTCTGGGTGGCACGCTTGCTGAAGGAAGGCTACATCTATTCCGATATCGTAGAGATCACCGGTGCCAGCACCGCTACCATCAGCCGTGTCAACCGCTGCCTGCAGTACGGTGACGGCGGCTACAGCCAGGCCCTCCAGAGCAAGAAGGCTGAGGAATAATGGAACAGTACTCCGGTTTGGCGGCTTGCTATGACCGCCTGATTGACCAAGACATCTACGACCGCTTCTGCGGTCGTATTTGTGCGTTACTGCGCAAAAACGGCATCGAGGACGGCCTTTTGCTGGAACTCTGCTGCGGCACCGGCACCCTTGCCAGAAAGCTGTCCCAGCAGGGCTATGAGCTGATCTGCTGCGACGCCTCCGCGGATATGCTGAATATTGCCCGGGAGAAGTGCGCCGACCTGCCCACGCCGCCGGTGTGGATCTGCCAGGAGGCGGCTGAGCTGGATCTTTACGGCACCATCCGCGCCGCGGTGTGCTGTCTGGACAGCGTCAACTATTTTACCGACCTGCGGGAGCTGCGGGAGGTGTTTGCCCGTGTGAGCCTGTTTATGGAACCGGGCGGACTGTTCCTGTTTGATGTGAAGTCCCGGGAGATGTTCAAGGCGCTGGGCGGCACCTCCAGTATCCAGGAGGAGGACGATCTGTTCTGCACCTGGCAGTACGGATTCGACAGCCGCACCGGCTACGCCCAGCATCAGGTGGATATGTTCCTGCGGACGGGGGAGACCTACGAGCGATTTACCGAATGGCATGACCAGCGGGCCTACAGTGTGGAAACACTCACCGATGCCCTGCGGCGGGCCGGTCTGCGGCTGAAGGCTGTTTATGCCGACTACACCACGAAAAAGGCACGGGAAGAGACCGGCCGCCTGCTGTTCGTGGCAGAAAAACCTTAAGGAAAGGAAATACCTATTATATGAATGACTTTTTGGTACGCGGAATGACCGCTGACGGCTTTGTGAAGATCACCGCCGTTGAGACCACCCAGCTGGTGGAACGGGCCCGCCAGATCCATAAGACCCTGCCTCTGGCCACCGCGGCACTGGGCCGTACCCTCACCGCCGTGTCCATGATGGGTAACGAGCTGAAATACGATAAGGGTTCCGTGACCCTGCAGATCCGCGGTGACGGCCCTCTGGGCGCCATCACCACCGTCAGTGACAGCGAGGGCAACGTGCGCGGCTATCTGCAGAACCCCGCCGCCAATCTGCCCCTGCAGGCCAACGGCCATCTGGATGTGGGCAACGGCGTGGGCGAGGGCCTTCTCACTGTTATCAAGGATATCGGCGAGCGTGAGCCTTTCACCGGCCGTATCGAGCTGCAGAGCGGCGAGATCGCCGAAGACGTGGCCGCTTATTATGTATTAAGTGAGCAGATCCCCACCGTGTGCGCGCTGGGCGTGCTGGTGGACCGGGATCAGAGCGTCAAGTGCGCCGGCGGTTATCTGCTGCAGCTGCTGCCCGGTGCTCCTGCCGGTCTGGTGGATCTGCTGGAATACCGCGTGCAGGATGTGGGCAGCATTACCGCCAATCTGGAAAAGGGCCTCAATATGCGCCAGGTGGTGGAAGAACTGCTGTACGGCATGGGCCTCCAGCTGATGGAGGAGCATCCCGTGTCCTATGAGTGCAAATGTTCCCGCCAGAAAGTGGAGTCCGCGCTCATCAGTATGGGCCGGGAAGAATTGCAGAAATTGATCGATGAAGAGGAAAAAACTTCGGTCACTTGTCAATTCTGCGATGTGATTTATGATTTCACTCGCGAGGATTTAGTTGATTTGCTCAAAGTGCAAAAAAGTTAAAAAAACTGCTTGACTTTTCGATGGTGTTCCCCTATAATAACTCTTGCGCTAAGGGAACGCGGGAGCATAGCTCAGCTGGTTAGAGCACCTGCCTTACAAGCAGGGGGTCACAGGTTCGAGTCCTGTTGTTCCCACCATTGCAAAGTGGCCGAGTAGTTCAGTTGGTTAGAACGCTAGCCTGTCACGCTAGAGGTCGAGGGTTCGAGCCCCTT
>JAFYPP010000030.1 GCA_017559995.1 Clostridia bacterium | reverse complement strand
CAGGGAGGCCATGGGATCCTGGAAGATCATCTGGATCTGCTGGGTGACCTTCTTGTCCAGTTCCTTGGAGATCTTGCCGTTGATCTTCTCGCCCTTGAAGATGACTTCACCGTCACTCATGGGGTTGATACGGATGATGGCGCGGCCGATGGTAGTCTTACCGGAGCCGGACTCACCAACCAGACCGAAGGTCTCGCCCTTATAGATGTCAAAGGAGACGCCCTTGACGGCAACAAACTTATTGCGCTTGGCGCCGAAGGTAACTTCCATGTTACGGACGCTGACCAGAACTTCATTCAATTCCTTAGCCATTACCTTCACCGCCTTCCACGCTCAGTCGGGAGCCTTTGATGTTACGGATGTTCTTAATGATAGCGGGGGGATCCACCTTGGGTGCTCTGGGGTCCAGCAGCCAGGTACGAGCCTTGTGGGTGGGGCTGACCTCGAAGTAAGGAGGACGGTGTTCGAAGTCGATGGCCAGAGCATAGGGGTTACGGGGAGCAAAGGCATCGCCGCGAACCTTGTTGAACAGGTTGGGAGGCGTACCCTTGATGGCGAACAGATCCTCGCCCTTCACGCCCAGCTGGGGCAGAGAGGACAGCAGAGCCCAGGTGTAGGGATGCTTGGGATCGTAGAATACCTCTTCACAGGTACCCACTTCCACGATGTCGCCGGCGTACATAACAGCGATACGGTCGGCAACGTTGGCAACGACGCCCAGGTCGTGGGTGATGTAGATGGCGGTCAGGCTGTACTTGTCCTTCAGCTCCTTGATCAGGTTGAGGATCTGGGCCTGGATGGTAACGTCCAGAGCGGTGGTGGGCTCGTCGCAGATCAGGATCTTGGGGTTACAGGCCATGGCGATGGCGATAACCACGCGCTGACGCATACCGCCGGAGAACTCGTGGGGGTACTGGCCGTGACGGCGGGCGGGGTCGGGGATACCGACGTCGGCCAGGATCTCCAGCGCCTTCTGATGGGCAGCTTCGCCCTTCAGGCCCTGGTGCATCTTCAGAGCTTCCTCGATCTGCCAGCCGATGGTCTTCAGGGGGTTCAGGGAGGTCATGGGATCCTGCATGACCATGGCGATCTCCTTGCCGCGGATCTTGGACCAGTCCTTTTCGGTCTTGAAGGTGGCCAGGTCCATGCCGTCGTACAGGATGGAGCCGCGGTCCACCCAGCCGTTCTTGTCCAGCAGACCGATGAAGTTCTTACAGAAAACAGACTTGCCGGAGCCGGACTCGCCGACGATGGCCAGAGACTCGCCCTTGTACAGGTCCAGGCTGATGCCGCGCAGGGCGTGCAGCACCTTGCCGCGAAGGCTGAACTTCACGTGCAGGTCGCTGACAGACAGAATTACATTGTTCATATCCATTTGTCGTTCCTCCTTACACGTGGTTTCTGGGATCGGAAGCGTCCGCAAAGGCGTTACCGATCAGATAGAAGGACACGGTGATAAAGGTGACCACCAGAGCGGGGATGACCAGCTGATAACGCTGGGTGGGAGACATCATGACCTTTCGGCCGTCTTCCACCAGACCGCCCAGAGAGGGCTTGTTCTTGGGCATACCCAGACCGCAGTAGGTCAGGAAGACCTCGTCGGACAGAACCATGGGGATGGCCAGAGCGGTCTGCAGCATGATGACGGACACCAGATAGGGCAGCAGGTTGCGGATCATGATCTTGCCGGTGGGAGTACCCAGGCAGCGGGAAGCCAGGTTGTAGTCACGGTCACGGATCATGACGACCTGGTTACGGATGAAGCGGGCCATGCCCAGCCAGCCCACGATACACATGGAGATGATCATGGTGCCCATGCCGGCACGGAGGATGTAGGACATCAGGATCAGGATGATGGTACGGGGGATGTTGTCCATGATGTTGTACACTTCGGTGAGCAGGGCGTCCAGCTTACGGACATAACCCCACAGGATACCGATGGTGATGCCCACCACGCAGTTGACCGAAGCGACGATGAAGGCCAGCAGCAGAGAGGTACGGGTACCGGCCCAGATACGGGCCCACAGGTCGTGACCGACGTTGTCGGTACCGAACCAGTACTCGGCAGAGGGGGCCTTGTTCTTCATGGGAGTGGCCTTGCCGTACTTATCGTAGGTGTTGAAGATCTCGTTGGGGTCCTTCTGGTTGGGCAGATAGGGCTGGATGACGGTGAAGATCAGCAGAGCGCACAGAGCGATCAGCAGGAAACGGGCCATCTTGTTCTTCCAGAAAGCCTGGAAGGTGCAGCGCCAGTAGGAATAGTTGGAGTAACCCACGGCCTCGGCCTCTTTGGCGTCGAACTCACGGGGGATAAATGCTTCAGCGGACAAGCCGGCGATCTCCTCGGGAGTCAGGTCGTCCTTCTCCTCGATGGACAGCTCGCTTTCCAGCTGGGAAACCACACCCTGGGACATGCGCTCCAGCTGAGCGCCTTTTTTGAAGTATGCCATTATCGACTTGCCTCCCCTCTGTTCAGGCTGATACGGGGATCCACGATGACCATCATCAGATCGCCCAGGAACAGACCGATGATACCCAGGCTGGCGAAGATCAGAACCAGAGCCTGCACCATGGTGTTATCCTGGCGCTGGATGACGTTGATCAGCAGACCGCCCATGCCGGGAACCGAGAAAATAGATTCAACATACAGCGAACCCATGATGGTCAGCAGCAGAGAACCGGGGATGGTCTGGACCATGGGAACGACGGCGTTACGGAAAATATGGCTGGTCATGATCTTGCGCTCGGGCACGCCCTTGGCTTTGGCCAGCTTGACGTAGTCCTGGTTCATCTGGTCCACCATGTAGCGGCGCATCCACATGCCGTAGCTGGCGATGGAGGGCAGAGCCAGACACACGATGGGCAGGATCCAGGTGACGGGTTTCTCAGAGTCGTACAGCATGGGCAGTTTGAACAGGCCGGTGAAGTACATCTGGATGAACAGGAAGTACACGGCGGAGGGAGCGGCCTGGATGAAGATGATGAAGCCGGTGCCCAGCTTGTCGGGCCATTTGCCCTTGCTTCGGGCCATAGCGATACCCAGAGGCATACCGATGGTCAATGCCACCAGCATGGAGATACCGCCCATTTTCAGCGAAACGCCGATCTTGGGCTCGATGATGTCCACAACGGGGACGTTCTCCAGGAAGATCCAGGAACGGCCCAGATCACCGTGGAGCAGCAGGTCTTTATAGAACTTGGCCAGCTGGACATGGACAGGCTTGTCCAGACCCTTGGCAGCCAGCTTGGCGGCGATGACTTCGGGAGACATCTTGTCCACGTTGGGACCCAGATAGCCTTCCAGAGGCATCATGCGCAGCAGACAGAACATGACAGTCACGATAATGAACAGACTGAGCACCGCGCTGCAGAAACGACGCAGAACATACTTGAGCATCGCTTTTCATTCCTCCTTGGTCAAAATCAGCACTTCACCGGAGCAAAGCACTATTGCATGAAATCAGCCCCTTATCGGTAAATAAGGGGCTGATTCCGCTATTTACACTGAATTATCAATGTTTTTGCAAACAGAGTTACTGAGCAGCCTTGGCAGCTTCCCAGGCTTCCTTAGCCATGGTGTACTCTTCCATGTTGTAGGACTTCTCCAGCATGTGGCGGCCCTTGTACTTGTAGCCGCAGATACCGGCCATGACCTGGGGACCGTCAAAGATGGACATGTTGGAAGCAACGTAACCGTCGTTCAGCAGACGGAAGGGGATCATCAGGACTTCTTCCAGAGCGTAGGCCTCAGCCTCGGCGAACAGCTCGTAACGCTTGGACATATCCTGAGTCTCAGCGCGGGCAGCCTCAACCATGGCGTACCAGGTGAACTGCTCGGTGCCGATCATGTCGGAATCGGTGATGGTGCCGTTGGCGTAGTCTTCATCGGTGTAGACGTAACCGGTTCTGTACTGATCGCCCTTGATGTATTCCTGAGAACCGTAGGTCCAGCCGAAGGAGAAGGGCTCAAAGAAGGTAGCGGGATCCTGATAGTCGGGGCCCCAACCGCCTTCGAACAGACCCCACTTACCGGGACGGCGGACTTCGGCGGTGTAGTTGGTGGAAGGACCGGAGTAGACGGTGATCTCGATGTAGTCAGTGCCCAGAGTGGCCTCGAGCTGAGCTTCCAGCAGCTGGCAGCACTGGTCCATGTTGGGAGTGGAGGGATTGTAGTACAGAGGCATCTTGATGGGGAAGACGCAGCCCTGAGCTTCCAGCTCGGCCTTGGCCTTAGCCTTGTAATCCAGAGCCTTGGCTTCGTCGAAGGGGATCTCGTTGAAAGCGGTGGCGGAACCGAACTCGTTGTAATCCTTACCGTCGGTAACGCAGAAGCCGTTGGGCATCAGACGGGACTGAGCGATGGCTTCGGGAGTGTAGGGATCGTAAGCGGACAGGCAGTACAGGTAGTCGATACCGTGATACAGGGACTTACGGAAGTTCTTGTTGTTGACGGCCATGTCGTAGTAGCCGCCGGCGACTTCGTCTTCATGCTTCTGGTTGAAGCACAGCAGCATGTACTGAACGAAACCGGTGGGCATGGTGGTGTGGACCACGTCAGCGTTGGCGCTGTTCATCCAGTCGTCCAGGATGGCGGAGGTAACGTTGCACTGGTCGGTCTCGCCGCGCAGATACATTTCGGGAGCGATG
Organism: Clostridia bacterium; assembly: GCA_017559995.1. Lineage (GTDB taxonomy): Bacteria > Bacillota > Clostridia > Oscillospirales > Butyricicoccaceae > UBA4644. The sequence goes on along the minus strand of JAFYPP010000030.1, from coordinate 11,661 downwards.
GCGTCGGCCTGAGCATTGTAGGTGCCGGAAACCTTCTCGATGAAGATCTTGTCAGCATCCCAGTAGTTCTCGTTCTTGACCCAAACGTACTTCTCCTGGGGCATCCACTCGGAGCAGATGTAGCCGCCGTTGTACAGGATCTTGTCGCGGTTGGTACCGAACTCGTTGGTCACGGGGTCGCCCTCGGTGCCGTCGTCGTTGATGACGGGCTCGGGATTCTCGATGACCAGGGACTCATAGAAGGGAGCGTAGATGGGCAGGTAGCAGCCGTAGGTCAGCAGAGTCAGGAAGTAAGCGCAGGGCTGACGCAGATGATACTCCAGAGTGTAATCATCGACAGCAACAACGCCCAGGGTGGTGAAGTCGGGCTCAGCGGTCTCATCGGCCCAGTTGTACAGCTCGATGCCGTTGACGATGTAGGAGATCAGCATGTCGGGCATGTCGGAGTCGAACTCGGGGTCGGCAACCAGACGGGCAGCGGAGACGAAGTCGTGAGCGGTGACGGGAGCAACTTCGTTACCGTCGCAGTCATACCACTTGACGCCTTCACGGATCTTGAAGGTCCAAACCAGACCGTCGTCGGAGACAGACCACTCGGTAGCCAGGCAGGGCTGGATGTTGCCGTAGCAGTCAAACTCGATCAGGGTGTCCACGAAGTTGGCCAGAGACTTCTGGTTCTGGGAAACAGAGGTGCTCAGGTAGTTCATGGAGGTGATCTCGGAAGAATACAGGTAATCGTAGGTGGTATCCTCGGAATAAGCGATACCGGTCAGGGGGTCGCACTCAACAGAGGGCTCAGCGGGGGTAGTAGCAGCGGGGGTAGTAGCGCCGGGGGTAGTAGCAGCGGGGGTGGTGGGAGTGGTAGCAGCGGGGGTTTCTTCCTTACCACCGCAGCCTGCACACAGGCCCAGGATCATGATCATAGCCAGCATCAAAGCAGTCAGTTTTTTCATGATTAGGTACTCTCCTTTTTTGTAGTATGTCCAGTCTGCCCTCCGCATAAAAATGCAGTCCGCAGGCCGAACCAATAGCAGTTTATCACAAAACGCTTCCGCTTGCTACATATTTTTCCTTTTTTCACAGGCAAAGCGGCCATTTCTATGTTCTCAACAATTTTCTCCATACTTTTTCAGCAATAATGCCAATTGCTTTTTTCTGCAGAATTCGTTCTTTTGCCGCGAAAAAGAAAATAAGACAGCGGAAAGCTGTCTTATTTCTATGCGATCAACCGATTTTGTAGGACAAAACCATCAGACTTTCGGAAAAATGGACGTTTTCCACCGGCACATCGGGCATATCCAGATGCAGGTCGATGGACGTAAAGTTCCAGATGCCCCTGATGCCGGCGGCTACCAGTTTCTGGGCGGCAGCGCGGGCGTGCATTTTGGGCAGGGTGAGGATGGCGATGGCAGGTTTCTCCCGGTCGATGACCTCCTGCATTTCCCGGCAGGAGTACACCGGCACGCCGGCCACCTCGGTGCCGATGAGCAGCGGATTGGCGTCAAAGGCGGCCACCAGCCGCACGCCGTATTTCTGGAAGTTGAAGTTGGACATCAGGGCCTTGCCCAGATTGCCGGCGCCCAGAATGATGGCGCCTCGCTCCTGATCGATGTGCAGAATACCGGCGATGGCGGTCCGCAGCTCGGCCACGTTATAGCCGTAACCCTGCTGTCCGAAGCCGCCGAAGCAGTTGAAATCCTGCCGCACCTGGGAGGCCGTGAGGCCCATCCGGTCGGCCAGCGTTCCCGAAGAGATGCGGGAGATGCCGGCATCCTGCAGGTCGCACAGATGGCGGAAGTACCGGGGCATACGGTGGATGACGGCGGACGAAATGCGTTTTTCCATGGGGCGTTCCCCCTCCTTGCGTTTGAATGAGTTTATTTTACTGATTCTCGCAGAAATTGCAAGGTTTTTTGCGAAACTTTATCCGTTTTTCGCTCAACTTGTTTCATTAATTAACGAAATCCTTTGCCACAGGAATATGATAAATTTTGGTTTCTACGGATAGTTATCCACAATTTCCCCAGGGTTTTTCACAGGTTTGAAGGGCGAAAACCCCTGCAAACACTGGTTTTCCCGGTCTTTGCGAAAAAAAACGCAAAAAAACACCCGCCGACTTCCACAGGACGGCAGGTGTTTTCCCCAGGATTTGGGCGATTTTCTTTACAGTTCGTTGTCAGCGCGGCAGACCTGCATGGAGGCAGGCATGGTGGCGTAGCAATTCTGGGCGGCGTCGCCCACATTGCCCGCCATGTACTCGAAATAGGCCTGGCAGGCGATCATGGCGCCGTTGTCGCCGCACAGCTTGAGGGGCGGCAGATACAGCCGGATACCGGCCTTTTCGCACTCCCGCTGCAGCAGGGCACGGAGGGTGGAATTGGCGGCCACGCCGCCGGCGGCGCAGATGCGCTTGCGGCCGCGGTCTTTGGCGGCGGCGATGACACGGGGCACCACCGAACGGGCCACGGTGTCCGACAGGGCGGCGGCCAGATCCTCGGTGCGGATGTCCTGACCCTTCTGCTGGGCGTTGTGCACCAGATTGACGGCGGCGGTCTTGAGGCCGGAGAAGGAGAAATCATAGGGATGATCCTTGATGACGGCCAGGGGCAGCGGATATTTGGCCGGGTCGCCCTCCTTGCTCAGCCGATCCAGAGCGGCACCGCCGGGATAGGGCAGGCCCAGCACACGGCCGATCTTGTCAAAGGCTTCGCCGGCGGCGTCGTCACGGCTGGCGCCCACCACCTCCATATGGGTGTAGTCGGCCACATCCAGAATGACGGTATGTCCGCCGGAGGCCACCAGCGCGGTCATGGGAGGCTCCAGTTCGGGGAAGGCGATGTAGTTGGCCGCCACGTGGCCGCGGATGTGGTGCACGGGGACGAAGGGTTTGTTCAGCGCCAGAGCGGTGGCCTTTGCGAAGTTGGCGCCCACCAGCAGGGCGCCGATGAGGCCGGGGGCGCAGGTGGCCGCCACGGCATCGATGTCCTTCATGGAGATGCCTGCCTGCCTGACGGCCTGTTCGGCCACCAGCGAGATCTTTTCCACGTGCTTGCGGCTGGCGATCTCGGGCACCACGCCGCCGTACAGGGCGTGCATATCGGCCTGGGAATAGATCACGTCGGCCAGGATCTCACGGCCGTCCCGGGAGATGGCACAGGCGGTCTCGTCACAGGAGCTTTCCAGGGCTAAAATCAGCTTGCTCATAACAGTTCCCGCCCCATCAGCAGGGCGTCCTCCTTCGGCAGTTCGTAATAGTTCTTGCGGCGGCCCACCACGGCAAAGCCGGCACGGGCGTAGCAGTTCTGGGCAGGCAGGTTGCTCTCCCGTACCTCCAGCAGCACCGAGGCGACCCCCAGCGCCTTCATCTGTTCCAGCATACGGGTGACCAGTTCAAAGCCGATGCCCCGGCGGCGGTACCGGGGGCGCACCGCCACGTTGGTGATGTCGGCGCTGTCCAGCACGATGCGGGAGCCGATGTAGCCCACCACGTTTCCTTCGGTGTCGGTGCACACCACGTAACGGGCGTAGGGATTGTCCAGTTCGTCCTCCAGAGCCTCACGGCTCCAGGGCACCGAAAAGCACTCCACCTCGATGGCCTCCATATCGTCGATATGGGTGGGACAAAGGGGAGAAAAGATCAGTTCGTCATTTGGCGTCATACCAGTTGTACCCCCAGTTCACGTCGGCCACCAGCGGTGCCTTCAGTGCGGCGGCGGCCTCCATTTCCTCTTTCAGCAGCACGGACACGCGCTCCCGCTCGGTTTCGGGAGCCTCCACGATCAGTTCGTCGTGGACCTGCAGGATCAGTCTGGCCTGCAGGCCTTCCCGGGCCAGACGGTCTTCCACCCGTACCATGGCCAGCTTGATGATGTCGGCGGCGGCACCCTGAATGGGGGTGTTCATGGCCGCCCGCTGGCCGAAGGAGCGCAGGTTGAAATTGCTGGCTTTCAGCTCGGGGATGGCACGCTTGCGGCCGTACACGGTGGTGACGAAGCCGGTTTTTTCGGCGTCGGCCTTGACCTTGTCCATATAGGCCTTCACCCCGGTGTACCGGGACAGATAGGCGTCGATATATTCCTGGGCCTCCCCCACCGACACTTTGATGTCATCGGCCAGCGACCAGGCGGAGATGCCGTAGACGATGCCGAAGTTGACCGCCTTGGCGGCGGAGCGCAGTTTGGGGGTGACCTCCTCCAGCGGCACCCGGAACACCTGGGAGGCCGTCACGGCGTGGAAGTCCTCGCCGGACAGGAAGGCCTCCTGCATGGCCGTGTCATCGGCCACGTGAGCCAGCACCCGCAGCTCGATCTGGGAATAGTCGGCATCCACCAGCACCCAGCCGGGGGCGGCGGTGAAGCAGCGGCGGATCTCCGAGCCGTCCTCCCGGCGCACCGGCAGGTTCTGCAGGTTGGGATCGGCGGAGGACAGGCGGCCGGTGGCGGTGACCGTCTGGTGGAAGGTGGAGCGGATGCGGCCGTCGGGGCCGATGGCCTTGGTGAGGCCCTCCACATAGGTGCTCTTCAGCTTGGTGACCTTGCGCCACTCCAGCACGGCAGGGATGATATCGTGGTCGTTTTTCAGCTTTTCCAGGGTCTCGGCGTCGGTAGACCAGCCGGTGCGGGTCTTTTTGCCGGCCTTGAGGCCCAGTTCCTCAAACAGAACGGCGCCCAGCTGCTTGGGGGAGCCGATGTTGAACTGCCGGCCGGCCAGTTGGTGGACGAGGGCCTCCAGCTCCCGGATCTTTCCGTCCAGCTGTCCGCCGAAGTCCAGCAGGCGGCCCTTGTCGGCGCAGATGCCGCGGGCCTGCATTTTGGCCAGCACGGGCAGCAGGGGCAGTTCCATCTCCCGGTAGAGGGCGGTCATGCCCTCTGCGTCCAGCGCCCGTTCCGCCGCCTCCTTCATGGCGGCGATGAGCTGCACGTGCTGGGACAGGGCGGCGTAGGCCTCGTCGGTGACGCCCAGCAGGTTGCGGGCGTCCTCCCCGTCGTACACGGCAGGCAGGGCGTCAAAGCCCAGCACCTGACGGGCGGCGGACACCAGATCGTAGCTGCCGCGGTTGACATCCAGCAGATAGGCGGCCAGCTTGGTGTCAAAGGCGGGGTCGGCGGGCGTTTTGCCCTCCTTATATAATGATGTCAGCAGGCGTTTGCTGCCATGAAGCACGGCGGGCTTTGCCAAAGCGGCGGCAAGAAAATCGGCGGCGCCCTCCTCCCCCACCTCGTCGGCGGACAGAACCACGGGGGTGCCGTCCTCCAGAACGGCGGCGCACAGGGTGCGGTCATCGGAGAACAGGACGGCCTTTCCGGGCAGTTTGGGGAGAATTTCCGCCAGTTCGGCGGTATTGCGCAGGATTTTGGCAGGCTTTGCCTCAAAATCGGCGCTTTGTGCCGGGGCGTCGGCAGGCGGATTGAGGCCCAGCCGCTTGATGAGGGTGCGCAGTTCCAGACGGGACAGCAGACCGTACAGGGCGGCGGGGTCGCCGGCGGTGGGGGCCAGTCTGCCGGGCTTGGCGGTGACGGGGGCGTCCACCACGCCCTTGGCCAGGTCAAAGCTCAAAAAGGCCATCTCCCGGCTTTCGGTGAGCTTTTTGCGGACGGAGGGGGTCATCTCCCCTTCTTCCAGATTGTCGTAGACTCCCTGCAGGGAGCCGAAGCGGCAGATGAGGTCCAGAGCACCCTTTTCGCCGATGCCCTTGACGCCGGGGATGTTGTCGGAGGAGTCGCCCATGATGGCCTTGAGATCCACGATCCTGTCGGGGGTGAGGCCGCAGTATTTTTCGGCGAACTTCACCTCGTCGTACAGTTCGGTGGTGGTCTGGCCCATGCGGGTGGTCACCAGCGCCACCCGAGCGGTGCCGGTGATGTACTGCAGGCTGTCCCGGTCGCCGGTGACGATGGTGGTCTGTCCCCCCTGTTGGGAGCACAGATGGCTGAGGGTGCCCAGCAGGTCGTCGGCCTCGAAGCCTTCCACCTCCATGCGGCAGATGCCCAGACCGTCCAGGGCCTCCTTCACCAGAGGCATCTGGCGCACCAGTTCCTCGGGCATGGGCTTGCGCTGGGCCTTGTAGCCCTCATAGGCCTTGTGGCGGAAGGTCTTGGCCTTCAGATCAAAGCAGACGCACAGTTCGTCGGGGGTATAGTCCTCCCGCAGCTTGAGCAGCATATTCAAAAAACCATAGACGGCGTTGGTGGGGGTGCCGTCGGCGGCGGTCAGCGGCCGCACGCCGTAAAAGGCACGGTTCACCAGACTGTTTCCGTCGATGACCATCAGATGCATATCGGTTCCTCCTTTTGGAGTTTTATCTTTATATTATACCCAGTTTTACGCCAATGGGCAAGACGGACAAAGCAAAAACCCGGCCACGTGGGCCGGGTTTTCGCCATAGATAAGGGGAAAAGAGATAAAAGGGAGAAACAAGAAGTACTTTGCAATTGTCAGTGTGTTTCCACGGTCTTTACTATAGCACATCTTTCCGGGGAATTTGTTGCCGTTTCGTGAACAGAAATTGAATTTTTCCACGTTTTTCAACCGGCATTTTTCGGAAAAAACAGGGTGGAAAGACGGCGGAAACCGTGCTATAATAAAGGGTACGGATGTGATCTGCGTGAAAGGAGTGACGTCTGTGTACCGGATCCCCTACGAACAATGGCGGAACGCCTCTGTCCTCACCCCGGAACAGCGTGCCGAGCTGGCCGCGCTGGAGGAGGACGAGATCTCCGACCGCTTTTACCGCACCCTCGCCTTCGGCACCGCCGGTCTGCGCGGCGTGATGGGCATGGGGCTCAACCGCATGAACGAATATATCGTCCGGCAGGCTGCCGATGCCTTCGCCGCCGTCATCCAAAAGGCGGGTCTGGTGGAAAAGGGCATCTGCATCTGCTACGACTGCCGGATCAACTCCCGGTTTTACGCCCAGGAGGCGGCCCACGTGATGCGCTGCCGGGGCATCCCGGTGTATCTTTTCCGGGACTGCCGCCCCACTCCCCAGCTGAGTTTTGCCGTGCGGCACTTCGGCGCGGCGGCAGGCATCAACGTCACCGCCAGCCACAACCCCAAGGAGTACAACGGCTTCAAGGTCTACGGGCAGGACGGCGCCCAGCTGCCCACCCACATGGCCGATCTGGTGGCCGCCGAAATGGCGGACATCGATCCCCTCGCCCCCCGTCCGGAGTGCGCCCACCCGGCGCCCCTCACCTGGCTGGAGGCGGATTTTGACGAACTGTACATCAACGCCGTGCTGCGGTGCGCCGTTGCACCCGAACATCTGGCGGAGCAGGCCTTCCCGGTGGTGTATACCCCCTTCCACGGCGTGGGCGGGGCCATTACGCCGGAGGTTCTGCGGCGGGCGGGCCTCACCAATCTGGTGTTCGTGGAGGAGCAGATGGCGCCCGACGGCACCTTCCCCACGGTGAAAAGTCCCAACCCGGAGGATCCGGCAGGCTTCGCGCTGGCCATCGAGTACGCCAGGAAGCATGACATCGACTTTATCGTGGGCACCGACCCCGACGCCGACCGGGTGGGCATCGTGGTGCGCGACCGGGAGGGCAATTATGTCCCCGTGTCGGGCAACCGCACCGGCTCCCTGCTGCTGCACTATATCCTCACCGCCGGACGGGAAACGGGCAAGCTGCCCCGGCATCCCGCTTTGATCAAGACCATCGTCACCTCTGCCCTGCCCCGGATCATCGCCGAGAAAAACGGCTGCGCCAGTTTTTCCACCTTCACCGGCTTCAAGTACATGGCGGAAAAGGTCGCCCGGCTGGAGCAGGAGGGCAAGTACCGCTTCGTTCTGGCCTATGAAGAGAGCTACGGCTACATGGTGGGCGACCACGCCCGGGACAAGGACGGCGTGGTGGGCGCCCTGCTGCTGTGCGAAATGGCGGCCTGGTACCGCAGCCGTGGCATGACCGTTCTGGACGGTCTGGAGGAAGTGTTCCGCCTTTACGGTGCCTTTGGCGAGGTGACCCGCAGCGTCATGCTGCCCGGTCAGGACGGCGCCGCCCGCATGGCCCGCATCATGGAGCGGCTGCGGCAGCAGCCTCCCGAAACCATGGGCGGTATCCCCGTCCGGGCGTGGCGGGACTACGATACCGGCAAGCGGCACGAAGGCGACACCGTCACCGATACCGACCTGCAGGGTTCCAACGTGCTGTTTTATGAGCTGGCCACCGGCGAAAGCCTGGTGGTGCGCCCCTCGGGCACCGAACCCAAGATCAAGGTCTACGCCCTGATGGAGGGCGCCGACGCCCAACAGGCCGACGAGCGGGCCGCTGCCTGTGCCCTGCAGGCCGAGCGGCAGCTGTTGGAGTTATAATGTTAAGTAATTATTTTTAAGCAAAATACAAGGAGTAATCAACCATGGACAAGAACAAGCGTAATCTTCTGATGATCGCCGGTGCCGCCCTTCTGGTGGTGGCGGTGATCGTAGGCGTGGCCGTTTCCAGTGTCACCGGCCGCGGCTCGGAAAAGAACACCCTGGAGCAGTACTTCCGCGGTATGTATGTGGAAGGCGGCGGCGGTATCCCTGCCGTTGTGGACTGCATCATGCCCCCCGCACAGGAGGACTACTACAACACCATCACCAACTGCGGCACCAACTTCATGCAGCTGGGCACCTGGTACGCCGAGGCGCAGGCTCTGGTGGGCGCCGACGTGCAGGTGGAGGTTGAGATGTACGGCCAGACCAAGGACAACGCCACCGAACTGTCCCAGATCCGTTCGGAGTACGGCAGCGGCGTGCAGGCCTATCATGTGGTGTCCTTCAAGCTGACCCTCACCGGCAGCGCCGGCACCGATGAACTGTACGGTGTCATGCCCATGATGCGTATGGACGGCAAGTGGTATCTGATGAGTGTGGATCCCGATTTCCATCGGGCAACGGAGGAATGATCTTATGAAAAAACTGATGGCAAAACTGCTGGTTCTGGCGCTGTGCCTGTCTTTCTGCGTTCCCTTCACCGCCTTCGCCACCGACGATCTTCAGGACGTCTGGGGCGACGTGCAGCAGGACAACTTCCTGCGCATCACCTCTTCCGAGGCATGGAACAAGGGCACCTTTGAAAACACCGAGCTCACCGAAGAGGTGGGCAACGGCGCCATCCGTCTGGCCGCCGGCCAGACCGAAGGTACCTGGACCTCCCAGGAGCTGACCGTCCCCGCCTTTGAGTACATGGTGGCCTCCTGGAGCTCCGACACCCCCAAGGGCACCTCTGTGGAGATCCGTGTCCGCGCCTATGTGGACATGAAGGACGCCTGGTCCGGCTGGATGTCCTGGGGCACCTGGGGCATCGACCGCAAGCGCGGCTGTGACGACACCGCCGATGCCCTGGCCTATGTGAACACCGACATCCTGACCATCAAGGGCAAGAGCGGCGAGACCGCCTCCAAGATCCAGGTGCAGGTGGTGCTGACCTCCAAGGACGAGGCCACCCCCGTGCTGCGTGACGTGGGCTTCACCATGAAGAACACCCTGGCAGGCCAGGCCATCCCCGTGTACCACCCCAACGCCGGCATGGATCTGCCCGAAAAGGTGCTGCTGGACACCCCCGCCTATTCCCAGATGCGCCGTGACAGCGCCATCGGCTCGGTCATCTGCAGCCCCACCTCGGTCACCATGATGCTCAACGACCGCAACCCCGAGCTGGACCTCTTCCCCGAGGAGATCGCTCTGCGGGAGTATGACTTCGATTACGAAGGCTTCGGCAACTGGTCCTTCTCCACCGCCATCGCCGGCAGCTTTGGCTACACCGTCAGCAACTACTACGGCGATCTGGATCTGGTCCGTCAGGAACTGGCCGCCGGCCGCTCTGTGGCGCTGTCCGTGGGTTACTCCAACTCCACTTCCGGCAGCAACCCCTATCTGCAGAACGGCGCCGCCAGCAACACCCCCGGCCACCTGATCGTCATCGTGGGTTATGAGACCATCGACGGCGTGGAGTACTTCTACTCCAATGACGCCGCCACCAAGCCCGACAGCGAGTGCGCCCTGCGCCTGTACCGTGCCGACCAGCTGGATGTGTGCTGGGACACCCGTCTGGCCTATTCCATCTCTCTGGACACCGAGGAGGGTGCTGGCCAGTATGCCCCCATCCGTGTACAGGGCACGCTGGAGCCCACCGCGGAGTTTGACGTGTTCGACCTGGTGGTGAACGGCGAAAAGGTGACGCTGGCCAAGGGCTTCTCCAAGAAGACCTCTCTGCTGGGCGCCGGTACCATCTTTATGATCACCGACACCGCCAAGATGGACGATATGCCCGAGGGCATGATCCGCACCACCGCCAATATGCAGCTGACCTATATCACCGTCACCGGCGAGGGCAAGGTGCGCCTGCCCATGGACGCCCTGTATGACGCCGGCGTGACCTCCGGCACGGTGTACATCATCTGCAACAACGGCGAAGGCTACGAGGTCCCCGTGACTCTGCCCGATCCCTCCACCCGTCCCACCGAGCCCGCTACCGAGGCTCCCACCGAGGCAGCAACCGAGGCTCCCACCGAAGCCCCCACCGAGGCCGCGACCGAAGCCACTTCCGTGGAAAAGAGCGGCACGAACCCCGCCATCATCGTGGTTGGTGTTGCCATCGTGGCCGCCGCCGTGGTGGTGCTGGCGAAGTCCAAGAAGCAGTAAGTTCCGCACATAATAAAAAGACCGCCCGCGGGCGGTCTTTTTGTTTTGCTTATTTGGTCAGTACACATTGGTACCGGGTGACGGTCTCGCCGTCATAGATCTCGGCGAAGGGTTTCACCGAGAACCCCGCCTTGCGGTAAAATCCCACCGCATCGTCATCGGTCTCGGCGGCAAGTTCCCGCAAGCAGTATCGCTCCATCAGTTGGGCCACCATAAAGGTGCCGATGCCCTTTCCCCGGGCGTGGGGCGCCGTGGCGATGCCCTCCAGTTCGGCCTTGTCTGCCGCCAAAAAGCGCACAACGGCCATGCCCTGCCATTGGTCATCCCCCAGGCAGGCGAAAATCTTCACCGCCCCGTCGGCCACATATTCCGCCATTTTTCGGCGGTACTTTTCCCCGGTGGGCAGATACATACAGTCTTTGTAGATGTCATAGCCCCCGAGGATGTCCTCAAGGGCGGTCAGTTCCAGCAGCTGCAAGTTCACAGTTCTCCCCCGTTCTGTGGAAAAAAGGGGCGGATGCCCGCCCCTTTTCGGTGTGTTGCTTACAGATTGAAGAAAGCGGCGCGGCCGGGATACTGGGCCACTTCGCCCGTCGGCGCCACACGAACCGCTCCCGCGGATTTTGCAGAGCAAAACCCTTGTCCGCTACTCGGCGTCGCCTCTTCCCCACCAAACCCGCTTCGCTGGGCTTTGGCGGGGGCCCCGGAACTGGGCTCAGCCAGGCAAGTGCCGTTCTTATGCGCTCTTACAGATTGAAGAAGGCGGCGCGGCCGGGATACTGGGCGACTTCGCCCAGTTCTTCCTCGATGCGCAGCAGCTGGTTGTACTTGGCCACGCGGTCGGTACGGGAGGGAGCGCCGGTCTTGATCTGGCCGGCGTTGAGGGCCACGGAGATGTCGGCGATGGTGGTGTCCTCGGTCTCGCCGGAACGGTGAGAAACGACGGCGGTGTAGCCGGCGCGGTTGGCCATCTGGATGGCATCCAGAGTCTCGGTGAGGGTGCCGATCTGGTTGACCTTGATCAGGATGGCATT
>JAFYPP010000029.1 GCA_017559995.1 Clostridia bacterium | reverse complement strand
TCCGTGGCAGGGGCAGAAGGACTTGAACCCGCTGCGCGGGCAACCCCGCACCTGCGGTGCATTGGTTAGGCCGAGGGTTCCAGTCCCGTGTGTTTAAGAAAATGAAAAAAAGACATGCCGTGCGACATGTCTTTTCTCCGTGGCAGGGGCAGAAGGACTTGAACCCTCGGCACGCGGTTTTGGAGACCGCTGCTCTACCAACTGAGCTATACCCCTTTATTGCATCCCCTATTGGGAACGCTTAATCATTATAGCGAAAGTTTTTTGATTTGTAAAGGGGTTTTTTGAAAAAACAGAAAAAAGTTACGGCAGGCGGGGCGCTTTCAGGGCGCGGGTGGCATTGAGCACCGCCAGCACCATCACGCCTACGTCGGCAAAGATGGCCCACCACATATTGGTATAGCCGGCGGCGGTGAGCAGCAGGCAGCCGATCTTCACCGCCAGAGAGAACACGATGTTCTGCCGCACGATGGACAGGGTCTTGCGGGCGATAGCGATAGCCAGAGCCAATTTGCGGGGATCGTCGTCCATGAGTACCACGTCGGCGGCTTCGATGGCGGCGTCGGAACCCATGGCGCCCATGGCCACGCCTACGTCGGCACGGGACAGCACGGGGGCGTCGTTGACGCCGTCACCCACGAAGCACAGGGTGGTCTTGGACGGCTTGTCGGCCAGCAGCCGTTCCACACGGGTGACCTTGTCCTGGGGCAGCAATCCGGCAAAGTAGCCGTCCAGCCCCAGGGCCTCTGCCACAGGACGGGCGGCGGCGTCGCTGTCGCCGGTGAGCATGGAGATGTGGGAAACGCCTGCCTTTTTCAGGGCGGAGACCGCCTCGGCGGCGCCCTCCTTGGGCAGGTCAGCCAGCGTGATGCAGCCGATATAAGCGCCGTCGGCCGCCACGTAGACCGCTGTGCCTTCCACCGGGGGCACGGTGAGGCCCAGCGCGGCCATCAGCTTGCCGTTGCCGGCGTGAACAGGGATACCGTCTACCCGGGCGGAAACGCCGTGGCCGGCCAGTTCCTGAACATCTTCCACCCGGTGGGCGGCGGCATCGCCGGCCCAATACTCCCGGACAGAGCGGCTGATGGGATGGGTGGACCAGCTTTCGGCCAGAGCGGCCAGTTCCAGTACCCGGTGGGGATCGTCGCCCAGAACGCCGGTCACGGCAAACCGACCCCGGGTGAGGGTGCCGGTTTTGTCAAAGACCACCGTGTGGGCGGCGGCAAGGGCCTCCAGATCGGTGCCGCCTTTGATCAAAATACCTTTGCCCGATGCGCCGCCGATGCCGCCGAAGAAGGACAGGGGGATGGAGATCACCAGCGCGCAGGGGCAGCTGATGACCAAAAAGGACAGGGCGCGGTAGATCCAGGTGCCCCAGAGGGCGCCGCGGCCCAGCAGCAGGGAGACTGCCGGCGGCAGGATGGCCAGCGCCAGCGCGGACAGGCAGACGGCGGGGGTATATACCCGGGCGAACCGGGTGATGAAGGCCTCGGAACGGGATTTTTTCATGGCGGAGTTTTCCACCAGATCCAGAATGCGTGCCACGGTGCTTTCGCCGTAGGGCTTGGCGACCCGCACCCGCAGCAGACCGGACAGATTGACGCAGCCGGAGATGACCTCGTCACCGGGGAACACCTCCCGGGGGAGGCTCTCGCCGGTAAGGGAGGCGGTATCCAGAGCGGAAGCGCCTTCCAGAACGGTACCGTCCACGGGAACGCGCTCGCCGGGGCGCACCGCGATGATCTGGCCCACCGCCAATTCCTCGGGAGAGATCACGGCGATCTCGCCGGAGGGCAGCTCCAGATTGGCCGTGTCGGGACGGATGTCCATCAATGCGGCAATGGAGCGGCGGCTTTTGCCCACGGCGCAGCTCTGGAACAACTCGCCGGTCTGGAAAAACACCATGACCGCCACCGCCTCCTGAAACTCACCCAGGCAGAGGGCGCCCACAGTGGCCACCGCCATCAAAAAGTTTTCGTCGAAGGGATCTTTGCTGCGAATGCCGTGGAGGGCGCCCAGCAGAATATCGTATCCCGCCGCCAGATAGGGGATCAGCCAGAGAAAGGCGGGGAGGGGCAGCAGTGCCAGCGGCACCGCCATCCCGGCGGCTGCCAGGATGCGGTACAGCATCTTTTTCTGTTTTTTGGTCATCAGAACTGGATCTCCACGTCCCGCTCCACCTTGCGGCAGGCCTTGAGCAGCTCGGGCATGACGGCGGCGGGATCGGCGCCTTCGGCAAAGGAGACCTTCAGCTTCTGGGTGACAAAGCTGATGGCGGCGTCGGACACGCCTTCCACCTTGCGGGCGGCAACTTCCATTTTCGCGGCGCAGTTGGGGCAGCAGACTTCGATGTTGTAGATCTTTTCCATGAGAAATACTCCGTTTCTTATCGTGTGTGGTTGAGATGTTCCATGCCTACACGCAGGATCATGCGGACGTGATCGTCGTCCAGAGCGTAAAAGACCGATTTGCCTTCCCGGCGGAACCGCACCAGCTTGGCGTCCTTGAGGATGCGCAGCTGATGGCTGACGGCGCTTTGGGTCATGCCCAGCAGGGCGGCGATGTCGCAGACGCACAGTTCGCTTTCAAACAAAGCGTAGAGGATGCGGATACGGGTGGAGTCGCCGAACACGCGAAAGACTTCGGACAGGTCGTACAGGCTGTCGATGTCGGGCATATGGCCGCCGAGGGCGGTCAGGTCGGGGTGGGGATGGTCGTGATTGCAGGGGAGCACGGGCAGCCTCCTTTCTGCACATATGAATAATTGTTCATATGTTCATTATACGCGGAGAAAAACCGCCTGTCAACAGAAAAACACCTGCCGAAGCAGGTGTTTTTAGAATTTACAGCAGCAGCCCCTTGGTATTGCTGGCCAGGAGAACTTCCTGCAGGGTGTCGAGAAAATAATGGATGGTGTTGGTCTCGGCGTTGTCCCGGCGGCGTAGAATGTATACCGTGCGGAACGGGACCTGGAAGTTGGGGGTGCACGCCCGAAGCAGCTGGCCGTCGGCCAAAAGCCGGTCGGCGACGCTCTTGGGGGCCAGCGTCCACTTGTTGCGGCCGGACAGGAACAGAGGGATCTGGCCCATCACCGCCAGGTCCACCGGGGGGATGGCGTCGCCGCCAAAGGTGACGCTGTGCCAGTAGGCGTGCTCCACGCACCATTTGACGTAGATCTCGTTTTTGATGGACAGCATATCCAGATCCACCTGGTCGGGATAGTCGGAATCGGCGGCGCACAGCACCACCATGGGATCATCCAAAAAGGGGGTGGCGATGATCTGGTCGGTCTGCACCTTGGCGGTGGAAAAGGCGATGTCGGTCTTTCCCCGAATGATGCTGGAACAGGCCATTTCGGCTTCCATATCCTGAATGACCAGCTGGATGTGGGGGTATTTTTCGGTAAAACGGCGGAATACCGGCGGCATCAGATAATTGCCCACGCTGTTGATCACCGAAATGCGCAGCTGATCCAGCATATCGCCCCGGCCGACTGTTTCCATTTTTTCAATGATCTGCTGATATTGCAGGGCGAGGTCGTAGAAGGCCTGCCCCTGGGTGGTCAGGGTGATCTCCCGCTTGCCCTTTCCGCGCAGCAGCAGGGGGCAGCCCAGATGATCTTCCAGCATTTTCAGCCGGGTGCTCAGGGAAGATTGGCTGATATACAGCGCTTCGGCGGCTTTGGAAATGTTTTTATGGCGGCAGATGGACAAAAAGGCTTCGATTTCCGGCCTGGTCACGGGACTACCTCCTTAAAATATCAATTTTTTTGATATTATATCACAAGAAACTGTATTTTACAAGTGGGAACACCTTTTGTATAATGAGAGCATAGAGAAAATCGTCATAGTGATATTAACCAACAATGAAGAGGCAAATCCGCCGGGGTTTGGCGAAATGGTTGGTTGATAGAAGCGAAAAAATGTATTTTCTTTATAGAAAAATCTCGAAAAGCCAATAAATGGTATCACAAAACAAGATATTTGATAAAAATGACTGGAGGGTAAAACATTATGTACAGATTAGGCATTGACACCGGCGGCACCAATACCGACGTCGTCCTGACCAACATCGACACCGGCCGTATGTATTACGCCAAAACGCCCACCACCCCTAAGGCACTGATGGACGGTATCATGAACGGCATTGAGAAGATCGTGAAGATCAGCGGTCTGCGCAATGACGAGATTGACGAGCTGGTCTACGGCACCACCATCGTGGTCAACATGATCGCCCAGAAGGAAAGCGAGGCCTCCGCCCTGATCACCACCCGTGGTTTCAAGGACGTTCTGGAGATCGGCCGCGCCTACCGTAAGGAAAACATTTACGACATCCAGATGGAAGTCCCCGAGCCCCTGGTCAAACGCAACCTGCGCTTTGAGATCTCCGGCCGTATGAACTTCCAGGGCAAGGAGACCGAGCCCCTGAACCTGGACGAGATCCCCGCCATCGTGGAAGAACTCCGCGCCAAGAAGATCAAGTCCGTGGGTATCTGTCTGATGCACTCCTACGCCAACCCCGAGCACGAAATGAAGGTCAAGGAAGCGCTGAAGGCCGCATGGCCCGAAGGCTTTGTGTCTGCTTCCGCCGACATCAACCCGCAGTTCCGTGAGTACGAGCGTACTTCCACCACCGTTATCAACGCTTACATGATGCCCAACATGGCATCCCACATCATGGACTTCGAACAGCACATGGAAGACGCCAAGATCGGCGCCGACCTGTACATGATGCAGTCCAACGCCGGCGTTATGACCTTTGACGTGGCCAAGTATAAGCCCGTCGCCGTCGCCGACTCCGGCCCCATCGCCGGTATCATCGCCGCCAACTATCTGGCCAAGATGATGGGCGAAAAGAACATCATCACCTTCGACATCGGCGGTACTTCCACCGACGTGGCCCTGATCCAGGACAACGTTATCAAGTTCACCACCGAGAGCCACATCGAAGGCTATCCCATCTCCGTTCCTTCCGTTGACCTGTCCTTCATCGGCGCAGGCGGCGGCTCCATCGCTTACGTTGACCGCGGCGGCGCACTGAAGGTCGGTCCCGTCTCCGCCGGCGCCGATCCCGGCCCCGTCTGCTACGGCCGCGGCGGCACCAAGCCCACCGTTACCGACGCCAACCTGGTCACCGGTCACATCCGTCCCGAGATCTTCGAGGAGAACCTGGACAACGCTCTGGAGACCACCATGGCTGCCATCGACGAGCACATCGCCAAGCCCATGGGCATCACTGTCATGCAGGCTGCCGAGGGTATCCTGGAAGTCATCAACTCCAACATGCTGCGCGCCATCAAGCTGATCTCCGTGCAGAAGGGCTATGACCCCCGTGAGTTCGCTCTGGTCTGCTACGGCGGCGGCGGCGGTATGCACGCCGGTGCCATCGCTGAAGAGCTGGAGATGGAGCGAGTCATCGTGCCTTATTCTCCCGGTACTTTCAGCGCCATGGGTCTGGTTCTGTCCGACATCAAGTCTGACTGCGTCCACACCAAGCTGCTGACCCGTGAGCAGGTCAACGCCGAGCTGCTCAACAATGTCTACGCCAAGCTGGATGCCCAGGGTATCGCCAGCCTGGAAGAGCAGGATGTTCCCGAGAAGGATCGCATGCTGGTCCGTACCTGCGATATGCGTTACTTCGGTCAGGCTTTCGAGATCTCCGTTCCCATGCCCGCCGGTGAAGTCACCGAGAAGGTCATCGAGGATCTGGTGGACAACTTCCACGAGCTGCACCGTCAGATGTACGGCCACTGCATGAAGGAAGACCCCATCGAGTTCGTCAACTACCGTGTCAGCGCCATCGGCTCCTTCGTGAAGCCCGACGTGGTCAGCTCCGCCTCCGCCGCCAAGCGAGTCAAGGGCGAGAAGCAGATGTACGGCACCGCCGTCTTCAAGGGTGTTGAGCATACCGTGCCCATCTATGAGCGTGATACTCTGGAAGTGGGCGAAGTCATCCAGGGCCCCGCCGTCATCGGCGAAATGGGCGCCACCGTGGTTGTCTATCCCGGCCACCATGCTGAAGTGGATGCTATGCAGAACATCATCATGTACACCAACGTAAATAAGAAGTAAGGAGGAGAAAACTATGGCCAATTCGATCTTATTGGAAGTCGTCAACAACGCGCTGCGAAGCGTTGCTGAACAGATGACCGTTACCATGGTGCGAAGCGCTTATTCCACCATCGTTAAGGAAATGATGGACTGTTCCTCCGCCATTTTTGACGACAAGGGCAGAATGCTTTCCGAGGGCGCCAACGTGCCCATCCACCTGAACTGCCTGGGTCCCTGTCTGAACACCGTTCTGACCAAGTTCTTCTCCAGAGAGCAGATGAATCCCGGCGATATCATCCTGACCAACCATCCTTACGCCGGCGGCGAGTCTCTGGGCTCCCACCACACCAAGGACCTGATCATGATCGCCCCCATCTTCTATCAGGACAAGGAACTGGTCGGCTTCTCCGTGACCATGCTGCATCACAAGGACGTGGGCGGTATCTGGACCGGCGACTCCTGGACCGTTGAAATCTGGCAGGAAGGCTTCCTGATGGAGCCCGTCAAGCTGTATGACAAGGGCGTCCGTAACGAGGCTCTGTGGAGCGTTATCCTGAACAACACCCGTACTCCCCGTGATATGAAGGGCGACCTGATGGCCCAGATCTCCGCCTGTAACATCGGCGTCAAGAACTTCTGCCAGATCGTCGACAAGTACGGCATGCAGACCGTCCGCGAGGTCACCGAGGCTCTGATGGACTACTCCGAGCGCCTGACCCGTGCCGAGATCGCCGAGATCGCTGACGGCGAGTATACTCACGAAGAGAAGATCCTGGACGACGGCTTCGCCGGCGGCCCCTACACCATCAAGCTGACCGTCCGCGTCAAGGGCGACAACATCGAGTTTGACTACACCGGCACTGACAAGCAGCTGCGCGGCCCCATCAACTCTCCTCTGTCCGCCACCACTTCCGCTACCTACTACGCCATGCGCTGCGTCACCGACCCCAACATCCCCTCCAACGGCGGCTGCCAGCGTCCCATCAAGGTCATCGCTCCCGAAGGCACCCTGGTCAACTGCCAGGCCCCCAACGGCTGCTTCCAGCGTATGGTCACTGACCACATCCTGGTCGACCTGATCATGGGCGCCATGTCCCAGGCTGTTCCCACCAAGGTCATGGCTGACTCCTGCGGCAACAACTACGACTTCTGTAACGGTACCAACCTGGAGACCCACCCCCGCGGCGGCGAATCCACCCACCGTCAG
>JAFYPP010000002.1 GCA_017559995.1 Clostridia bacterium | reverse complement strand
CTTACGGTAGGGAGCCTCCACAAAGCCGTACTCGTTGATACGGGCGAAGGATGCCAGATAGGAAATCAGACCGATGTTGGGACCTTCGGGGGTCTCGATGGGGCACATACGGCCGTAGTGGCTGTAGTGTACGTCACGCACCTCGAAGCCGGCACGGTCACGGGACAGACCGCCGGGACCCAAAGCCGACATACGGCGCTTGTGGGTCAGCTCAGCCAGGGGGTTGGTCTGATCCATGAACTGGGACAGGGGGCTGGAGCCGAAGAACTCCTTGATGGCGGCGGTGACGGGACGGATGTTGATCAGGCTCTGGGGAGTGACAACGTCCAGATCCTGAATGGTCATGCGCTCACGGATGACACGCTCCATACGGGAGAAGCCGATGCGGAACTGGTTCTGCAGCAGCTCGCCCACGGAACGCAGACGGCGGTTGCCCAGATGGTCGATGTCGTCGGTCAGGCCCACACCGTAGGGCAGGTTGCACATATAGTTGATAGAGGCCAGCACGTCCTCCACGGTGATGTGGTTGGGGACCAGGTCGGCGGCGTTATCGCGGATGGCTTCCAGCAGCTCCTCGCCCTCGTACTGCTCCATCAGCTGCTGCAGCAGAGTGAAGGAAACGCGCTCGTGGATGCCCAGAGCCTTCTCGTCGCAGGGGACGAAGTCGCTCAGCCAGACCATGCCGTTGGAGAAGATCTTGATCTCCTTGCCGTCGACAGACAGCCAGGCTTCGTTGACACCCATACGGGCGATCTCTTCGGCACGCTCACGGGACAGCTGCTCGCCGGCCTCGGCAACGACCTCACCGGTCATGGGGTTGGCCAGAGGACGGGCCAGCTTGTGGCTGTGCAGACGCTTGGCCAGATCCATCTTCTTGTTGAACTTGTAACGGCCAACGGCGGACAGGTCATAGCGCTTGGGATCGAAGAACAGATTGTGCAGCATGGTCTGGGCGGAGTCCACCGTGGGGGGCTCGCCGGGACGCAGGCGCTTATAGATCTCGATCAGGGCCTCCTCACGGGTGTGGGCGGCGGTGTCCTTCTCGATGGTGGCCAGGATGTGCTCATCCTCACCGAAGATCTCCTTGATCTGGGCGTCGGTCTCCACACCCAGGGCACGGATCAGAGAGGTGATGGGCAGCTTGCGGTTCTTGTCGATACGGACGTAGAAGATATCGTTGATGTCGGTCTCATACTCCAGCCAGGCACCGCGGTAAGGGATGATGGTGGAAGTGTGGCAGGTCTTTTCGGGACGCTCGTTGTTGACGCCGTAGTACATACCGGGAGAACGGACGATCTGGGAAACGATAACACGCTCGGCACCGTTGATGATAAAGGTACCGCTGTCGGTCATCAGCTGGAAGTCGCCCATGAAGATCTCCTGCTCTTTGATCTCCTCGGTCTCCTTGTTGCGCAGACGGATGCGCACCTTCAGGGGGGCGGCATAGGTTGCGTCGCGCTCTTTACACTCGATGATGCTGTACTTGGGGGTCTCTTCCAGGGTGTAATCCAGGAAGGTCAGTTCCAGGTTGCCGGTGTAATCGGTGATCGCGCCCACGTCTTTGAAGACGGCACGCAGACCCTCGTCCAGGAACCACTGGTAGGACTTCTTCTGAACCTCAATGAGGTTGGGCATTCCCAGGATTTCGTCAGTCCGGGAAAAGCTCTTACGGATCTTTTTTCCGCAGCGAAGATCTTTCATCGGTTGCCTCACTCCATTTCTCTATTTTCACACAAAACTAACAGTCGATACGCCCGGGCCAGTTGTGCGTTTCGCATCTTTCGGTCTTGCTTTTTCCGACAGGTTTTGCTATCATAATCCTGTTAGAAATGCGCAAACTAACCCAAACTAATTCAGTTTATTAATATAGCACAACTTTTGTTGGAAGTCAACGATTTTTTGCGTATTTTTTCGTAAAAGTTTTATATTGACAGAAAAACCGCTGTGGAAACCCACAGCGGTTTGTTTTTTTCGTTTACTTGGCGGTTTTTGCGGATTTTCTGATGAGATACAGCGCCAGATACATGGCCCCCACAAACACGGTGGCCAGCACGGGAATTCCGATCAGATGGCTGCCGAACATCTGCTCGAACAGCAGCAGCGGATTGCCCTCATCGGCATACATCAGGAACATAAAGTTGGTGCCGAAAGCCAGGTTGAACAGATAGATAGGCACCGCCATGCAGAGGGTGAACAGAATGCATTTGGGCAGCTGCCGCCAATCGGGACGGATGTCCCCGCCAACTGTCGCCATCACGGGATAGGCGATGAGCAGGATGTGGATGGTGAAGCTGTGCAGATGCATGAAGTTCAGCGCCGGCAGCGTGTACCAGCTGGGAAACAGCATGGCCGCCAGCGCGCCGGGGATGCACACGCCGTACAGGAAATTGTCCAGCGTCCGGTTGGGCCGCCAGGCGTGGATGGTGATCAGGATGATGTTGATGGAGCACAGATGCAGGGGCAGATAATCCAGCGTGTAGTTGCCGCCCACGATGAGCCAGAACATCATCCACACCTCATCCAGCACGATGGCCACCGCCACCCGTTTGCGCCATTTCGCGCGGGTCTCCCCATCCTGCTTGCGGTACAGCAAAGCCAGCGCCGCGGTGAACACCACCAGGATGCCCATCCACAGAAGATGATAACCGTCATAATGGGTAAAGCCGTGGCCCGGCTCGATGGTTTCCACCGTATCCAAGAAATAACGAAATGCGTTCATATTCTCACTTCCCTGCCCCAAGCATAGCACATTCCCGCTTCAAATTCCACCGTCTTTGATTGCAATTCTTCAAAAAATTGGGTACAATGGGTGCAGAAAGGCAGGGATCATCATGGCAAAAGTATTACTGATCAACGGCAGCCCCAACAAGGAAGGCTGCACCTATACCGCCCTCAGCGAGGTGGCCAAGTCGCTGAACGCCTGCGGCGTGGAGAGCGAGATCTATTGGATCGGCCAGAAGGCCATCCAGGGCTGCATCGACTGCAGCAAGTGCAAGGAGCGGGGCGGCCTGTGCGTATTTGAGGACGGCGTCAACGAGCTGCTGCGCCGTGCCGGCGAGTTTGACGGCGTGGTGGTTGGCTCCCCCGTGTATTACGCCGGCCCCAACGGTCAGCTGTGCGCCTTTTTGGACCGACTGTTCTACGCTTCCTGCGGCCGCTGGAGCGGCAAGATCGGCGCGGCAGTAGTGTCCTGCCGCCGCGGCGGCGCCAGCGCCTCCTTTGACCGGCTGAACAAATATTTCACCATCAGCAATATGCCCGTGGCTCCCTCCCAGTACTGGAACCAGGTCCACGGCTACACCCCCGATGACGTCCGCAAGGACGAAGAGGGTCTGCAGACCATGCGCACCCTGGGTCAGAACATCGCCTGGCTCATCGAGCACACCAAGGGTAAGGCGCTGCCCACCTATGAACCGAGAGTTTGCACCGACTTCATCCGATAACAAAATCAAAAGAAAACCCCGGAGCAAATGCTCCGGGGTTCTTTTTGTGAAGTGATGATTTACTTCTTGGCCTTGATGCCCTGGAAATACTCCTTGGTCAGCTTGATGACCACGGGGCTCAGCAGAGCCAGAGCGATCAGGTTGGGGATGGCCATCAGACCGTTCAGAGTGTCTGCGATTGCCCAGGCCAGATCCAGAGAAACGGCACCGGCGATACAGGCGAATGCGCAGAAGATGACCAGGTAGATACGGGAAGCCTTGTAACCGAACAGGAACTCGGTGCAGCGGCAGCCATACAGAGCCCAGGTCAGAACGGTGGACAGAGCGAACAGGGACAGGCAGATGGCAACGGCCAGAGCGGCAGGCTTGCCGGGGAAGACGGACATGAAGCCGCTGATGGTCAGGTCAGCACCGATGGACTGGCCGTAGACAACATTGTCCACGCCGACGCCCAGCAGGACGACCAGAGCAGTCATGGTACAAACAACGACGGTATCCATGAAGACTTCGAAGACACCGAACATACCCTGCTTAACGGGATGGTCAACGTCAGCAGCAGCGTGGGCGATAGGAGCGGAGCCCAGACCGGCCTCATTGGAGAAGATACCACGGCCAACGCCCTTGGTGATAGCGGTCTTCAGCGTGATACCGACGGCACCGCCGACCACAGCAGAGGGATTGAAAGCGCCCTTGAAGATGGCGCCGAAAGCAGCGGGAACAGCACCGATGTTGACGATGATGACGATGATAGCAGCGATGATGTAGATAACGGCCATGACGGGAACCAGCAGAGCGCAGACGTCAGCCAGACGCTGGATACCACCCAGCAGAACAATGGCGGCAATGGCGGCGCAGATGATGGAAACCACCCAGGCGATGATCAGCTGCTGGGATTCAGTGGTGGCGGTGAACTGAGAAATGGCGGTGTTGATGGTGCCGGCGATGGTGTTGATCTGGGTCATGTTACCGATACCGAAGGCAGCCAGAGCGCCGAACACGGCAAAGATAGAGCCCAGCCACTTCCACTTGGCGCCCAGACCGTTCTTGATGTAGTACATGGGGCCGCCGATCCAGTCGCCCTTTTCGTTGCGCTCGCGGTACTTGATAGCCAGCGTAACTTCGGCGTACTTGGTGCACATACCCAGAATAGCGGAGATCCACATCCAGAAGACGGCACCGGGGCCGCCCAGAGCGATAGCACCGGAGACACCGGCGATGTTACCGGTACCGATGGATGCGGCCAGTGCGGTACACATAGCCTTGAAGGGAGAAACAGCGCCTTCCTTCTTTTCGTCCTTTTCGAACGCCTTACCCAGGGTGTTTTTCATGATATGTCCGAAGTGTGCGAACTGGGGGAAACCGCAGCTGACGGACAGATACACACCGACACCCAGGATCAGAATCATCATGGGGATACCCCAGACAATGCCGTTGATCCAGTTGTTGACATTAGTGATGATTTCGACCATTAGAGAACCCTCCTCGTGTTTTTTCATCACGCAGGTGTGCTGAAAATTTTCAACTATCCTGCGAGATTTTTAATGATTTAATGTTAACACATTGTGAACCCGATTACAAGATTGCACCCCAACGGCATTACCAACAAAATTATTCTATACATTTCGTTATTTTTACCAAATTTGCGTTGTTTTTCGTATGTTCTCACGAAATTCCTGTCATTTTTTGTGCAGTAAGCACAACAACATCCATTGTCAAGTGTTTAAAACACAAAAAGGGGCCAATACTCCCCGTATCCCAAAAGACGTTTTTTCTCAATTTCTGGAATTTATAGCAGGGCTTGCAAACGGATATGGTCATATTCACGAATATCGTCCAGAAAATACAACAGCCCATCGATTTGCGCCAGAAAGTTCCCGCGGTCTCCCGCGCGCAGAAACCCCTCCGCCCGGGCCAGCCCCTCCCCTACCCGCTCCAGACGGTCGTGGGTCAGGACACAGGACAGCAGCGGCAGACGCCGCTCCCAAATGCGTGCCGCCTCCTCCAGCGGTTCCGGGCGCAGTTCGGCCCGTGCGAGCTTCACAAGTTCCGCCACTTCCCCGCAGCAGACTCCGACTTTTCGTCTGCACACGCCGCCGCCCACCAGCAGCGCCACGATCAGGATCGCCGCGATCAGCACTCGCCACCGCATACCTCACTCCCCTTTCCGCAAAAAGATCATATTCCCCGCCCGGTCGGCGCAGAACAGAAAAACCTCCCGGCAATCGGCGGCACCGTAAGCACGAAGGACGGATCCCAGCCAGTCGGCGGTTTTTCCCAGCCGGGCCAGCGCCTTGGGGTCAGGCCGCCCGTCGGCCACCAGAAGGTAGAACGGCCCCGGGCCGCCGTCCGTTGGCAGCACCGACAGCCTGCCGTTGGTCTCCACCTGGGCAAAGGCCACCTTCCGCAGGTCAAAAACACCGGCCAGACGGAGATCTTCCAGCAGGTCGTCCAGACTCATCCGCAGGCTTTTCAGCGCTTCCCTGTCTACCTTTCCCTCCCGGACCACCGCCACGGGGCGGCCGGACAGCAGGCGGCGCAGCGGCTCCCACTTCAGCGACAGTGCCGACACCAGCACCTCGGCGGCAATGAGGGTGAACACCGGCACCAGGCCGTGGGCCAGCGGGATGTCCATGTCCTGCATGGGCACCGAAGCCACCGCGGATACCAGAATGGTGACCACCAATTCCCCGGGCTGCATCTCCCCCACCTGCCGTTTGCCCATGAGCCGCACCGCGACGATGATGCAGAAATACAGGATCAGCGTCCGGAAAAAAGGAATGAGCATATTACCCCTCCCCCCTACACATATAATATTGTAGTATTGAAACCGGCCGGCCAACTATGCACCGAAGTTTTTGAAAAGACCCCCTTTACATTTCCGCATTGCTGGCATATAATGTATTATGCTTTTGGGCCTGTAGCGCAGTTGGGAGCGCATCACATTCGCATTGTGGGGGTCGGGAGTTCGAATCTCCTCAGGTCCACCAAAAGACCGCAGTTGACGCACCGTCAACTGCGGTTTCCTTTTGCCCAGGATACTTCGATACCACGGGGAGGAAAACGGCATGCTTTCCAAAATCAAGTTATCCCTTTGCAATATTAACTACAGGCTTTTCTTCGCACTGCTCGCCACAGGATTTGCACCCACCTGCTACAACACTGTACGAGTGTTCTTCCTCGGTCAGTTGCCAAACGAATGGGCCTACTCCATCGCAGGACAGCTTTCGTGGGTAAATCTGCTCTACGAGATTGCGAATGAAGCACTGATCCTGCCGTTATTCTATTTCATCGGAACCGTCAGGGAGGACAGGCACGAGTTTGCCAACCGCATTCGCACCGGATTGCTGATCACACTTGGTGTTTATATCCCATTGTCTGCCGCCGTACTGATTTTCGCCGAACCGATGCTGTCCCTCATGGCGGCAGACGCGAGCATCCTCTCCCCTTCGGCATCGTATATCCGCATCGAAAGTGTGGCCAACGTCTTCGCCGTTCTTGCGCAATTTACTCTTATTGCGCTTACCACCGTGGGTAAAAGTAAATATCTGTACGCCATTTCTTTCGCGCGGCTCATTCTGTGTCTGGTTTCCGATACATTTCTTGTATCCACGTTACCTTGTTCCGCAAATCTCGGTGTAAATGGCATTGGATACTCCAACATCATCGTCAACGCACTGCTGCTGGCTATTTCTCTTTTTCTGCTTGCGAAAAAAGAAGGTGTTTCGCTTTTTACCAGGTTTCCCTGCCGTTTCGCTTGGGCAAAGGCGTTACTGACAATCAGCGGCATATCCGGCGCGGAATCCCTCGTCCGCAATCTTGCCTATATGATTATGATCGTGCGAATGGTCAACACTGTCCACGAGCAAGGCACATATTGGGTGGCAAATAACTTCATTTGGGGGTGGCTCCTGCTGCCCATTCTCCAGCTTGGTGAGCTGATCAAGCAGGAAATTGCCACCGATCAAAGGACCCTCCGGCGAAACTCACTGGGGTATTTCTTCATCACGGGTGTGATTTCCTGTCTGTGGTTCATCAGCATTCCTTTTTGGAAGCCGTTCATCACGAATGTGCTGGATTTTACGGATGCAGACAAGCTGTTTGACCTCACGCTGCTTCTCATCGGTTTTTATGTACCCTTTGCCTTCCAGAACATCTGTGACGCTACTTTCTACGGATTGGGCAAAACGAACTATATGCTGGCAGAATCCATTATTACCAACACGATTTATTATGGCACCGCCTTCCTTCTATACCGCCGTGGCCTTTGGGTGCCATCCCTCACCGGAATTGCCCTTTTATTCGGCATCGGCAACCTTTTTGACAGTCTGATATCCTTTGGCGCATACGCGTTCCTACTGCAGAAGCAGAACATTCGTCTTCTGAAGCCGTGACATGCATAACAAAAACACCGCCGTATTCGGCGGTGTTTTTTCATTTCTTTCAAGGGAATGTCAGTCCCGCACCAGGGCCCGGCGGATCTCGCCCACGTACAGATCATGGAAGTCCCGCCGGGGATAGCAATCCTCCAGCACTTCCCGGTCCAAAAAGCCCTCTTCCACAATGGGCGCCCGGTACAGCTTGCGGCAGACCAGCACCAGCTCGGCTTCGGCGAAATAGGTATAGCCGTCCTCAAACACCGGCGTCAGGCCGGCGGCGGCAACCTTATCTCCGTCACGGCCGGAGTGAGTGCCCAAATAAGCCAGTGCCTGATGTCGCTCCTCCGGGAAAAAGCACAGCGTATACAGCTCTTCCCGATCCACGAACTGTTTGGTATAGCGCTGGGGCCGCACATAGATCACCGAGGTGGGCAGACCGCCTCCGTGGCCCCAGATGGAACCCAGATGACCCCAACTGGCGGTCATGGTATTGTAGCCGCGTTCTTCCGTTCCGGCGGTGATGAGCATCCACCGCTTGGCGATGAGCGTCATGGGATTGAGCTGCAGTTCCTGTACATTGATTTCTTTCACGATGATCCCCCCTGTTTTATCTATTTTTATTATTTTATTATATTGTAAGAAAAAAGACCTGTCAACGCGGCAAAAGTACTTCCAAAACGGAGCGAAACAAGCTACAATACAGGAAAAGGAGTGTTGTACAATGCAAGAACGTTTTGAACTGGTTACCAGGATCCCCGACGGCAAGGCCGACCTGTCGGCTTTCTCTCCCGCAGAGGCCGGCAAGGCCCGGGCATTTCACGCCGGTTTTTCCCAATATACCCAGACCCCGCTGACTTCCCTGCCCGGGCTGGCCAAAGCCGTTGGCGTTGCAGCCATTCAGGTGAAGGACGAGAGCTGCCGCTTCGGTCTCAACGCCTTTAAGGTGCTGGGCGGCAGCTATGCCCTGGGCCGCTACATCGCCAAGACCCTGGGGGAGGATATTGAACATCTGCCCGCCAACCGCATCCTGTCGGAGGAAGTGCGGGAAAAGCTGGGTCAGCTGACCTTCGTCACCGCCACCGACGGCAACCATGGCCGCGGTGTGGCCTGGACCGCCAATCAGCTGGGCCAGAAGTCGGTGGTCTATATGCCCAAGGGTTCCGCCCGGGAGCGTCTGAACAACATCCGTGCCGAGGGTGCCGACGCCTCCATCACCGACATGAATTACGACGATGCCGTCCGTCTGGCCGACAAGCACGCCCGGGAGTACGGTTGGGTCATGGTGCAGGACACCGCCTGGGAAGGCTACACCGACATCCCCCTGTGGATCATGCAGGGTTATACCACCATGGGCGCCGAAATGGCTGCCCAGCTGGAGCAGGCTCCCACCCACATCTTCCTGCAGGCCGGCGTAGGCAGCATGGCCGGCGCCATGGCCGGTTTCTTCACCGCGCTGTACGGTGAAAACAAACCCAAGATCGTAGTGGTGGAGCCCAACAAGGCCGACTGCCTGTTCCGCACCGCAAAAGCCGATGACGGCACCCTGCACAATGTCACCGGCGATATGGATACCATTATGGCGGGTCTCGCCTGCGGCGAGCCCTGCTCCATCGGCTGGGAAGTGCTGAAGGCCTGCGCCGACGGTTTCCTCACCGTGCCCGAGTCGGCCGCTGCCGACGGCATGCGTATCCTTGCCGCTCCCTGCCGCGGCGATGCCCCCATCGTTTCGGGCGAATCGGGCGCTGCGGCCTTTGGCGCGGCCATGAACCTGCTGCTGGATCCCAACCTGGCCGACATGAAGGAGCGGCTGGGTCTGGACGAGAACAGCCGCCTTTTGTTCATCAGCACCGAGGGTGACACCGACCGTGAAAATTACCGCCGTGTGGTCTGGGGTGGCGCTTACGCCGGTGGTCTGCGATGAAGATCGCCCTGCTGCAGACGCCGGTAGGATTTGACAAGCAGGCCAACGTGGACAACGCCTGCGCCCAGGTGCGGGAAGCCGCACAGTCGGGCGCCCGTCTGGTGGTGCTGCCCGAAATGTTCTGCTGTCCCTATTCCGCCCAATACTTCGTCCCGTACGCCGAGCCGGCAGGCGGCCCGGTGTGGCAGGCCATGTCCCGCTGCGCCGCGGAAAACGGCATCTGTCTGGTGGCCGGCAGCATGCCGGAACGTGACGGCGGCCGTGTCTACAACACGTCTTTCGTGTTCGGCCCCGATGGCAGCCAGCTGGCCCGCCACCGCAAAATGCACCTGTTTGACGTGGCTTTCGACGGCGGCCAGTTCTTTCGGGAGTCGGACACCTTCACCCCCGGCGAGGAGGTCACCACGTTTGACTTCGAGGGCATCACCTTCGGTCTGTGTATCTGCTTTGACTTCCGTTTTCCCGAGTTGTCCCGTTTGATGGCACTGCGGGGTGCCCGGGCCATCATCGTGCCCGCCGCCTTCAACATGACCACCGGGCCGCTGCACTGGGAGACCATGTTCCGTCAGCGTGCCACCGACGATCAGGTATACACCGTGGGCGTGGCGCCAGCCCGGGATGAACACGGCGTGTACGTTTCCTATGCCAACTCCATTCTGTGCAGCCCTCTGGGACAGATCCTTACCCGCGCGGAGGCAGACTCCTGCATCCTGTACAGCGATCTGGATCCGGATGCGGTCAGCGCCGCGCGGCGGCAGCTGCCCCTGTTCTCCGCCCGACGCACGGACATCTATACTGTCTGCGAACAAAAATAAAAAAAGACCTGCTTCGGCAGGTCTTTTCTTTTATGCTTCCGCTTTTTGCGCTTTGCTGTCGGCGACACACCACCACGCCACCACGCCGATGATGACGCAGGCGCCGACCAGAGCAAAGACACCGGGCACTTCTCCGGCGAAGATCAGCACCCACACCGGATTGAGCAGCGGCTCTATCATGCCGATGAGCGAACAGGCCAGGGCGGGACAGTCCCGGGATGCCAGCGAATATAATGCATAAGGGATGCCCAGCTGCACCACGCCCAGCACCAGGATGTACCAGATCTCGGCACCGGTGCAGGAGGCCGTACCGGGCAGACCGGCAGGAATACCGATGAAGGCGGTGAGCACATGGGCGAACAGGATACCGCTCATACGCACCGAATCATCTCCGCCCGCCTTGCCCACCAGCGTGAACATGACGCCCAAAAAGGCACCGGCCAGAATGGCCATCACGTTGCCGTAGACGTTACCGGGCGACAGCTGATCGAAAAAGAACAGCACCATACCGGCCACGGTGCCTAGCACCGCCAGGATCTCCCGCTTTTTCAGCGGCTCCCGGAAAAAGACGGCGCTGATGATGAGGATGAAAATGGGGGCCGTATACTGCAGCACGATGGCGTTGGCCGCGGTGGTCAGCTTGTTTGCCGCCACGAACAGCAAAAAGCAGGCGCACAGACTGACACCGGCGAT